>SYAP01000237.1 GCA_005787565.1 Verrucomicrobiaceae bacterium | reverse complement strand
GGGGGGGGCGGGGGCGGACTTGCGGGCGAGTTGCTCGGCTTTCCGGTAGTTGGCGCGGAACCATTCGCCGAGTTGTTGGGCGCGTTCGGCGGCTTTGAGGGCGTCGGGGTGATCGAGGCCCGGGTCGCCTTTTCCGCCTTGTTCGTAGGTGAGGATGGAGACGTCGGAGAAGACGGCGAGGGCCTCGGCGGGCATTCCGGCATCGGCGATGGCGCGCCATGCGGATTTCATTTCCTCGTGGGAGTCGATGCACATGACTTTGACGAGCTGGCGGAGGGTGTTGAAGGCGGAGCCGGTGAGTTCGCGGCGGTAGGTGAAGTTGCCAGGGTCGTGGTAGGGATCGGAATCCGGCATGGTGGAGTGTTGGAGGAATTCCGGGGTGTAGACGTCTCGGCGGACGGGGGTGCGGTGGAGGGCGCGTTCTTTGGGGCCGCCGGGTGAGCCGGGTTTGCCGAACCAGAGGCGTTGGGTTTTCGGGAGGAGGGAGAACTCGACGAAGGCTTGGGCGAGTTGCGGGCTATCGGCACCTTTGAGGACGGCGATGGGGTCTGCGCTGAGGGTGGTTCCGGCTTTGGGAGCGATCCAGATGACGCGGGGTTTGCCATCGGCGGTCATGAGTTCCTCGGCGTAGGAGCGGCCGTAGAAGTCGATGCACATACCGGCGGCGGCGTTTCCCTGGCCGACGTCGTGGGGGATTTTGGAGGCGCTGTCGGTGAAGTAGCGGGCGTTGGCGGACATTCGTTGGATGAGCTGGAGTCCGGCGGCCCAACCGGCTTGGAGGGCTTCGGGGGACTCGGTGCCTGCGGCGGTGATGGACCGTTGGATTTGGTCCTGGACGAGGAGTTCGAAGGTGCGTGCGACGGAGCCGCTTTTGGTGGGGTCGGCGAGGGCGAGGGTGCCTGCGTAGCGTGGGTCGCCGAGGTCGTCCCATGCGGTGGGCGGGTCGATTTTCAGGCGGTCGAGGGACTGGGGGTTGTAGCAGATACCGAACTGGGACATGCAGGTGCCGACCCAGACGCGATCGGTGGAGTAGTAGCGTTCGCCGGTGAAAGTTTCGGGGATGACGCCATTTTCGCCGAACCAGTCGGGATGTTTTTCGAAGACATCGAGTGGGACGAAGCGGCCTTTTTTTGCCTGTCCTGCGAAGTCGGGCTCGCCGCCGCCGAAGAAGAGGTCGACGCCGATGCCATCGCGGCCGGTTTCCTCCGCGGCTTTGAATCCTGCGTCGAGGACCATGCGGATTTCCGAGGTTCCGCCGGGGGTGCGCCAGTCGACGTAGATGGTTTTGCCGGTTTTTTGTTTCCAGTAGAGGGCGAAGGCCTCGCCGAATTCCTGGCGGATGGATTCGTTGTGCGGGGTGAGGATGACGAGGCGTTCATCGGCTTCGGCGGGGGAGACGGTCGCGGTTTCGCGGCGCATCACCAGTGGGAGGGCGACGATGAGCGCCAGCAGTCCGAAGATGGTCCATGCACGGGTTTTCAAGGGTGCGGGTAGGTGTTAGGTGTTAGGATTTGAGGATGACGACGTCGTCGTGGCGGACGTGGAGATTGACCGGGGTATTACCGGGTTCGTGGAGTTGGTGGGGGTTCATTTCGACGATTTGTTGGCGGCCGGCCTGGGTTTCGACCCAGTATTGGATGCGTTGGCCGAGGTAGCTGCGTTCGCTGAGTTGGCCGGGGATGATGTTGTCGCCGGGGAGTGGTGTGAGTCGCCAGGCTTCGGGGCGGATGGAGAGTTTCACTTGTTCGCCGGGGGTGGGTTGCCAACCGGGATCGGTGAGGCGGCCGACGATGGGTCCGGCGGGGGTGCGGACCATGCAGAAGGCGTCGCGGGTTTCGATGACTTCGCCTGGGGTGAGGTTGGTTTCGCCGATGAAGTGGGCGACGTAGGTGGTGCGGGGTGAGCGGTAGATTTCCTCTGGGGTGCCGACCTGGCCGATGGTTCCGCGGCTGAGGACTGCCATGCGGTCGGCCATGGCGAGGGCTTCTTCCTGGTCGTGAGTGACGTAGATGCCTGTTAGGCCGTTTTCCTTCACGATGCGGCGGATTTCGCGGCGCATTTCGACGCGGAGTTGGGCGTCCAGGTTGGAGAGGGGTTCATCGAGAAGGAGGCACTTGGGTTTGACGACGAGGGCGCGGGCGAGGGAGACTCTTTGTTGTTGGCCGCCGGACATCTGGTCGATGGATCGGCCGCCGAAGCCGGGGAGTTGGACCATTTCGAGGGCTTCCTCGACGCGCTTTTTGATTTCGGCTTTGGGGACTTTTCGTTCTTCGAGGCCGAAGGCGATGTTTTGGCCTACGGTGAGGTGTGGCCAGAGGGCGTAGCTTTGGAAGACCATGGCTGCCTCGCGTTTGTGGGGAGGCATGGTGGTGACGTCTTTCTCGCCGAAGAAGATGCCGCCGCTGGTGGGGGTTTCGAGGCCGGCGATGCAGCGGAGGAGTGTGGTTTTTCCGCAGCCGGATGCGCCGAGGAGGAAGAACAATTCGCCGGGGGCGACTTCCAAAGAAATGCCATCGAGCGCGCGGACGGCTCCGAAGGATTTCACAACATTGACTGCGCGGATAGCTTCCATGGTTAAGGACACCCCATGCTTTCGTGCGGGAGCGATGATGCAAGCCGGAAGGATGCCAATCGTCCTGTTGAATTTTTTTCAAAGAATTCCTTGCCAAGTCCCGCCGCCGCCCATATCACCGCCGCCCACCCAACCGGATGCTCGGATGGCGGAATTGGTAGACGCGCTAGACTAAGGATCTAGTGGGGTAACCCGTGGAGGTTCGAGTCCTCTTTCGAGCACTTCTCTTTGAGAATCAACGAGTCCCGAAGCTGAAAAGCCTCGGGATTTTTTGTTTTTGGGGGGGAGGGGTTTGGATTTTCGATTGTTTTGGAACAACGAGGGTGTGGGGTGCGTTATGGAGGGTTCAGAGGTTTTCGGGTATTTTCGGGAGGCTCTGGGGATTGTTATGAGAGCGGCCTTTCTTTTACTGAGTTTTTTGTGCCTTGGCGTTTTGGCGAGGGGGGCGGAGCGGCGGCCTAACATTTTGTTCATTGCGATCGATGATCAGAATGACTGGGTCGGGCATTTGGGTGGGCATCCGATGGCGAAGACGCCGAATTTGGACAAGTTGGCGGGGCGTGGGACGACGTTCTTAAACGCGCATTGCCAATCGCCACTGTGCAATCCCTCGCGGACGAGCGTGATGTTCGGGATGCGGCCTAGCAGCACGGGGGTTTACGGGTTGGTGCCTTCGCCGCGGCAGGTGGCGGGGTTGAGGGATCGTGTTTCGTTGTCCCAACATTTTGCGAAGCACGGGTATCGGACCTCGGCGACGGGGAAGATCCATCATCATGGGACGAATGCGGGTGGTGGGGCGAAGATGGAGCCGGAGTTCCAGCACACCGCGCCCTTCGGAGGGGTGGGTGCGAGGCCGCCGAAGAAGTTGGTCGGGCCGACACCGATGGGGAACAATCCGCTGATGGATTGGGGGGTGTGGCCGCCGAACAATGATGATACGAAGAAGGGGGATTATCAGGTGGCGAGTTGGGCGGTGAAGGAGATCTTGAATGCGCCGAAGGGCGAGCCATTTTTCATTGCTGCGGGGTTTTTTCTGCCGCATGTGCCATGTTATGCGACGCAGCAGTGGTTTGATCTTTTTCCTGATGATGACAGCGTGCTGCCGAAGATCCTTGAGACGGATCGGGATGATACCCCGAGGTTTTCCTGGTATCTGCACTGGCGTTTGCCGGAGCCGCGGTTGAAGTGGGCGCGGGAGAAGGGTCAGTGGCGGAATTTGGTGCGGAGTTATCTTGCCTGCACGAGTTTTGTGGATGCGCAGGTGGGGCGGTTGATGGATGCGCTGGATGAGGCGGGGAGCGCTGAGAATACGATTGTGGTGGTTTGGAGCGATCACGGGTGGCATCTGGGGGAGAAGGGGATCACGGGGAAGAATTCGCTTTGGGATGATGGGACGCGGGTTCCGTTGATTTTCGCGGGGCCCGGGGTGAAGGGTGGGCAGCGATGCATGAAGCCCGCGGAGTTGTTGGATCTTTATCCGACGTTGATTGATCTAACGGGAGTGCCGGCGCGGGCGGGTTTGGAGGGGATCAGCCTGTTGCCGCAGTTGAAGGATGCTTCGGCGAAGCGTGAGCGGCCAGCGATCACGAGTCACAATCGGGGAAATCATGGTGTGCGGTCGGAGAACTGGCGATACATCCGATATGCGGATGGGAGTGAAGAGTTGTATGATATGAAGAATGATTCGAGTGAGTGGAGGAATTTGGCGGGAGATGTGAGATATGCCGGGGTGATTGCGGCGCATCGGAAGTGGTTGCCGAAGGTGGATTTGCCACCGGTTCCGGGGAGTGCCCAGCGGATACTGACTTATGACAAAGCGACGGATTTGGCTGAGTGGGAGGGGAAGGTGGTGAAGCGGTCGGATGTGATTCCTGAGTGATGTTGGGAGGAAGGGAGATCCTCCTTCGCTAGCTTCTTAGCCAAGAGTTTGCAGCCGAAGTTTTTACAAACTTCGCTACGGTGGGAGCGGGGATTGGTTAATGGAGTTGGTGGATGGTGCCGTGGAGGGTGTGGGGGCCGATTTTGAGTTCGTAGCAATCGGTGGGGGAGAGGTCTGGGATGGTGAGGATGAGGGTGTTGGGATTTTTGGGGGAGATGGTGATGTTTTGAATTTTGAGGTCGCGTTCGTTGATGTGGGGGGAGCCGTAGTTTTTGGTGCGTTTGAGTGACCAGGTTTTGAATGAGGCATCGGCGAGTTTGGCGGGTTCGCTGAAGGTGATGGAGAGGGTGGCTTTGGTGGCGTGGATGGCGATGGGGAGGTTGACTGGGGTGGCGCTGCGGCGGATGCGGTGGAAGCCGCCGGGGTCGGTGGCGTTTCCGGCCCAGGCGAACATACCGCAGGTGTAGAGTGCGCCATCGGGGGCGAAGCGGCCGCGCATGATGCCGGTGGCGAAGGCTGGCATAGGGAGTTCGCAGACGGCGCCTTGCCAGACGCCATTGATTTCCTCGTGCGGGATGATGAAGACTTGGCCGGTGCCGTAGCTGAGGTTGAGAAGGCTGCCGCCGAGGTTGCCCCATGCGTTTTTGGGAACCCAGAGGAGTTCGGCAGGGCTGCGGTCTTTGGCGTTGGTGACCCAGACCATGGGTGGCTCCATGGCGGAGTCCGAGGTGTCGGTGACGTTGGTGTAGCCGAACATGTTGCCGTAGAAGCCGCCGGGTTTGACGTGGTTGATGCGGTTTTTCGGGGTCCAGAAGCCTTCCTGGTCGGTGACGAAGAAGGTGCCGTCGTCGTTGACGCAGACGCCGTTTGCAGCGCGGAAGCCGGTGGCGAGGATTTCGGTTTTCGATCCATCCTGGCTGACGCGGAGGAGGGTGCCGTGTTGGGGGACGACGCTGTCGAGGGCGTGGCGTCCGGATTTGGCGTAGTAGAAATTTCCGGCGGCATCGGTTTGGAGGCCCATGGCGAATTCGTGGAAGTGTTCGGTGACCTGGGCGTCGTTGTTGAAGCACTCGATGAAGTCGATTTCGCCGTCGGTGTTGAGGTCGTGGAGTTGTGCGATCTGATCGCGGCAGGTGATGAAGAGGTCGTTGCCGCGGAACTTGACGCCTAACGGTTGGAAGAGGCCGCTGGCGATCCTGCGCCAGGTGAGTGGAGCTGGGGCTTTTGCGGTGATGCCTTCGACGCGCCAGACATCGCCATTCCACATGGCAACGATGGCGGCTTTGCCATCCGGGGTGAAATCGAAGCCGCCGGGACGGAGCCAGCTTTGCCATGGGTTTTCGTGGGGGAGGGGGAAGTCGTCGCTGACGAAGGGTGCGGATTCATCGCCGGGGACGGAGGTGGTGGTGACGGTTTGTTGCCATTTGGCGGGGCCGCCTTTGGTGAGGGGGGCTAGGTCGGTGGGGGAGGCGTCGGTTTTTGATAGAGACGCGAGCGATGCGGGATCGGCGCGGGAGATGAAGATGCGGGATTGAGCCAATGAGGGGAGGGTGGCGATCCAGAAGCCGTCCTTTTTTCTTAGATCGCCATCCCCTGATAGAAGGACGTTGACGGAGTCCGGAGCGACGCGGAGTTGGAGTTGGGCGGTGGATTTTCCGACGTTGAGGGTGCGAATGAAGACGGGTGTGCTGCCGTAGTCGAGCCATCCTGGGGATTCGAGGACGGGGGTGCCGTGGACGGTGGCGGAGAGGACGACGCGGTTCCCGTGCTGATAGATGCCACCGAATTTCAGGCCATCGTGGGGGCCGTACTGTTTGCCGTCTTTGGCGACGGGGCGGGTGTCCTCGAAATTGCCGAGGCTCCAACCTGGGCCGGTGGGGTTGATGAAGTGAGGGTCTCCGGTGAGGCTGGTGTGGGTGCCGTGGGAGCCATCGAAGGCGATGCCTTTCCAATCGACGAAGGTGCCGGTGGTGGCGGCGGCGATGCGGAGGGTGTCGTGATCGTAGACGATCCACGCGCGGCCCTTGCTGACGCCGCCGGGGCCATCGTCGAGGCGGATGGCGATGCCTTTCTGGGCGATGTTTCCGGGGGCGATCTGATAGGTCCAGAAGAGCGCGGGGCCGAGGTCCATGCGCTGATAGGGAGGTTGGGAGCGGTCTTCGATTTCAGCTTCGGCGCGGGCGAGGCCTTTAGGGAGGGAGGCAAGGTAGTTTGGGGTGATGGGGGTGAGTTTGTCGGGGCTTTTGGTGCGGAGGAAGGTTTCGCGGATGTATTGGATGACGGCGTATTTCTGTGCGGTGGTGTATTGGGGTTGCGCGACCATCTGGTTGTAACCGTGTGTCAGGGTGAGGAACATGGAGTAGGGGTCGGCACCGTTTTTCATGTCGGTCTCGCCGAAGCGGGTGGCGGTGGGGAGTGAGCCGGGTTTTTCGAGATCGCCATGGCAGACGACGCAGAGGGTGGAGTAGATGGTCGAGCCTTCTTTTAGGGAATCGTTATTCCAGGCGCGGACGATTTCGCCGTGGTCACTGCGTTCGAGTGGCTGGACCCAGCCTGTGCCGCCGAGGATGGTGGGTTTGGAGTGTGGTTGGGGTTGGTGGGTGAAGTCGGGGGTATTTGCGCCGACGGCCTTGTTTTCGAAGAGAGATTTGATTTCGGCATCCGGGAGGGCGCGTTTCCAGACGCGTGTGGTTTGGATGGAGCCGTTGGTGAGGTCGCCTGCGAAGTCCTTTGCGGCACGGCCGATTTTGAAGAGGTGGCCATCGACATCGGGGCGGGAGAAGTCCTGGCGCTGGGCGATGACTTTGCCATCGAGGAAGAGGCGGGCGGCGCCGGAGCTGACTGTTAGAACGGCGGTGTGGGGTTTGTCGTCGGTGACTTCGGGGCCGCCGGTGATGGCGCCGAGCCATCCGATGTCGTAGACGAGTTTGCCATCGCGGATGAAGAGCGCTTTGGAGTCCGGGGACCATTTGCCATCGGCGGAGCACATGGAGAAGATGGTGCCGTCGCCGGTGGTCCTGAAGGTGGACATGGCGGTGAAGTCGGTGCCGAGGTCGAGGTCCGCATCGGGGAAATCCGAGGCGTTGGACGGGTTGAGGGCGGGGATTTCCTCGGGGCCGCGGGTGAGTTTTCCGGCGGACCAGATGCGGAGGACGGGTGGGCCTTTTGGCGGCTGCTCGACGGCGATGTCGTGCGGTGAGGCTTCGGCTGTTAGATCGAGTTCGAGATGTTTGCCGAAGGTGACTTTGGTTTCACCGACGAGGTGGAGGCGATAGTTTTGCGGCCATTCCGGGGCGTCGAGAGGAGATGCGCCGCGAGGAATTTGGGCGAGAGTGGATGAGGCGAGGGCGCAGGCGAGGAGGAGCGGGAGTTTCATGGGTAGGAGGGGCGTCCTGCCTGCGGATTGTGAATCATTCGGGCAGGGCGTGGACAGTTTGATAGGCTTCGAGTTGCGGGCGGCTGGTGGCGGTGTCGAAGAGTTGTGCGGCGTCGTTGAGAAGGATGTGGTGGATGCGGTTGGTGATTTGGGCCGGGGTGGCGAAGTCGGGGATTTCGAGAGAGATGGATTTGCGGTCCGGGCTGATGGAGAGGGAGGCGATGTTGCTTTTGCGTTTTTCGTTTTCGCCCGAGCCGTAGGTGACGGCATCGGTGTAGGTCCAGGATTCGAGTTGGAATTTGGGGAGGAGGGTTTCCGGGGTGACGGCGGCGGCGAGCGGAGCGGTGAGGTGGAGGGTGAAGCCGGATTTGTTGGTTTGGACGGAGAGGATGTCCGCGGTGTTGACGGAAGGGTCGCGGATGATGCGTTGGAGGCTGGCTTCGTTGCCGCCCTTGGCTTGCCAGCCGCGGCCCGTTTGGCCTAACAGGAGTGAGCCATCGGGGAGGAAGCAGGGGCGCATGATGCCGGAGGCGAGGTTGCGGGCGAAGAGGATCATGGTGCCTTGGTCTGTGCCGCCGATGTGTTCCGAGGCGACGCGCATGAGCGTGGATAGGGTTTGATCGCCGACGAACATCTGGCCGGAGAAGGGGCCGAAATTTCCGTTAGAAAGGTCCCATGCGGGGCTGCCGGGGGAGTTGGCGTATTTGTTGTGAGGGAACCAGAGGGCGTGGCGGTGGGTTTTGGGTTTCCAGAGATCGAAGGCGATTTCGGGAGCGCCGGGTTTCATGCCGGGGAGTGAGACGAGGGCGGAGGGGTGACCGTAGAAGGCTCCATCGACGAGATAACTGATTTTTGAGGAGCCGACGTATTCGCCCTGGTTTTCGGTGTAGATGATGCGGCCATCGGGGGTGGTTGCGAGGCCGGCGGGGCTGCGGAGGCCGCTGGCGTAGGGTTTGAAGGTGCCATCGGGTGTGACGAGGCAGGCCCAGCCGCGGAAGCCGCCCATGGTGCCCATGAAATTTCCGCCGGCTTTGTATGATGCGCGGTCGTTGTTGGCGTGGCAGAGGTTGAGGGTGAAGTGGTAGTTGCCATCGGCATCGCGGGCGGGGCCGTGGGTGTATTCGTGGTAGTTGCCGTGGAAGCCGAAGTCGTCGCAGAGGGTTTCGAAGGAGTCGGCGCGGCCGTCCTTGTTGGAGTCGCGGAGACGGGTGATTTCGGGTTTTTGGGCGATGACGATGGTGTTTGCGGAGTCGTCCTCGATGACGAGTCCGAGGCATTCGTAGGTGCCTTCGGCGAACATTTGCCAGGTGTTGTTTTTCCATCGCCAGATGCCGGCGGTGCGGGTGCCGACGACGATGGTTCCATCCTTGGCGACGGCGATGGCGGTGGGTTCGAAGAGCGGGGCGCGGCCGAAGGTGTCTTTGGGGGCGGTCCAGGTTTCGATGGTGTATCCGGCGGGGAGGTCGGCTTGGGCGGGGGTGGTGGTGGCGGGTTGCGGGTCGAGGTTTTCTTTTACGCCGAGGGGTGCGCGGGCGACGGGGGCGGTGCCGAGGTTTGCGCGGAGGCGGTGGGTGGTATTTTTACCGGCAGGGATGGTCCAGCGATTTTCTGATAGAGTGCCGCCTTCGATCTTGACGTCCGACCAGCCGGCTTGGCGGAGTTGGAAGGATTGCGGGGTGTTGAGGGTGCCGGAGATTTCGATGATAAGGGAACCATCCTCGGCGAAGGTAATTTTCTGGGTGATGGTGTTTTTGCCGACGCGGAAGTGGAAGAGGGGATGGCCGGTGGGATCGAGATGATAGCCTTTGAATTCGGCATCCCATGAGGCGAGTTCCTTGAGGAAGTCGCCGCCTTTTTCGAGGTGGCGGATGATGGCTTCGTCGTCATTGAGGTCGGGTTCCTTGAACTCGAAATCGACGGGTTTGCCATCGGTTGTTAGAGGGATGAGTGCGGGTGAGGGATCGAGGACATCGCGAGCGCCGTATCCGCGATCGGAGCCCGGGGTGCTGCGGCCGGTTTGTTCCTTTTGGAGGTTGAGGAAGCCGCCGGACCAGACGCTGCGGAGGGAGAGGTGGCGCGGGTCGAAGGAGAAGTTCATGCCATTTGGCAGGCCGACGTGGATGGCGCGGGCGCTGGCACCGGCGAGGGGGGCGCGGATGACGCGGGGGCGTTGGTCGACGAGGACGGCGGCGCGGTTTTCGATTTCTGGTTTTGCGGTGTCTGCCTTGATTTCGCCCATGACGACGGCGGGGCCGTTTTTGCCGTCTTCGGAGGCGTTGAGGAGGTAGTGCCAGATGGCTTCGAGGTTGGCATCGGAGACGACTTCGGCGGTGAAGAGGGGCATGATGGCGGGGTATGCCTCGCCTTTGGTGGGCCCTTTCTCGGCGTAGGCGAGGTGGCGCGCGGGGTTTCTAACAGCGTTGAGGAAGTAGTCCTTGTCGGCCTTGAGGGTGATCTTTGTGTTAGAGGATGGATCGTGGACCTCGCGGTCACGCGGGGTGGTTTGGAAGAGGTTGTAGAGGCTGGGTCCGGACTTGATGGAGGCGTCGTTCTTATCGATGGCGTGGCAAGTGGCGCAGCCCCAGACCTGATAGGCCTCGGCGCCGGCTTGGACGAGGTTGACCTGTTCCGCGTGGAGCGGTGCGGCGGCGAGGAGCATGAGAGCTGCGATTCGGTTCATGTTGCGGATAACTGGCAGAATGAGAGGGGTTAGGAAAGGAGGATGTTCGACAGATTTGGGAGGTGGGGGTGGCGTAGGATTCAGGGGTTGAGTTGGCAGGCGCGGGCGCCGGGGTACCAGGCGGGGAGGGTGATGGGTTCCTGGTCGAAGTGTTTCAGGATTTCTTCCGGGACGTGGCTGCGGTGGGAGATGATGGTGTAGACGTGTTCGTCGAACCAGTCGTCGTGGAGTGTCCAAAGGCCCTTGTTTCCCTTGTCATCGCCCCAGCTGTTTTCGACGAGCCATTTGAGGGGCTTGGCGTCGGGATCGAGGTCGACGCCGATGAGAGACATAGCGTGTCCGGAAGCGCCGGAGTGGAAGCGAGTGCGGTCGGCCTTGGTGAGGGTGAGGTCGATTCCGAAGAGGGATTCGTAGTCGAAGAGGCGATGTTTCATCAATCCGAGTTCGAGGGATTGATCGAAGTTCATGTTGACGGCGAACCAGAGTGATTCGTTAGCGGTGATGGATGAGATGGCGATCCGTTTCATGTCTTCGGACGTGATGTTGACGAAGTTCATGCAGGGCTCGCCGATCATGTTGCGGGCGCGATCGAAGCGGTAGTGGCGGTTGGGCTGGTTGCTTGGATCGCTGTAGAGGCAAACGTATTCGGAGAGAGGGCGCGCGACGTATTTCTGATAGAACGACCGCGGGGTGTGGTGTTCGGTCGGGGTGAGGAGTTTGTTGGCGGCGGAGTGGAGATCGGTGGCGGGTTCGGAAGCAGGTTCGGAGGTAGAGTTTTCGCTGGTGCGGGTTGTGAAGCGCCAATCAAAGGAGACGGGTGGTTCGCCGAGGTGGATCACGAGGATGCGATAGACTTCCGTGAGTATGTTGTTTTTGGATGTGCGGAGGTCATCGGGAGTTGCTCCGTTGTTGTGTTGGGCGATGAGGTTGGCGGCTCTTGAGCGGAGGAGGCGGCCGAGAATTTCGTTGAGGGTTGCGGTGTTAGAGGAAGCGTGGGTTTCGGGCATCGCCGAGAGAGGGACGACTCCGTATTTGGCGACGAGGGCGGCGAGGTAGTTCCACCAGCCGCCGTCTTCCATAGCGGCCTTGTGGACGATTTCCCAATCGCGATCCATGAATTGCGCGTCGCGGAGTTCGATGACGGATTCGAAGTAGAGATTGGCCTTTTCCAGCTTGTCCCAGAACTGGAGGTAGGTTGCGGAGAACTCGAATGACTCCATGTTGTGATCGCGGATCACCTGGGGTCTCATCACGTTGAGGCCGGCGAAGATCCAGCAGCGGCCGGAGTGTTTCTGATCGAGGATGCCTTTGGTGTAGACGCGGTGGCTGAAGTGTGAGTCGTCGCCGCGGAGGAGGCCGCGGTTGAGGGCGAGAGTGTTGGTGGGGCTGGCGGTGACCGCGTTGTGGCAGGCGCGGTCGGGGCCGTTCATCTGATAGGTTTCGCGGAGGGAGGAGAGGAATTCGGGTGTTAGATTTCCCGGTTCGGTGTTTCCGAGGCTTGTTGGGGAGGTTTCCGGGCAGTGGAGTTGCATGAATATGGTACTGCTTTGAATCGGGATAGGGGTTTTTCGGGGAGAGGAACCGGAGCTGATCATGCGATGTGGATTACGGATGACAGTATTCCGAGTGTAGAGGAAGGGGGGAATGCGTCTACGGTGGAGTGCGACATTCCAGCTTGCATTTGCGGCGGGGAATTTCCCGTGGTGCGGGACACTTTGCTGGTCATCCGGGAGGTTTTGGAGGAGGATTGCGGGGGAACCCCATCCTTTTCGAGATGCCAAGCAAAACGAACCCAAAGAGCAAATCACCGCGCGTTGCGATCTCGCTGGAGTTGGGTTGGGCGTACAAGCGGCATTTAGAGGTGTACTCGGGGTGCCAGAAGTATGCGGATGAGGTGGGTTGGGACTGCTCGATCAATCCTGCGGCGGATCAGATTCTGGCGCGTGGCGCGGGGAGGGTACCTTTCGATGGTGTGATTGCGCGTGCGACGACGAGTTTGGCGCAGGCGGCGAAAAAGGCGAAGGTTCCGTTGGTGAATGTCTGGATGAATTCGCCCACGGTGGGTTTGCCGAGTGTGTTTGCGGATTTCGAGGCGTCCGGGGTGATGGCGGCGACGCATTTGTTGGCGCGGGGTTTCCGGCGGTTCGGGTATTTGGGATTTCAGCGTGATCTTGATTCTCAGCAGCAGTATGTCGGGTTCCGGAGTATTGTTAGATCGGCGGGGTATCCGTGCACGGTGCATCGGGTGGTGCGGAATTGTGGAGATGGAAAGGCGGAGGGGTGGGAGGCTTTTGTGGCGGGATTGCATGAATGGGTGGATACGTGGGAGCTGCCGATCGGGGTTTTCGTGTGCCAGGATTTGTTTTGCCGCTATCTGATGGATGTGTGCCGGGCGAAGGGGCTGCATGTTTCGCAGGATGTTGCGATTGTGGGGACGCACAACGAGACGGAGATCTGCAATGCGCCGTCGCCGAGTCTAACAAGTATTGATTTGGGATTCGGGCAGGTGGGGTATCGTGCGGCGGCGTTGTTGGATCAACTGATGGCGGGCGGGGCGGTGCTGACCGGGCCGGTGTTGGTGCCGCCGGCGGAGTTGATTTCGCGGCAATCGACGGACATTTACGCCACAAATGATCCGTTGGTGGCGAGGGCGCTGCGGTTCATTGCGGAGAACGGACACCGGAGAATCCAGGTGACGCATGTGGCGAGCGCGGTGGCGACGACGCGCCGGACGTTGGAGCGGCGTTTCAGTGTTTCGATGGGGCGGAGCATCGCCGGAGAGATCACGCGGTTGAGGTTGGAGCGTGCGAAGCGGCGGATGGTTGAGACGGATGCGTCGATGAAGGATGTGGCGATTGAGGCCGGGTTCCGGAGCGCCGATCATTTCGGGAAGGTTTTTGCGAGGGTGGAAGGGGTTTCTCCGACGCAGTTCCGGGAGGCGCATCAGAAGGCGTTTCCGGCGAGGGTGTGAGTTTAGGGGTGGGGGAGTCGGATTTTGAGAGCGATCCGGTGGGGGAGGTTTGATTGGGATTCCGGATCTTTGTGTATTCGGCGATGAGCAAATTCCTCGCAATCCGCTCAAGCTGATGCAGTCTTTGTGCATGAAATTGAGAGTTTTGAGTTTTGCCGCGTTTTTCCCACTGGCGACGTTGGCGTTTTCCGAGGAGGAGCCGTTGAAAATCGAAGGGGCACCGGATCCGGAGGAAGTGGCAGCGGATGCGGCGGGGCCAGGCGGTGAGATTCCTGACGATTTGCGAGATGATGCTGAGGTGAGTGCTGATCTTGCGGTGAACCAGTTCACCGCTCCTTCGATTTCGAAGATGTTCGATACCTTGCAGTATTTGACGCCTTTGCCGATTGCGGAGACGGCGCGGGAGATGCCTGCGCGGATGTCGTTGGATCGCGCGGATCTGGCGATCGAGTTGGGGTTTCTGATTGCGGATGGTTTTCTGATGGTCCAGGCCGAGCAGTTGAAGGATGTGGAGAAAATGGCGAGGGATTTGACCCGGTATGGGAAGGCGCTTGGCGTGGGGGATGGGGTGAATCGTCATTCGGCGGGATTGTTGGAAAGCGCGAAGAAGGGCGATATTCCGCAGCTGAAGCTTGAGTTGGCAGCCACTCAGAGGGATGTGGAGGCTGAGTTGGTGTCGCTGAGAGATTCCGATCTTGCCCATTTGATTTCGTTAGGCGGTTGGATCCGGGCGCTGGAAGTTTCCTCGGTGGGGGTGGACAAGCAGTTTTCCATCAAACGTGCGCGGAAGGTGATGAGGAAGGATATCGCGGAGTATTACTCGGATTGCATCACCGGATTGGAGCCGAGGATTTCCGCCCGGCCGAGTTATATCGCGATGCGGGACCTGTTGGAGGGGTTGAGCAAGAAGATGGATCTTGATGTAGGCCAGAAGCCGACGCCTGAGTTGATGAAGGAGGTTCGGGAGATTTCGACGGAACTGGTGGAGATTGCGTTGAAGCGTGAGTCGTGAGAGTGGGGGGGCAGTGCTGAAGAGATATGGCTTGCTGAGCGAATAGGGCTTATTGCTTTTTGATTTGGCGGCGGATCAGAGAATCGCGATCATCAGTTAGGTGGACACGGCGATTCATATCTGGATTTTCACCGCGTTGGGGCTTGTGTCGTAGTAATGCTTGATGCGAAGGTGACCCTTGATCCAGCGGAAGAACAATTCGATACTCCATCGCGGCTTGTAAAACATGGCCACTGTCAGAGCGGGTGTTTTCAGGTTGTTGGTCAGTAAGATGAGTTCCTTGCCGGTTTTCGAATTGAAGTGTCTGATCCTTTTCAACAGGACGGGGAAGGCTTTCCGGGACCTTGGCAGTGTAGGCTTTCCCTCATGATCGCTGCGAGATACATGTAGTCTCGATCCATCAGATATAAAGATCCAGCCCCGAAGATGATGCTGTTGATCCAGCTCACGTTGTGCTGACGGGCACTGGTGATGCGTAGGAATAGGTCCGCGCAGATCGATCTGAGTGTGAAGTTTGATGCCCGACTTGGCCTGACGGAAGTCGGCCCAAGGGAAAGGTGTCAGCGACAAATCGATGGTGGTGGAGTCGAGCGCATAAACTGTGTTTTCCAAATCCATTCCGCGATCCTAGCCCCAATAAAGAGGCTTGGCCTTGCTCGTGAGTATCTTGGCAAGGTCTTTCCAAGTCCGCCAGTCCCGCTGCTCGTTGGTATCCGCAAGTGTGGGTCTATCCACATGCTGGCTGAAACCAAAGTGATGGAGTGAGTTGGGCATTGCGTTGAGGCAGGTGGCAATATCTCGGATCCGGTCGCGACAGGTCAGTTGTGAGAGGACCATGTACATGAGTTGCTGCCTGCATGCGAAATGGCGGACTCGGAATTCGGCATCGTCGCGTTGGACCGAGCGGGAAAGTGTTGTTCGATCCACGAGGTCGAGGATTCAAGAAAAAATGAAGCGCCAAGCGTTCTTCGGGCGTAATCGTGGTTGAGCCATCCCGCGCTTACAAAAGCGCGGCATCAATTTTCTGTCGCGATTTAATTGATTTTTAGATTCTTATGAGGAATGAAACCTCAGTCAACCGGATATCCGTGAACCGATGTGCCAATGTTTTTCCTACTCTGGACTCGTTAGTAACTTGGGGTCAGTTGAATTTGCTGACAAGAACGGAGGCGTTATGGCCGCCGAAGCCGAAGCTATTGCTCACGGCGTGGGTGATGGTGGCTTCGCGGGCGACGTTGGGGACGACGTCGAGGTCGCACTCGGGGTCTTGTTCCTCGATGTTGATGGTGGGAGGGATGACACCGTCGCGGATGGCCATGATGCAGGCGATGAGTTCGATGCCACCTGCGGCACCAAGCATGTGGCCGGTCATGGATTTGGTGGAGCTGACGGCGAGGCCGTTTTGGGCGTGGTCGCCGAAGGCGAGTTTGATGGCTTTGGTTTCGGCGATGTCGCCGAGGCCGGTGGAGGTGGCGTGGGCGTTGAGGTATTGGATTTCCTCGGGGTTGGTTTTGCCATGGCGGAGGGCCATTTGGATGGCGTAGGCGGGGCCAGAGCCGTCGGGCGAGGGGGCGGAGAGGTGGTAGGCATCCGCGCTGACGCCGTAGCCGGTGAGCTCGGCGTAGATTTTGGCTCCGCGTATGCGGTCGTGTTCGAGTTCTTCGATGACGACGACGCCTGCGCCTTCGACCATGACGAAGACGTCGAGGTTATTGTCGAACGGGCGGG
>SYAP01000236.1 GCA_005787565.1 Verrucomicrobiaceae bacterium | reverse complement strand
CGAGTTGCCGGCTAGATAGTTTTAAGACAGCCTCTAAGAGAACGGTGCCCCAGATCGGCGTTCTTGCGGTGCCACACGCTGTAGATTGCTGCTCCGATCAGCAGGGGAAGGGGAAACAGATAAATCAGAACTGCGCCGGGATAGAATGCCGTTGAGATCACATGAAGCTCCATTTCCGTGGATGGAACGGATTGTCCGGCTTGGTGGGCGAACAAATGGCAGGTCCACGATAGCAAGGAAGCGGCCATCCAGGAGATCCATATAGAGAGAGTTCGAATGATCATGATTGTTGGATCTAGTTAGATTATCATGGGCTGATCCATGCCCGATCATTTCCATTTGATGGTTGGCTTACCTTGCTTTGATGGGCGCGGGGGCGATGAGGCCTTCGGTGGTTTCTTGTTTGAGGCGGAGTTGACCGCAGGCGGCATCGATATCGTGGCCTTTTTCGAGGCGGAGGGTGGCGGAGACGCCGGCGTTTTTGAGGACGTCGCGGAAGGCGCGGCAGCGGGTGTCCGAGGGGCGGACCCAGTCGAGTCCTTCGACGGTGTTGTAGGGGATGAGGTTGACTTTGGCGTGGAGGCGGCGGGCGTGGCGGGCGAGGATGGCGGCTTGTTCGAGGTCGTCGTTGATGCCGTGGATGAGGATGTATTCGAGGGTGAGTTTCTGGTTTTTACGGGAGTTCCAGTAGTCGAGCGCGTCGAAGAGTTCGGCGACGGGCCACTTTTTGTTGATGGGCATGATCTGCTGGCGGACGTCGTCGGTGGCGCCGTGGAGGGAGATGGCGAGGCGGATTTGCTGGGGGTGCTCGGCGAGCTGGCGGATCTGTGGGACGAGGCCGGAGGTGGAGAGGGTGAGGTGGCGTGCGCCGAGGTGGAGGGTTTTGGGGCCGGTGATGAGCTGGATGGCGGCGAGGAGGTTTTCGAGGTTGGCGAGGGGTTCTCCCATGCCCATGAAGACGAGGTTGTCGACGCGCTGGCCGGAGAGTTGTTCGGCGGCGAGGACTTGGCCGGCGATTTCGGCGGGGTCGAGGTGGCGGGTGAATCCGGCGAGGCCTGAGGCGCAGAATTTGCAGCCGTATGCGCAGCCGACCTGCGAGGAGACGCAGAGGGTGCGGCGGTCCGAGGTTTCGCCGTAGAGGGCGGGGTTTGCGGGGATGAGGACGCTTTCGACGTAGCGGCCGTCGTGGAGTTTGAAGAGGAATTTGCGGGTGGTGTCCGCGGAGCCCTGGGTGGTGGTGTGGGTGAGGGCTGTTAGGGGAAAGTGGGCGGCGAGTTTTTCGCGAAGGGCGGCGGGGAGGTTGGTCATGGCGTCGTAGGACGTGACCTTTTTTTTCCAGACCCATTCGAGGATCTGCCCGGCGCGGAAGGCTGGCTCGCCATGGTCGGCAAGCCAAGCGGCGAGGGCTTCGGGGGATTGTCCGGTGAGGGCGGGCATGGGGAAAGGAGGGTGGAAGCGGGACGCCGCAGGGGTTGGTCATTCGAGGGCGGAGCGGAGGTCGGCGGCGGCGTTGCGGGCGCTGGCGGGGGGATCGGGGACGAAGGAGAAGTCGTTTTCGTCTGCGGGTTCGAGGAGGGCGCTGGCGGCGGCGGGGGAGATGGCGGGTTCGAGGATGGGGGGCTGGGTTTCCTGGGTTGGGGGTGGGGTTTCCTGGTGGCGGGCGGACATTTCGCTGGCTCTGGCAAGGGCGGCGAGGGCGGCGGGTGGGGTGGTGGCAGGCTGTTGTAGCGTGCGTGGGAGGCTGTCGATGGGTTCGAGGTTGGGGAGGGTGAGGTTTTCGGGGGCGGCTTTGAGGTCTTCGAAGCGGCGGGCTGTGGTGAGGACGCGGGTTTCGTAGGAGCCGACGGCGCTGTTGTAGTGTTCGACGGCGGTGCCGAGGGAGCGGCCGAGTTTTCCAAAGTGCTCGGCGAGTTTTCCGAGGCGTTCGTGGAGGGTGCGGCCGAGGGCGGAGATTTCGCGGGCGTTTTCCGCGAGGGATTCCTGGCGCCAGCCGTAGGCGACGGCGCGGAGGAGGGCGATGAGGGTGGTTGGGGTTGCGAGGATGACGCCTTGATCGACGCCGCGTTCGATGAGGCTGGGGTCGCTTTGGAGGGCGGCGGAGAAGAAGGATTCGCTGGGGAGGAAGAGGACGGTGAACTCGGGGGCCTGGGCGAATTGCGCGGCGTAGTTTTTGGAGGAAAGCTGCTGGATGTGGGTGCGGACCTGGCGGGCGTGGCGGACGAGGGCATCGTCGCGGGCGGTGTCTACGGTGGCTTCGAGGGCGTCGAGGTAGCCGTCCATCGGGGTTTTGGAGTCGACGACGATGGTTTTTCCGCCGGGGAGGCGTACGATGAGGTCGGGGCGGAGTTTTTTGCCTTCGTCGGTGGTGGAGGTGTGCTGGATTTCGAAGTCGCAATGTTCCTGCATGCCGGCGAGTTCGACGACGCGGCGGAGTTGCATTTCGCCCCATTGGCCGCGGCCGGTGGGTTGGCGGAGGGCTTTGACGAGGGATGCGGTCTCGCGCTGGAGGCCGAGCTGGCCTTCGCCGAGGGCGCGAACCTGTTGCTTGAGTTCGGCGTAGGCACCTTCGCGGGCTTTTTCGATTTCGCCGATGCGGAGTTCGAATTTGCCGAGGGATTCGGCGACGGGTTTGACGAGGGTTTCGATGGCGGTTTTGCGCTTTTCGATTTCGCCTTTGGCTTCCTCGGTCTGGGTGGCGAGGGTGGATTTGGCGAGGTGGAGGAATTGTTCGGTGGAGGATTTCAGGGCATCTGCGGAGAGGGCCTTGAAGGTTGCGGTGAGCTTGGCCTCGGCGCGTTCGAGGAGCGCTTGTTTTTCGGCTGCGGCGAGGCGTTCACTTTCGAGGCGGGCGTGGATTTCGGAGACCTGGTTGCGGAAGGTTTGGGCGTCCTGCTCGTTGCGGTTCGATTCATCGAGGGTTTGGGCGAGGCGCGCTTCGATTTCCGCGGAGCGGCGTTCTTCGGAGCGGAGGCGCTCGGCGACGGCGGCCAGTTTGGTGGCAGCGGATAGCTTGGTGAACAGCCAGCCGATGAAAAGTCCGGCGATGGCGGTGAGGATGTGCGGCAGGTAGGGTTGGAGTTCCTGAGGGATCATGATGGATTGTCCTTGCGGGTGGCGCGGTGCTCGGTTTGGTAAGGAGCATCGCGGCGGGGGATATCCCTACCGGACCCCCGCCTCCGACGCAAACCAAACTCCCATCCTACCATGGCCCATACCCTTCCCGAACTTGGCTACGCCTACGACGCGCTCGAGCCCCACATTGATGCCCGCACGATGGAAATCCATCATTCGAAGCATCACAACGCCTACATCACCAATCTCAACAACGCCATCGCCGGCAAGGCCGACCTTGAAGCAAAGAGCGCGGATGAGTTGATCCGCAATCTCGGCGCGGTGCCGGAAGACATCCGCACGGCGGTCCGCAACAATGCGGGCGGCCACGTGAATCACTCGTTTTTCTGGAAAGTCATCGCCCCCGGTGGTGCTTCTGCGCCATCCGGTGAGCTTGCGGCAGCCATTGACAAGGCCTTCGGTTCTTTCGACGCCTTCAAGGAAGCCTTCGCGAAGGCGGGTGCCACCCGCTTCGGCTCCGGCTGGGCCTGGCTCTGCAGAAAGGCCGATGGCTCGCTGGCGGTGTGCTCTTCCGCGAATCAGGACAACCCGCTGATGGGCCCCGATTTCGGCGGCTGCGGCAGCACCCCGATCCTCGGGCTCGATGTTTGGGAGCACGCGTATTACCTCAACTATCAGAACCGCCGCCCGGATTACATCGCCGCGTTCTGGAGCGTGGTGAACTGGGATGTCGTCGCCGCGAACTTCGCAGGCTGAACGGGTTTCCATTGATCTAACAACGGCCGCCGGAGCAATCCTGCGGCCGTTTTGTTTGCCTGCGATGTTGAAAAATGGCGCGCACAGTCCGGCAGGCAATCCACCGCGCAAGCGAAAGTTTTCATGATGATCTTTTGATATGACAGGACTGGATTCCCCGCTCCTTTGCCAGCGGGAAGCGCGCCCACCATCTGTCTGAGAATCAAACCAACAACCAAACAAACACATGAAAAAAACATTACTATTCGCCACCACGCTCGCCTTTGCCTGCGTCACCCCCGCAACTTTCGCCGAGGAGCCAAAAGCTGCCGCTGAAGCCAAGCAGGACATCGTCGACATCGCCTCCGGCAACGAAGATTTCTCGACCCTCGTCGCAGCCGTCAAAGCCGCCGGATTGGTGGACACCTTGAAGGGCGATGGTCCGTTCACCGTCTTCGCCCCGACCAACGCGGCGTTCAAGGCATTGCCTGAAGGCACCGTCGAGACGTTGCTCAAGCCGGAGAACAAGCAGAAGCTGATCGCCATTCTCACCTATCACGTCGTGGCCGGCAAGGTCATGGCAGCGGATGTGAAAACCGGAGAGGTTGCCACCGTCCAAGGCGGGAAAGTTGACATCAAGGTCGGCGCGGATGGCGTCACCGTCGACGGAGCGAAGGTCGTCAAAACCGACATCGTCGCAAGCAACGGTGTGATTCACGTCATCGACAAGGTCATCCTTCCGGAAGACTGATTTGCGATTGAATCTTCAAAATTGGAAACAGGTCCGGCTCCGCGAGGAACCGGGCCTGTCGCTTTTTTGGTGGATCATTGCGACATCGCCCCGGGGCAGGTGATGCTGGAAAATCGTGGGACTCTTCCATCCAAATGTGTGGACGATTGCGCCAAACCTGCACAGGGCTTCAGTCATGCCAGCCCTTGACGCCTGTGGATCGGGCGGTATGGGTGGGGGGAAAGAATGTGGAAAAACCCAATGGTCCGCGGACTTCTGCCCGCCGCGATAGGTTTTCTTGCGCCCGTATCGCAGGCGTTTGGAGATCTGTTGGTCGAACTCAACGCGACGGGTTTGCCGACCGGTCCGCTGGTGACTTGGCCGAACAACGGAACCCTCGGCGGCAATTTTGTTAGAGAGATCGACACCCCGCAGATCACGCTGACCGCCGGGGTTAAAGCCGTGCTGCTGGATGGGAACAACGATTGGTATGTCGGCCCTGCGGCACCCGCGTCGGTCACCGGCAATGGCGCGCGGACGATTTACGCTTGGGTTTACAATTCATCGGACAGTGCGGAGGAATGTGTTTTCTCGTGGAGCCGCCGCGATGGACCGGCTGGCAGCCACATGGCATTCAAACATGGCAACCATCCGGTTTATGGTGCGGCGGCGCATTGGGATTCTCCGGACATGGCGTGGAACGGCCAACGGGAGATGAGTCAATGGACCTGCATTGCCTACACTTATGATCCGGCAACCTCCATCGCGAGGACTTATCTCAATGGTTCGGTGGTCGAAGCCCGCCCGCTGATGCCGCTCAAAACCCATGCGGTCACCACCGGTGGGCAGCCGCTGCCGTTCGTCGTCGGTTGCGAAACGCGGCCCGACGGTGTCCGCACCAACGGGCAACTTCCGGGATCGCTCAGCGTCGCACGGATCCAGGTGCACAACCGAGCGCTGACACCGGCGGAGATCGCACAAACCTACAACTCCCACGCGGGTCAATTCAGCAGGCCGCTCGCGTCGGTGCCCGCATCGATCGTTTCCTTCACCAGCGCATCCGCCGCCACGGTTCGAGGAAATCCGGTGACGCTGTCTTGGACGGTTGCCGGTGCGACCGGTCTGAGCCTTTCCCCGGGAACGGCGCTGGCACCTGTGTCCGGCAGCATTGCGGTCACTCCGCTGGAAACCACCACTTACACCCTGACGGCGAATGCTGCGACTGGATCTGATACCCGCACGTTGACCATCCATGTGTCGCCGGGAGTTCCGGAGGTTACGGATCAAGTTCTAACAACCACGCCGGGTGGCGCGCTGCCGATCAGCTTGTCTGCCAGCGACCCCAATCCGCCGCCGGGTGGATTTGGATGGACGGTTGGAAGCCCGCAAAACGGTGTGATTTCGGGCACGGCGCCCAATCTGGTCTACACTCCCAACCCGGGGTTTGCCGGGAAGGATTCATTCATCTATCAGGCAAATGACGGGTACGCCGATTCCAACCCGGGAACCATCGAGATTCTCGTCAATCCCCCACCCACTCCGCCTTCGTCGGTGACGGCGTTGACCGCGGTGATTCCCTCTTCCATCCCCACGAACGAATTCGTGACCTACTTGCGAAGCTCCGATCCGAATGCTGCGGAAACCCATTTGTATCAATTGGTGTCCGGTGAGGGAGATACCCATAACTCGTGGTTCACCATCCATGGCAACCAGCTGTTGGCTAATCATGACTTCAGTGGTGAATCCGGGTTGATCAGCGTGCGTGTCCGATCGACCGACAGCGGCGGTCAGATGTTTGAGCAGATTCTCACTTTCAACATCGGACCTGCTGTGACTCCAGGAGTGGTGATTCATGAATTGTTTTATGATCCGCCGGACAATGCGCGGACGGAATTCATTGAACTTCACAACGCATCCTCTTCGGTGGTCGATCTCAGCGGGTGGAGTTTCACGAGTGGCATCGCGTTCACTTTTCCACCGGGTTCGGTGATCGCGGCAGGTGGGCATGTGGTGGTTGCGATGGATCCTGCGGCGTTTCTTCTCCAGTTTGGATTCGCCGCCTATGGGCCCTATGTCGGGAAGCTTTCGAGCAGTGGGGAAGTGGTGGAACTGCGTGACGCGTCAGGTTTGTTGGTGGATGAAGTGGATTACAAGGCGGAGTTTCCGTGGCCGATCTCGCCATCGGGATCCGGCGCGTCCATGGAGTTGATCCATCCTTCGCTGGATAACAATCTCGGTGGTTCATGGCGTGGGTCCCAACCGCAACAATCCTATCCGGAGCAGACGTTGATCACCACGGCGGCGACGGATTGGAAGTACTGGCCGGGCACTTCATTCCCCGCGACGAACTGGCGTCTATCATCTTTCACGCCGGCGGCCGGATGGAGCACGGGACAAGCGCCGATCGGGTATGGCGAGGTGGTCGGATTGCCGTTGAACACGGTGATCAGCGGCATGCAGAACAGTTATGTTTCCCTGTTCTGCCGCAAGAACTTCACCATTGCTCCAGGAGAGCTTCCCAGCGCACTTCTGCTGCGTTACAGCATGGATGACGGAGTGATCATTTGGATCAATGGAGTGGAAGTCGCCCGCCGCAACCGGGACGGCATCCAACAGAATCCAAGCATCACAACAACCGCCTCGGCTGAAGCAACCGAAGGGCTTTGGTATGACACTCCATTGACCAATGTCGCGACCTATCTGGTAGAGGGAATGAATACCATTGCAGTTCGGGTATTCAATCGCACGTCGGGAAGTACAGATCTCGGGATTGACCTCGAGCTGATCCGTCCTGCCGGCGAGTTGGTGATGCAACCGACTCCGGCAGCCGTGAATACGGTTTCTTCTGCAACAGTACCGCCGCAAATCAGACAGGTTTCTCATGATCCGCAGCAGCCGGAATCGGGTGAAGCCATCACCATCCGGGCGAAGGTGACGGATCCGCAGGGGGTGGATTCCGTGCAGTTGCTCTATCAGATTGTTGCTCCCGGCAATTTCATTCCGGCTCGGTTTCCGCGGACGGTGAATGAGATTCTGGCAAATCCGAAAGGTGAGAGGCCGCTGAATCCGGCGTTCGAGAATCCGGCGAACTGGACCACCGTTGCGATGCGAGATGATGGTGCGGGTGGTGACGATCTTGCGGGAGATGGAGTGTTCGCAGGGGTGATTCCGGCGCAGCCGCATCGGACGCTGGTCCGGTATCGGATTTCCGCAAGCGACAGGGGTGGTGCTTCGGTCAGGGTTCCGCATGCGGATGATCCGTCGCTGAATTTCGCGTGTTTCGTTTATAATGGGGTGCCGGATTATGTGGCGTCCGCGGCATCGGTGGATCCTGCTGGGGCGGGCAAGGTTTGGCCGAAGGAGATGTTGGAATCGTTGCCGGTCTATCATTGGCTGATCCGGCCCCAGGACATGCAGGCCTTGCGTGCGGTGAACGCGTCCGAGCAATTTCCAAACAATGAAACCGACAATGTCCTGGCCGCACGGCGGGCGGAGGATTGGGAGGGCGCGCTGGTGCATGATGGCATCGTGTATGATCACGTGGGGGTCCGCCTGCGCGGTGGAAACAGCCGTTATGGAGACAATGAAGGGCGGTTCACCTTTGGGAAAAGACATTACAAGTTCCGATTCAACGATGGCCACGAGTTCCAGGCACGCGACGAGAAGGGCAGGCCTTATCCGGAGAAGTGGAAGGCGCTTGCACTTTCGAAGATGTTCGGAAACAAGGGTGGAAACGGCTGGGGGATGCCGGAGGAGATCGGAACCACGCTTTGGTCGACGTTCGGGGTGCCGTCATCCAACACGCATTGGCTGCATTTCCGGGTGATTGATGATGCCGCGGAAGCGCCGGACCAATACAACGGCGATTTCTGGGGACTGACGATGGCGGTTGAGGAGTATGATGGATCATTTCTCGATGCACGAGGCATCACCAAGGGGAACCTGTATAAGATGTCCGACTGGATTTGGGATGCGGAGCGCCAGAGGAGATATCAATCCCCGGACATGGTGAGGGATGGTTCCGAGTTCAACACGATCCGTGACCAGCTGCATGGCGGGCAGAACGCGACCTGGCTGAATGAGAAGGTGAATTATGCATCCTGGTATCGTTACTCGGCGGTTGCGGAAGCGATCCGGCATTATGATTTGTTTCCGTATACCGATAACATCAGGCATGCGTTGAAGAACCTTGCCTGGCATTTCGAGCCGGTTGGAAATGATCCGACCCGTGGTGTTTGCGTGTTTCTTCCTTATGACTGGGATGCGAGTTTCGGGCCGAATTGGAACAACGGATGGGAACATGCAAACAACGCCTTGTATGGTTGGGACATGTCCACTTCCGATGGCATGCCTTATATCAACAAGCCGGAGATGAAATTGGAACATCGGAACGTCCTGCGTGAGTTCCGTGATTTGATTTGGCAGCCGGATCAGTTGAACGGCTTGATGGATGATCGAGCTCGGGTGATCGAGGGGTTTTCGATGGCGGATCAGGACCGCTGGCGCAACGCGCCGCAGGCGGCCGGGACGGCGGTGGACGATCCGCTGGCGTTCAAGGTGGCGGACATGAAGGCATACGCATTCACTGGATGGCGGGCCACGGGCGGGGAAGGGATCGGGCCGACGGTGGGTGCGGGAGGACGGGCGGCTTATCTTGATCAGTTGGCAGATGGGCCTGATGCGGGGTTCTTGCCGTCGAAGCCTTCGTTGACCTACACGGGTGATCCGGCGCATCCCGTGCACCTGATTTCCTTCCAGGCGTCGTCCTTTTCCGATCCTCAGGGACCGGGAACTTTTGGTGCGATGGCTTGGCGGATCGGCCGGGTGAATGGTGTGGGTGAAACGCCGGAGGATTTCCTGATGGAGGCGACGCCGGTCTGGGAAAGCGGCGTGATGCCGGCCTATCAGAATTCGATCAGCGTTCCCTACACCGCGTTGCGACCTAACGAAACCTATCGGGCGCGGGTGAGGATGCAGGACAACACGGGACGTTGGAGCCGGTGGTCGGAACCCTATCAGTTCACCGCGACGACGCCAGCCGAGTTGCCGGAGTTGCAGGCGAACCTGATGATCACCGAGGTTTTGTACAATCCGGTGGGTCCTGGGTTTGCGGGTGGATCGAAGGAGGATTTCGAGTTCATCGAGTTGATGAACATCAGCGGGACGGTGACGCTGGATCTCTCGCAGGTTCGTTTCACAAAAGGGATTGATTTCGATTTCGCCAACGGCTTGATCACCACGTTGCCACCGGGACAGCGGGTGTTGGTGGTGAAGAATCTCGCCGCTTTCGAATCAAGATATGGCGTCGGGCATCCGGTCGCAGGTGTGTGGGACGCGTTGGATAATCTTTCGAACGCGGGCGAGCAGATCAAATTGTCGTTTGGCGGGGGGATCTCGATCCATGATTTCATATACGATGATGTGTCGCCATGGCCGGTGGCGGCGGATGGTTCGGGGAGGTCGTTGGTGTTGATTGATCCGCTGGGTGCGCCTGACCATGCGTTGGCGACGAGTTGGCGTGCCAGCGATTTGGCGGTGGGCAGCCCTGGCTTGCCGGACAGCCGCTTTGCGGCATGGATGGCTGCCAGAGGTGCCGAGGATCCGGATGAGGTCGTGGCTCCTGGCGTGAGCCAGCTGATGCATTATGCCCTAGGTGGCGACCTGACAGGAGGAGCGGTGATGCCAACGGCTTCGTTCACGGCGGGCGACGGTGAGGACCGGCATTTCACCCTGTCCTTCCGGGTGAGGCTTGATGCAAACGAGGTGGAGTATGTGGTGGAGAAGTCGGGCGAACTCTCGGTTTGGGAGGATGGTACAGGTGTGGTTGAGCCAGTGGGTGCACCGATTTTCCATGGTGACGGGACGCAGACCTTGAGTTTCCGCTCCGTGGAGCCGATGTCCGACAATGCGGCGTTCCTGCGGTTGCGGGTGGAGCTCAATCAGGGTGATTGACCGCATCCGGTCAATCGGAGCCGATCCCACGCAGGATTTTGGTCAGGACTCGCAGCTGTTTCAGTTTTGTTTCAGATGGAGATGGAGAATCCGGCGGAGCTCCGTAATGGTCTCCGGAAGCTCGCATGATCCATGAGGGCCGGGAACAATTCTTTCGGATTCCGCGGATTTGAGCGAGGAACTCCAGTATTCCACCACGCCATCGGAACTGTTAGGCGTGTCGCCCTTTCCGCGGTCTCCGATAATCGAATGGTGAACGGATTCGAGGGGTCGCGGGTTGAGCACCTGATAGGTCGGGTTGGCGGGTGAGAGACCTGAGACGCTGTTTGGAAGGCGCTGGGGATCGCCAGTGATCAAAGCGATGGAATCGCCGACACTGGAGGTGACGGACGAGGCGAGATCACCGGGCAGGGAGATGAGGCGCATGCCGATCGCGCCGATTCCACCAGCAGCCATTTCGCTGCCACGATGGGGGGAGCAGATGAAGATGGTCCGTGCGATCCGAGGGTTGGCCTCGAAGCGGGTGGAGCGGTCGAAAACAGAGTTTTCGGTGACTTTTGCGAAGAGCTTCGCGGCTTTGTCCTCGCCGATCGCATTCCAATGTTCGCGCCGGACAGTGGTGACCTGGATGCGTGAGAGGATGCCACCCATGCTGTGGCCGACGAGCACGGCGTCCCTCGCGGAGGGATGTTGTTTGTGGAATTTCGCAAGCTCTTCGCGCAGGCGCATGGCTGAATACAGCGGCGGATTGCCAGTCGGGTAGGCGAACACACCGCATTGGTATTTGCGGCGGAGGACAGGGTCGGTCTCCAACTCGTTGATCACATTTCGCCACATGCGGGGAGTGGAGATGAGTCCGTGGACAAAGATGAGTGGGATCCGGTCCGGGTCGTAAGGTTGGAGCATGTACTGAGAAGTCTTTAGGATAGACTACAAAACGATATTCCGCTATAGTCTTCTGCATGCCGAAGATTGATGGGAGAAAGCTGGATCATGGGACAAGCGAACACATCAGGATTCTGGCTGTTCGTCGGGTGAGAGAAGATGG
>SYAP01000235.1 GCA_005787565.1 Verrucomicrobiaceae bacterium | reverse complement strand
TTCCATGAGGCGGTCGAGTGCGTCCTGGATCTGGCGTTCGGTTTCGGAGTCGACGGAGGCGGTGGCTTCGTCGAGGAGTAGGATGGGTGCGTTTTTGAGGAGTGCGCGGGCGATGGAGAGGCGTTGTTTTTCGCCGCCGGAGAGTTTGACGCCGCGTTCGCCGACGTTGGTGTCGAGCTGTTGCGGGAGTTTTCTAACAAACGATTCGGCATGGGCGGCGGTGAGGGAGGACCAGAGTTGTTCGTCGGTGGCGTTGCGTTTGGAGAGGAGGAGGTTTTCGCGGACGGTTCCGTTGAAGAGGAAGGGTTCCTGGGTGACGTAGGCCATGTGCTCGCGGAGGGAGGATTTGGCGAGGGTTGAGATGTCTGTGCCGTCGATGGTGATGGTGCCGGAGGTGTTTTCGTAGAAGCGAGCGAGGAGGGAGAGGACGGTGGTTTTGCCTGCGCCGGTGGAGCCGACGAGGGCGATGGTTTTGCCGGGTTGGGCATCGAGGGTGACGCCGTTGAGGGTGGGTTGGTCCTGATAGGCGAAGGAGACGTTGTCGAAGCGGACGGCGCCGCGGATGGTGGACGGTAGGGTGTTTCCGGCGGTGGCGTTGGGTTCGTCCTCGGCGTCGAGGATTTCGAAGACACGGTCGGCTGCGGCGCGACCGGAGAGGATCATTTGGTTGAGGGAGTTGAGGCGGTCGATGGGTTCGTAGAAAAGGCCGAGGAAGAGGAGGAAGGTGGTGAATTCGCCGGGGGACATTTCGCCTTTCATGACGGCGGAGCCGCCGAAGGCGAGGACGAGGGCGTATCCGTTCATGCGGAGGAAGGACATGCCGGGGGAGTAGATGGCCCACCATTTCATCATGCGGAGGTTGGCGCGGCGGAGGAGGTCGGAGAAGCGGTTGAAGCGGTTGTGTTCGGTTTTTTCTGCGGCGTAGGCTTTGATTTGGCGGATGCCGGAGATGTTGTCGTGGAGGAGTGCGTTGAGGTCGGAGGATGCTTCGCGCTGGTTTTTGTAGCGATCGCGGCCGCGGGTGGAGTAGATCCATGCGCCGATGCAGAGGAGGGGGACGGGGAGGGTGGCCCAGGCGGCGACTTCTGGGTTGAGGTAGAAGAGGATAATGCCGATGCCGAGGACCTGGAGTGCGGCGATGAGTCCTTGTTCGATGCCGTCGATGAGGACGCGCTCCATATTCATGACATCCTCGACGACGCGGGTCATGACGTCGCCGGTGCGGCGGGTGTCGAACCAGCGGAGGGGTAGGGTTTGGATTTTTTCGTAGAGGTCGGAACGGATGTCGAAGAGGACTTTTTGTTCGAAAGTGTTGTTGACGAGGATTCGGAGGGAATTGAGGCCGTCGCGGACGAGGAAACCGGCGACGACGAGGGCCACCCACCAGAAAAATTCGGGGTGGCGGGCTGGATTGGGGATGATTTCGTCGATGACGTGGCCGGTGACTTTCGGGAAAACGAAGACGGCGGCGGTCATGCCCAGAGCGCAGAACAACTGGGCGGTTGCAAGGCCCGGATAGTTGCGGAGGTAGGAGAAAACGCGCAGGATCGACTTCATGAGAGGGGGCAGACGGATGGATGCATGTGGTTGCTTTGTAAAGTCAAGCTGATGACAAGCGAAAAAGTCCGTGAAATTTGAGGTTGCGGAGGGGAATCGGGACTACCTAGTGTCCCTCCCAACACGCGTAACCCAAAGCTCAAAAACACCAACCCCATGGCAAACGTATTCGGAATCCTCAGCGCTATCGTTCTAGCGATCGCCGCATTTGTGGCGGTCAAGAACAAGGAAGCCTATCAGACGGAAATCAGCGAAAGGCAGACTTCCGAGCGCAATCTCAAGACAAGTCAGGAGCGATTGAAGACCGCTCAGGAAACACTTGCCTCCACGAAGACGACTCGAGCGGAGACAGAGGCGGAGGTTGCCACGCTCACCACGCAGAAAGCCGATCAGGAAAAGGTCAACAATGACCTGAAGTCCTCGATCGAGACGAAGCGCAGCGAGACCGAGAGCAACAAGTCGAAGCTTGATGACATCCGCCAGAAGTTGGCGAGTGTAGGTGACATCGAGGAGCTTGCAGGGAAGATCAAGCAGATGGGCACCGAGATTGAAGAGTTGCGCCAGTCTGTGACGAGCAACGAGGCCAAGCTGGCGAATCTGACTTCCGAGAACCAGCAGGTTGAGGCGAGGATTTCCGGTCTTAACCAAGAGAGCACATACATTTCGAGGAGCGAGTCGTTCCCGACGTTGAAGACCCGCATCAGTGCGATTTATCCGACCTGGGGATTTGTGACCTTGGCCGCAGGAAACACCTCCGGTGTGGTGACGAGTTCGCCGCTAAATGTGGTTCGTGACGGTGAGGTGATCGCCAAGTTGTTGGTCACTGCGGTTGAGGCCAATACCGCCTCCGCCAGCATTGTTCCGGATTCCGTCGGTCAGGACGTTGTTCTGATGGTCGGCGATCAAGTTGTTCCCGGCGAGAAGGGTGCCAAGGCTGCTCCGAAGGAGGAAGCTGCTCCGGCACCTGCTCCAGCTCCCGAACCCGCCGCCGCACCAACCGCTTCCAACTAATTTTTCATCCCTTATCAGGAAATCCCAATGAAAGCCATTTTTCACATCATCGCCATCCTCGCCGCCGGAGGTGCCGCGTATTTCTCTTACGATCACTCCAACAAGTTCAAGGAGCAGCAGTCGATCCGCATCAAAGCGAATGATGACAACCGCGCTGTCACTGCGAGTGCAGAGGCGACCGAGAAGGAGCTAAAGGACGAGCAGGGTGCTCTCAAGTTGGCGCAGGATCAGCGCGAGGAGTTGACCCAAGCGATTTCGGCGCTCAAGTCGAACGAGAACCAACTGAAGCGGGAACTCGGGGAGATCGAAGGTTTGCTCGAAGAGCAACAGGCGGAGTTCGACCAGTTGAAGAAGACAGAGGAAGAAGTCAACCGGGTGGTCGAATCGATCAAGGAAGACCTCAACATCGACGGAGAGGTCAACATCGACACCTTGGCTGGCATCATCGGTCAGATTGAGGAAGACAAGAAGGCCCGCCAGAAGAAGCTTGAGGAGCTTGAGACCTTGGTTGCTGCCGCTGAAAAGAAATTGGCCCAGAACAACTCCGATGCGGATCGCCTGACTCAACGGAAGGTGGAGCGTAATAACCGGATCAGCCGCAATGCGATGGAAGCGGTGATCACCGCGGTTGAGCAAGGCTGGGGATTCGTGGTGATTGGAGCTGGTTCCAACACGGGATTCACACCGCAAACGTCGTTGTTGGTGAAGCGTGATGGCAAGTTGATTGGCCGTGTCCGTCCTTCCTCGATCGAGCCGAACCAAACGATTGCCGAGATTGATCAAGAGAGCTTGGTTCCTGGAGTTCGCCTTCAGCCGGGTGACCGGGTGATTCTGGCCCGCCCAGCGACGAACTGAGCTTTCCGGTATTTTTCATTTCAAAACTCCGCAGGGCTTGCGCCGTGCGGAGTTTTTTTTATGTTGGGGCATGCGAGCGACGTTCACATTGATTTTTGCATCGATTCTGACGCTGGGTTTCAGCTCCTGCAATTTGGAGGACCCTGAGAAGAAACCGGTGGGGCCGACGAGTTCGTCCAGCAAGATCCCATGGAACACGCCGGTGGCGGGGCAGGGTCAGGGTCAATTCGGGATGCTGCCACAGAACCAGATCCGGCGTTGAGTTGGGACATAGGTTGATACCGAGAACAGAAATTGAACCACAGATTTCGCAGATTTGCACAGGTCATGAAGAGGTTATGAAAGACCTTTCAAGACCTGTTTGGTGAATGCCTCAATTTGAGAAATCTGAGTCATCTTTGGTCGAATTCCTAAGTGCTACCCCTGCAACTTCGGATTTCGGGTTGATTTCATTTCCGGCGCTGGCGAGGTCCGCTTATCCTTGAGAGGAAATGGAAGCGGGAATTTTGAGGGTGTGATGAAGCAGAATCCAATCACCCGAAAGGCAGGGCTCCTGCACTAGGGGCGAGGAGAATTCGAACCACGGATGAACACGGATAAACACGGATATGAAGAAGTTACGTGCCGTTGGCCACTGATCTGCTGGATGAGTGTGGTTTGTTTTGTAAGTCTCTCTCTATCCGTGTCTTCCGGTGGAGTTCCTGGTTTTTGATTTCCGAATCTAGTGGTCCGTAAACCTCAATCTGCCGAATGTCTGCTTGTGGAAGGAAACGCTGTCAGCGTTGGCGAAACATCGGGAATGCCCGATTCACTCAGCTTCGCCGCCTTGCCAGCCTTCCATTCTCCTGCGCATCCATCCGGCATCTTTCGATTTACGAACCACTGGGATTATTCGGGTTCATTCGCGGTTTCCAGGTTTTTGGGCTGATTTGAGGAGTTGTTTGTGGCGGGGCGTTCCGGTGGGGCGGGGTGTGAGGGGGGAAGGGATGGTGGGTATTTATGGGGCTATGGTCAGTCGCGATGATAGGGCGAGCCGGTTTTGATGCTGGCGATTCGGTAGAGTTGTTCGAGGAGGACGAGGAGTGCGAGTTCGTGTTGGAGGGTGAAGGAGGAGAGGGAGATCACGCGGTTGGATTTTTCGCGGATCTCGGGGCTGTGTCCATCGGCGGCACCGATGAGGAAGGCGATGCATTTCACATCGCCGCGCATTTCGAGTGAGGCGAGTTGTTCGGCGAATTTGCGGGTTCCCGGGGTTTCGCCGCGTTCGTCGAGGGCGATGCGGAAGCAGCCTTCGGAGCGTTCGAGGAGGCGGGCCGAAACTTCCTCGCGGGATCCGGCTTTGACGATGATCCACTCGTAGTTGCCGAGTGGTTTGAGGCGTTTGAGATATTCCTCAACACCGGATTTGGCGTAGGAGAGGGCGGGTTTGCCGGCGACGATGATTCGGATTTGCATCGGGAGGATGGAATGCTTGCCCGGGAGGGGGGATTGCGCCAGTCTGATTGCATGATGAAGCAGATCGTCTGTTGTTTGGTTCCGTTGATGGCGGCGTGTGGATATGATCCCGGGCCGGTGGTTCCCGAGACGCAGGTTGAGCGGCAGATGATCGGGTTGCTGGAGAAGTTTGATCGGTTTGATTACAATGGGGACGGCAGTCTTGATATGGACGAGCTGAAGGAGGCTTCCGAATCGAGCGGGCACAGTCCGAGGAAGATCATGGATTTTTATGATACCAATGGGAACAACCGGATTTCATTGCGTGAGGCGCAGGCGGGATTCGCGCGGGTGGAAGAGGCTGAGGCCCGTGCGGCGAACCGGATGTGAGGTGATGTTGTGTCTTGCGGGAGGGGCGGGATCTGTGGCTTGTTTCGGGCGTGAATGTCTATCTCGACCTGCTGCGTGATGTGTTAGAGAATGGCGAGGAGCGTCCGGACCGGACGGGGACAGGGACTTTGTCGGTTTTCGGGCGGCAGGCCCGGTATGATTTGCGCAAGGGCTTTCCGTGTTTGACGACGAAGAAGCTGCATTTGCGGTCGATCATCCATGAGTTGCTGTGGTTTCTGAAAGGGGAGACGAACACGCGGTATTTGAAGGAGAACGGGGTGACGATTTGGGATGAGTGGGCGGATGGGGAGGGGGAGTTGGGGCCGGTTTACGGGAAGCAGTGGCGGGCGTGGCCGGCGGCGGACGGGCGGACGGTGGACCAGATCCGGTTGCTGGTTGATGGTTTGTTAGGGAGTCCTGATTCGAGGCGGCACATCGTATCGGCGTGGAATGTGGGTCAGTTGGGTCAGATGGCATTGCCGCCGTGTCATTTGTTGTTCCAGTTTTATGTTCATCCGGCGAAGGCGGGAGGGAAGCGGGGGTTGTCTTGCCAGCTTTACCAGCGGAGTGCGGATCTGTTTCTCGGGGTGCCTTTCAACATCGCGTCGTATGCGTTGCTGACCGAGATGGTGGCGCATGTTTGCGGGTATGAGGCGCGGGATTTCGTCCATACCTTCGGGGATTTGCATTTGTATTCGAATCACCTTGAGCAGGCGAAGCTGCAGTTGGGGCGGGAGCCGCGGGATTTGCCGAGGCTTTGGATCAATCCGGAGGTGCGGGATATTGATGGGTTCAGGTTTGAGGATTTCCGGTTGGACGGTTATGATCCGCACCCGCACATCAAGGCGCCGGTCGCGGTTTGAAAGGCAGATAAACTGTTAGATGGTATGCAGCGACTGATAGCGATTGTGGCGATGACGGAGGATCGGGTGATTGGCCGTGGGGGGGCATTGCCGTGGCATTTGCCGGGGGATCTTGCTTTTTTCAAGAGGACGACGGTGGGGCATCCGGTGGTGATGGGGAGGAAAACGTTTGAGTCGATCGGGCGTCCGTTGCCGAAGCGGAGGAACATTGTTTTGACGAGGGACTGCGGGTGGGAGGCGGAGGGTGTTGAGGTGATCCATTCGCCGGGTGAGTTGGGAGGTTTGGGGTTGGATGGTGCGGTTTATGTGATCGGGGGATCGGAGATTTACCGGGCGTTTTTGTCCGAGTTGGATGAGTTGATCGTGAGTCATGTTGCTGGTGAACACGAGGGGGACACCTGGTTTCCGGAGTTTGAGACGGAGTTTTCCTATTCGGAGATTTTGGAGGAGCATCCGGATTTCGTTGTGCGAAGCCACCGAAGAGGTTGATTTGTAGTTGCGGGAATCTATTTGCTTGTTACGTCGTGTCCATCGAAGCGTCGATTTCCATCACGGGTTTGGGTGCGCTTTCCGCCTTGGGTGAGTGTGTGGAGTCACATTATCAGGCGGTGGGTGCGCGGGAGAATCCGTTTCGGCCGCTCGGGGATCTGTTAGGTGATGACAGTCCGCATGCGGGGATGCCGGGAGGGTGGATTGAGAACCGGAGGATGTTGACGCACCGGAAGTGGAGTCCGGTGACGATGGCTGCGTTGCATGCGGCACGGCAGGCGGTGGCGGAGGCGGGATGGGGAGATGAGGAATTGCGTGATGCGGCGTTGGTTTTGGGGACGAGTCGAGGGAATGCGGCGGGTTGGCTTGGTCCTTGGCCGGGGCGGCGTGGGTTTCCGCTGATGGCTGCGAGCAACACGATTCACAGTGAACCGGCGACTGCGATCAGCATTGAGTTCGGGATAACGGGGCCGAATCATGTTTTGGCGAGCGGTTGTTCGGCGGGGCTTGATGCGTTGGGGATTGCCTTGATGTTGATCCGGTCGGGGCAGGTGCAACGGGCCTTGGCGGTGGCGGTGGATTTGCCATTGGTGCCGATTTTATTGGATAACTATCGGGCTTCGGGATTGTTATCGGCCTCATTCGAGCCGGATCCATATCATCCCGGGAGCAATGGGTTTGTTCCGGCGGAGGGTGCGGCGGCGATGGCAATCGAGTTGGGAGGATTTCCGGTGCCTAGATTGGGTGGATATGCGTGCAATGCGGATGCGGTGGATCCGGTGGGGATTCCAGCGGATGGCGGAGGGACGACGAGATTGGTTCAGCGATTTATGGAGGGATCGCGGGTGATTTCCGCGATTTGTCCGCATGCGACGGGGACGGCGGTTCAGGCTGCGGCGGATCCGGCTTGGATGAGGCGTGTGTTTGCTGATGCACTTCCGACATTGCATTTGTTGAAGCCGTTCACGGGTCACACGATCGGGGCGAGCGGGCTTTTGGAGAGTGTGATATTGACGCGGTTTCTTCAGGGGCGGAGATTGCCGCCGAACCGAGAGGGATTGCATGTGCCTGAAGGATTTTCGTTGCCTGAGTATGCGACGGTTGCCGAGGGTTCAGTGATCAAGTTGTC
>SYAP01000234.1 GCA_005787565.1 Verrucomicrobiaceae bacterium | reverse complement strand
GTGTTCGCGTTCGTTTTCGTTGAGGACGAAGCGTCTGTCGACGACGCGTGAGATGCAGTGGTAGAGGGCGGGTTTGGTGGTGGAGTCTTTCCAGGGGGCGAGGAAGCGGGGTTTGCGGATGGGGGGATGGTGGGGTTAGGAGGGATTGAGGGCAAGTAATAAATGGACTGTCCCTTTGCAAGAGATGGGTGTGTTGGTGGGCTTTTGGTGGGGGGGCTTAGGCGCGGCTGGCTTGGACGATGTTGAGGGAGTGGTTGGCGACGGCCTCGAAGTGGTTGTTGAGGTCGATGAAGAGCATTTCGGTTTGGACTTCGGAGCCTTGCTGCATGCGGAGTGCGGCGGATTTGTTGTTGGCTTTGCGGAGTTTGTTGACGCGGTCTTCGATGGAGTTGGCACGTTCGAGGGTGGAACCGTCGACGCCGGAGATGGAGTTGCAGGCGACGTCGAGACGGGCGCGGACCTGCATGGAGATGGAGGCGAGTTCCTTGTAGTGGGGGGCGTCGAAGGCGCGGTTTTTCTGGTGTTTGCGCTGAATGAGTTTGACGAGGCGGTAGATGCGGTCGGTGGCGGCTTCGAGTTCGCTGACGATGCGGAGCATGGCGGTGATTCTGGTGGCGTTGCCGGTTCCGATTTCGTGGGTGGAGCAGTGGATGAGGTAGCTGGTGATGTCGTGGAGCATGGTGTCGCACTCGTCTTCCATGGCTTTGAGTTCGCGGACGCGGGCGGAGAGGTCCTGTTCGGGTTTGGCCATGACGTCGACGAGGCCGTCGAACATGTCTGAGGTTTGTTTGGCCATGGAGCGGACGGCGCTTTCGGCTTCGGCGAGGCTGAGTTCGCCAACATCTACGAGTGTGCTGCTGATGAAGCGGAGTTTGTGGCCCGAGTCGCCGCCGGCGGGTTCCTTGACCCACCAGGTGACGAGTTTGGCGAGTTGGGGAATGAACCAGACGAGGAGGCAGATGTTTACGAAGTTGAAGGTGGAGTGGAAGATGGCGGTTCCGAAGGCGATTTCGGATTTGGCCATGGCTTCGGTGGCTCCTTTCAGTGATGTGGGGAGTTGGTCGGCAAGCCACCAGACGAGGTTTGAGAAGGGATAGAAGAGTGCGAGGCACCAGATGACGCCGATGACGTTGAAGGCGAAGTGGGCGCGTGCGGCGCGGCGGGCGCTGGTGTTTGCGCCGAGGGAGGCGAGCCATGCGGTGACGGTGGTTCCGATGTTTTCACCGAGGACGATGGCGGCGGAGTTGCGGAAGACGCCGATGGAGTTGGTGTCGATATCGCCAAGCCAGCCGTTTAGGGCGCAGGTGATGGTGATGGCCATGGCGGCGGAGGAGGATTGGACGGTGAGGGTCAAAACAAGTCCGGCGATGAGGAACAGGATGACGGTGCCGAAGCCGTGTCCGTTGATGGTGGCGATGATGTTGCGGATGAAGTCGGCGGTGCCGGGGTCGTCCTTGATGAGGGTGCGGAGGTCGGGGACGGAGTCTTTGAGGAGTCCGAGGCCGAGGAAGACGAGTCCGAAGCCGATGAGGGTTTCGCCCCAGTGTTTTCCGCGTTCCTTGCCGATGAAGAAGAAGGGGAGGCCGATTCCGATCATGGGGATGGCGACGGTTCCGACGTCGAATTTCCCGATGAGTGCGACGATCCAGGCGGTGGTGGTGGTGCCGAGGTTGGCGCCCATGATGACGCCGATGGATTGGACGAGGGTGAGGAGGCCGGCGTTGACGAAGGAGACGACGAGGACGGTGGTGGCGGAGGAGGATTGGACGAGGGTGGTGGTGAAGAGTCCGGTGAGGACGCCGCTGAAGCGGTTTCGGGTCATTCCAGCGAGTGCGCCGCGCATGCGGTCGCCGGCGACTTTCTGGACGCCTTCTGACATGACTTTCATGCCGTAGAGGAAGACGCCTAGAGCGCCAAGGATTTGCAGGATTCCGACGGAAACGGACCAGAAGCTAGCGGCGACAATCATATTGTGTGACGAAATCGTCACATAGGGGCGAATCGGGCGAGGAAAAAATGCGAATTGCACTAAAGCGGAGGGGTGGATGAATTCGGGGTGGCGGGATGGGTCCGGGCGATTCAGGATTCGGGCATGAGCGATTCGATTTCCGAGTTAACGGCGAAGATCCAAGGGTTTGTGGATGCGAGGGATTGGCGGCAGTTTCACAATGCGAAGGATTTGTCGGTGGCGATCGCGGCGGAAGCGGGGGAGCTGATGCAGCATTTCGTGTGGCAGCAGCCGGAGCAGATTGAGGCGCGGGTGGATGCGCGGAGGGATGAGATCGCGTCGGAGATCGCGGATGTGGCGATTTTGTTGTTCGAGCTGGCGGACAATTTGGGATTTGCGCTGGGGGAGGTGATGGAGCGGAAGATCCAGCACAACGAGGTGAGGTATCCGGCGGAGAAAGCGCGAGGGAACAATTTGAAGTATTCGGAGCTATGAGTGATGAAGCGGAACGGCCGAAGAGACGGCAGCGGTATCGTGGGACGCATCCGCGGCGGTTTGAGGAGAAGTATAAGGAGCTGGATCCGGCGCGGGATCCGGAGACGGTGGCGAAGGTGATTGCGTCGGGGAAGACGCCGGCGGGGTCGCATTTGCCGGTGATGGTGGAGGAGTGTTTGGCGGCGCTGAAGCTGGTGCCGGGGCAGTGTGGGGTGGATGCGACGTTGGGGCATGGCGGGCATGCGGTGAGGATTTTGGAGCGGATCGGGGCGGAGGGATTTTTGGTGGGGTTGGATGTGGATCCGTTGGAGCGGCCGAAGACGGAGGCGCGGTTGCGTGGGTTGGGTTTTGATGGGTCGGTTTTCGAGGGGGTGAAGTCGAATTACGCGGGGATTTCGAAGGTGGTGGGAGAGCGGTTTCCGGAGGGTGTGGATTTTGTTTTTGCGGATCTGGGGTGTTCGTCGATGCAGTTGGATGATCCTGCGCGAGGGTTCAGTTTCAAGACGGCGGGGCCGTTGGACATGCGGATGAATCCGGGGCGGGGATTGTCTGCGGCGGAGTGGATCGAGCGAGTGGATGCGGAGGATTTCGAGAAGGTGCTGATGGAGCATGCGGATGAGCCGCGGGCGGGGGCATTGGCTGGGGCGTTGGCCGGGAGGAGGTTCGGGGATACGCTGGAGTTGGTGCGTGCGGTGAGGGAGGCGATGCCGATGATGGATGAGGAGGTGGTGGGTTTGGCGGTGCGGCGGGTTTTCCAGGCGGTGAGGATCGCGGTGAACGATGAGTTTTCGTCGTTGGATGCGTTTTTGCGGGTGCTGCCTGGGTGTTTGAAGGCGGGTGGGCGTGCGGTGATTCTGACGTTTCACTCGGGGGAGGATCGACGGGTGAAGAAGGCGTTCCAGCAGGGGGAGAGGGAGGGGATCTATCAGTCTGTTAGTGACGGGGTGGTCGTGGCGGGTGGAGAGGAGCGGCGGATGAATCCGAGGAGTGTGCCTGCGAAGTTGAGGTGGGCGGTGAAGGCTTGAATGGGGGGGTGGATTCACCATTCACCATCCGCCACCGCCACCGCCGCCACCACCGCCGCCGGATGAGCCACCGCCGCCGCTGCCGGAAGAGCGTGGGGAGGTGGAGGCGGTGGTGAGTGCGGAGGTGAGGGCACCGCCGAGTGCGGCTGCGGCCATGGCGCCGTCGAAGCCGGTGTGGCTGCCGGTGTAGAAGCGTGGGCGGTAGTTGGTTTCGCCGTTGGAGATGGCGGCGGCTTTGAGGGTTTCGGCGAATTTTTCGGACCACTTTTGTTCGACGCCGAGGGCGTGGGCGTAGGGGAGGAATTTCTCGAAGAGTTCGGGTGTTTGATCGGGTCCGGCAAAGCCGCCGAGGCGATCGGCTTCGGCGACGCCGAGGTAGAGGCGGAAGCCTTCGATGTGGTCGAGGATTTTGCGGCCGAGGTGGGTGGGGGCCTTGATCCAGTGATAGAAGAGCATGTTGATGACGATGCCGATCACGAAGGCGGCACTGGCGGGGATGCCGGCGAACTGGATGAGGAAGAAGACGCCTGCAAACCAACCGCCGAGGAAGGGCAGGGAGAAGAGGGCCATGGGGAGGGCGGCGAGCCATTTTCCGGTGCGGGCGTGGGAGAAGACGGCGGAGACGAGGGCACCGGTGCCGAGGCTCCAGATGGAGAGCCAGAAGGTCATGAAGGCGGCTTGGGCGGGTTCCGGGGCGGAGATGAGAAGGAGGGCGACGGCGATGAGGGTGATGAAGAAGCCTGGGAGCCAGTGGCGGAGGTTGGATTTGAAGTGGGTTTTCTCCATGGAGAGCTGGAGGGACTTCATGAGCGCGCTGCGGGCGGCGGCGACGGTTTTGTGATTGGCTTGGATGAGTTCGACCTGATCGTGTTGGCCTAACAGTGCGTTGTAGAGGGCGGTTTCCTCTTTGGCGAGGGGTTCGGTGGGAGGGGTGGAAGTGCGCTTGAGGGTGGGTTTTTTATCGGAGCCGGAGATGGTGAGGCGGTTTTTGACGGCGAGGCCCATGACGGCGGCGCTGAAGCAGATGTTGTCGAAGCTCATGCGGTCCAGCATGCGGACGGCGGCGGGGGACCAGCCATCGGGTGGGGCGAATTGCGGGATGATGAGGCCGGGTTCGGGATCACGGCCGACGGAGATCCAGGCGAAGACGTGCCAGATGAGCATGGCGAGGAGGAGGCATGCGGAGACGATGACGAAGGGGTTGTCGCGGAAGATGCGGGATTTGGCGGCTTCGTATGCGGCGGGGTCGAGGGATTTGGCGGGCCAGGTGGAGACGAGGGTGAAGCCTTCGCCGGGGTTGAGGCGGCGGCCTGCGGTGAGGCGTGTGGTGTTTCCGCCGAGTTCGGTATCGGTGGGTGCGGCGGTTTCCTTGGAGCCTTTGGGGCCGAGGTATCCTTCGATGGATTTGATGGAGATGCCATCGGGGAGGATGACTTCGGCGGAGGCTTCGAGGATGGGGAAGGCCCATTCGTTTCCGGTGACGTTCCAGTAGAGTTCGTCGTGGGAGTCGAAGAAGAGGAGTTGTTGGGCGGTGCGGTAGCGGAGGACGTAGGTGTAGGTATCGGCAGGGAGGAAGACCTGTTTGTTGCCGATGCGGACGCGGATGCCAGCTTCGTGGAGCTCGTTGTTGTAGAGCTCGGGGATGCCGTTGCGGGTGACGCTGATGACGGTGAAGGGGCGCTCTTCGCGGAGGCCCCACTTGGATTTGTAGAGTTGGGGGAAGTCGCGATAGATGCCGTGGCGGATGTTGTTTTCCTCGGAGGCGACCTTGATGGTTTCGGTGACTTCTATTTCGCCACTGCGCATGATTTCGATGCGGGAGTGGAAGGAGAGGATGCGTTCTTCGGCGGAGGCGATGGCTGTTAGGATGAGCCAAAGGATAGGGAGCCAAGATTTCATGCGCCGCGGAGTTGTTTGGCGAGGTCGGGAGGGAGACGGTCGGAGGCTTGTTCGACTTCGAAGAAGGGTGTGCTTTTGAAGCCGCCGAAGCGGGCGATGATGTTAGAGGGGAAGGATTCGACGGTGTTGTTGAGGTCGCGCGCGGAGCCGTTGTAGTAGCGGCGTGCGTATTGGAGCTGGTCCTCGACGGTGACGAGTTCCTTCATGAGTTTGAGGAACTGGGCGTCGGCTTTGAGTTCGGGATAGGCTTCTGCGAGGGCGACGACGCGGCCGAGGTCGCGGCTGAACTGTTGTTCGCCCGCGGCGTCGGTGGGTGAGGTGTTGCGGGCCTGGGTGACGGCTTAGAGGACATCGCGTTCGTGGGTTTGGTAGCCTTTGACGCATTCGACGAGGGCGGGGACGAGGTCGTGGCGGCGTTTCAACTGGACCTCGATGCCGGACCAACCTTCACGGAGTTGGTTGCGGCCTCTAACCAGACGGTTGTAGGTGAGGACGGACCAGAGGATGAGGATGGTTGGCAGCACGAGGAATGCTGCCATGAGGGCGAGGATGATGAGTTCGGGGACGCCGATGTTCATTTGGAGAATTGCGGGAGAAGATGGTGGGGAATCCGCAGGTGCGATCTATCAGTTGCCGCCACCGCCAAGGCCGCGGCGTTTGATTTTGTTGGCGTTGGGGGTGTCGAAGATGAGGTCGGTGATGGAGCTGCGGCGTCCGGTTTTGGGGTCGTTGGTGGAGACCTGCATGCGTTTGAGGGTCCAGACATCGCCGACTTTCATGACGTCGCGGACTTGGAATTCCTTGATGAGTGCGCCGGTTTTGTCGTGGCCGCGGATTTGCATGAAGGCGCCGAATTTCTGGTCGACCCAGACGTAAACGGCTTCGTAGCGGCCGGGTGCGTTGGCGGGTTTGTTGATGCGGAGTTTGTGGCAAGGGCGGCCGCCGACATCTTCCATGCCTTCGTGTTTGGGGTTTGGCCAGTAGAAGAAGCGGAGGGCGAGGTCTTCGTAGGTGATATCGGATTTGGCGATGGGTTCGACGAGTTTGGCGGCGGGGAAGTTGATGGTTTTGCCGCTTTTGATTTCGAAGAGGTCGTATCGTTCATCGGCGAGGCGCATGTGGAAGATTTGCCATGGGCCTTTGTCTTCGGAGAACTGGAACTGGATTTCCTTGCCTTTAAGGAAGAGGGTGATGGGGACTTTTTTGCCGCCTTTGGAGATGCTGCCGCTGAGGCCATCGTCCAGTTGGGTGAGGGTGGCGGCGATGCGTGCGCCTTCGAGGATGGCTTGGGCATCGGGGGCCTGGGCGTGGAGCGCTGAGGTCGCCATGGTGAGCGCGAGGAATGCGGCGGGTAGTTTCATCGGGGGTAGGATGGAGAGTTTGCGGGGTTTGTTCGATGTATTTTTCGGGGTGGGATTTTGGGAGAGGGCGGGATTCTTGATGGGGGAAGTGGAGCCGCGAGGGCGGGAAGTGCGCGGAGTGGGGAGGAGGAGTGCGATAGTAGCCAGAGACGGACGGGATGGAAGGGATTGGGAGATTTTCAACGCAACATAAGACCCGACGATGAAGTGAAGTTCGTTAGGCAGGTGAGAGATGTGGACTGTCTAACAGGAAGATCAGGATTCGGAGCCGAGGAGGTGGCGTTTTAGGAAGTTGAGACGTTTCATGCGGCCGAAGGGGGTTTCGGCTGCGCCGTGGCCGGCGTTGATGATGGGGACGAATTCGAAGTCCTTGCCGGCTTGTTGGAGGGCGTGGACGACTTGGGCGGTGGAGGCGGGGTCGACGTTGGAATCGAGTTCGCCGACGATGAGCATGAGTTTGCCTGTTAGCTTGGCGGCGTGGGTGGTGTTGGAGTTTTTCTCGTAGGAATCATCGATGGGCCAGCCCATCCAGGCTTCGTTCCACCAGATTTTGTCCATGCGGTTGTCGTGGCAGCCGCAGTCGGCGACGCCGACCTTGTAGAAGTCGCCGTGGTGGAGGAGTGCGGCGAGGGTGGATTGGCCGCCGGCGGAGCCGCCGAAGATGCCGACGCGGGTGAGGTCCATCCATGGGCGGTCTTTGGCGGCGGCTTTGAGCCACGGGATGCGGTCGGGGAAACCGGAGTCTGATAGATTTTTCCATGCGACATCGTGGAAGGCTTTGGAGCGCCAGTTGGTGCCCATGCCATCGATTTTGACGATGATGAATCCGTGTGCGGCCATGGAGCGGGCGCCGGACCATGGGGAGTAGGATTTGGGGACGAAGTGGTCGTGAGGGCCGGCGTAGATGTCTTCGACGACGGGGTGTTTTTTGTTAGGATCGAAGTTGGCGGGTTTGACGATGATGCCGAAGATGTCGGTTTTGCCATCGCGGCCTTTGGCGGAGAAGCGTTCGACGGGAGGGGCACCGGCGGCGGTGAGGGCGGAGTCGTCGGCGCGTTCGAGTTCGGCGATTTTTCTGCCTGAGGCGGCATCGCGGAGTTCGGTGACGGGTGGTTGGTCGACGCGGGACCAGGTGGCGATGAGGTGTTTGCGGTCGGGTGAGAAGTCGATGCGGTGGGTGCCATCGCCATCGGTGAGTTTGGTGAAGGCGGAGCCATCGAAGTTCACGCGGACGAAGTGTTCGTGATAGGGGTCTTGGCCGGTGAATCCGACGATTTTGAGGAGGAGTTGGCGTTTGGTGGAATCGACGTCGAGGACCTGGCGGACGTTCCAGTTGCCTTTGGTGATTTGTTTTTTGATGGAGCCGGAGATTTCGTCGATGAGGTAGAGGTGGTTGTAGCCATCGCGTTCGGATGCCCAGATGATTTCGCGGGTTTCGGGGAGGCGGGTGACGTGGGATTTCTGCGAGTAGTCGATGAAGGTTTTGGAGGATTCCTCGTGGATGGTGCGGGCTTTTCCGTTCGATGAGTCGATGCCGATGATGCGCATGATCTGGTGGCCGCGCTGGTTGTAGACGAAGGAGAACTCGGCGGAATCGGGGGACCATGCGTGGTCGTTGATGGACCAGGGGTTCTGATAGAGAGCGTCGTTGAGGGGGATTTGTTGGCGGGTGGTGATGTTGAAGAGGCGGGGTTTGGGTTGGCGGATGGGGTCGCCAGGTTTGGTGTAGTCGATGGAGCGGAGTTTGGGTTGGAGCTGGTCCTTGGGTGAGGATTCGACGATGTGGATGCGGCGTTGGTCGACGGATTTCGAGCGGAAGACGACGAGTTTTTTGGAGTCCGGGGACCAGTGGATGGGCCATTGATAGGCGTCGTTGGGGTTGCCATCGGTGGTGAGGGGGAAGGATTCGCCGCCTGTGAGGGGTTCGATGATGACGTTGTTGTCGCGGATGTGGGCGGCCCATTTGCCATCTGGGGAGTGGTGTTGGGGAGGGGATTTGGGGGCGTTGATTTTTCCGGTGATGCGGGCGAGGGCGGGGGTATCCGGGGTTTCGATGGCGGCGAGGGGTTGGTTGTTGGCGTCGGTGACGAGCCAGAGGTGACCGGCGTAGGTTTGCTGGACGGCGGAATTTCCGTTAGGGAGTTTGCCGTAGGAGTTGCGTTTGCCATCGCCTGCGACCCAGAACATTTCGATTTCGCCGCCGCTGGCGTTTTCGATGGTGAGGGGGACGGGATGGCCGTGGTTGCGGGTGCCGCGTGGTGCTTGTTCGGGGGCGATGAGTTCGGCGGATTTGGGTGGGGTATCGTCTGTGGTGATGGTTCCTTCGCGGCCGTCGAATTTCCAGCTTTTGCCGTGGGCGCGGAAGCGGAAGGAGCGGCCGTCGCGGGCGAAGTCGATTTGTTCGAGGGGGAGTTGTTTGGGGTTGGCTTTTTGGCCGGAGGCTTTTTCCAGCGCATCGGCGAAGAGTTGGTGGTTGAAGGCGGGGGATTTTTTGCCGGTGGCGGGATCGACGGTGAAGAATTCGTGTTGGTCGCGAGCGGTATCGACGCGCCAGGCGATAGGGCCGGAGTCTGAGGACCAGTGGATGCGGACGTCATCGCGGAGGACGAGGGATGCGGCGATGCGTTCGAGGTTCTCCTGGGCGAGGGTGTGGGTGAGGAGTAGGAGGAGGAGGGTGAGGGATTTCATGGAGTGAGAGTGGGAAGTGGAACGGGGTGAAGAGGTGAAGAGAGGGAGGGCGGTTTTTGGAGCGGGGCAAGATGCCCCTCAGACGGACTGGAGCGAGACGCTCCAGCCACGGTTTCGGGGGGGGGCGGGGGTTATGTTCGGGATTGGATGAGGGATTGGAGGGCGGGTTCGTCGAGGATGGGGATGTTGAGGGCTTCGGCTTTGTCGCGTTTGGAGCCGCCGCCTTCGCCTGCGAGGACGTAGTGGGTTTTGGAGGAGACGGAGCCGCTGATTTTGCCGCCGAGGTTTTCGATGTAGGCTTTCATTTCGTCGCGGTCGAGGGAGAGGGTGCCGGTGATGACGAAGGTTTTACCGGCAAGAGGGACGGGGCCTTTCGCGACGGCGTTGAGGGTGGTGGAATTGAATTGTTGGTTTTCATGGGTTTGAATCGAGCGCTTGAACCAAGAGTTCTTCTCTGATGATCAACAATTTGCAGGACTCGTCCCTGAGTTTCAGCGATTGCTCGACTTTACGACCAAGCCCCGAATATGCCCATTGCTCCGAACCTTGCGCTCCAACGACTACATAGTCCGTTTGTTTGGTGGGGTTTGCTGATCTTGCAATTGCTCCATGTGCAGTAGTTCTGTCCATCAAGCCCTTCTTGCTGCCACAAGAAAAATTGCCAGTGAAAATGAACTCCAGTCCAGAGAACTTAATTTCTGAAAATTCGATTTCATCAAATATCAATGGGCAAGGAGTTCCAATGAGCGGCGCTGATTTGAGCGATGAGGTGGGTGTTCCGCCGAACGCTATGGATTCTAGGATCTTGGTTATGCACGAGAGATCTTCGCTGGATAACTCGTGTCCCACGCTTGCAAGCCGTATAATTGGTAAAAGGCTCTTGATGAATCTATGAGGTAGAATATGGGAGTTTGATTCAATCCAGCTAGCGAGAAAAAGAGCTTCCTTCTCTGTTAGTTCACCATCTGAAAGGACTCCAAGCGCAAGACCAGTCAGGATATCAAAGGCTTTACGATCGGTGTAATCGAATGTCCCTCTGTTTAAT
>SYAP01000233.1 GCA_005787565.1 Verrucomicrobiaceae bacterium | reverse complement strand
CTTGAGCCAGATGGTGTGGTTTTCTGGTTTGGGTGGATTTGCCTGCCGCCACGCACGAGCGTGGTTGTTATAGGTTTCTTGGGCGACGCGCAGTTCGCGGAGAGTGGTCTGGTGTTTAAAATAGTAGGCGGATAGGCATTGCATGATTTCATCACCGCCGGGTTGGGCGGGGTCGCCTTGGGTGATGAGATGTTGGTTTTCCAGTAACGCAGGATGCTCGGGAATGGCCATGAATCTTCCAATGCGACTGGCACGAGTTGTGTCAATCATTCGCGGGAAGCAGCTCAACAGGTAATCGGCAGATGATGTTTTGATTTGGTGCATGGGGCCAACGAGGGATGCGTCTCACTGGCACCAGGCTTCAAATTTTTCCTTGGAAACGGGGTCTTGCCATTTCAAATGGGAGATTTGCTTGTCATAGACCGTCATGGTGATGTGTAGCAAATACTTGGGTTTGAAAGTTCGGGGTTTTCTATCAGCAGAGGGTGGTGATGCGACGGGTGGCGGTGGGATGTCCGGAAGATCGGAGGCGGTGCCGAGGAGAATCTCGATTTGATGGGTGCCGAAATTAGATAGAGTGCTGGCTTGCACGCGCATGGCGGGGGCTGGAGCGGCCAGTTGTGGTGGGACGAAGCGGATTTTGGATGGATCGGGTGGTGGTCGAGAGGCATCGTCAACAGGCGACGTGCCTGTATCTGCATTAGCAATCGCCGTACAGACAAAGAGGAAGAGAGTGGTTAGGGTCTTCATGATATGGGCTGCGAAGGAAGTTATCCTTCCAAGTGGACGGGGAGCTTAGAAGCCGCACACAGACGACCGCGATGGCCTTTGGCCACACTCCCCGAAGGCAGGCGGCTTGGACATACACCACCGCCTCCCCGGCCTTTCGATCGGTTTGGCGGCATCGTTGCGGTCGATGCCGACCGCTGTGTGGCAGGGTTCTAAGGTCCTCATCCGCTGGGGCGGACAACGTAGGCTTACAGAGCGGGAGACTTGTTCAAGATCTTTCTTCGAACCAAAAAGCCCTCTCCCACTACAAAACCGCCGTTTCGCCCCTCGGCTTTCCCACACCTTGTAAGCCATACATCAAAGTCACCACCCCTCACACATACCCCAACTCCACCACAGCCGCCATGACTCCCTCAATTACCGGCAACAACACCAACTGATATGCCAAAAACAGCAACGACCTCAGCACTACCCACTGCCAACACATCGCCCTCCTCTGATTTTCCGAAATCCACCCGTCACACAACGCCGCACCCACAGACCACACCACCAATCCCGGAAGAATCCATCAATCTAAGTCCTCTGCACCACTCCCGCCGAGGCCAACCACTTCCATAAGCCCCAAAACCCGACGGGCAAAACATCAGCCCAAACCGCAATCACTCAATCGTCCTGCTTCGCGGCCGCAGCAGCTCCCGATCCGAAACTTCCTTCTGCCAATCCATCCCCAAACGAAACAAACCCACTCCTCCCCCTGTCAACCTCCCATCTCCCCCAACCACCCCACCACCTTCGCCAAAGCCCTGCCCCGGTGGCTCAGTGAGTTCTTCACCTCCCCCGGCAGCTCCGAAAACGTCTCCCCATACCCCTCCGGCACAAACAACGGATCATACCCAAATCCCCCCGCACCCCTAACCTCATCCACCAAAACCCCCTCCACCGTCCCCTCGAAATTCGCCTCCTCCACCCCTCCCCGCGCCAAAACCATCGTGCACCGAAAACGCGCCCGCCGATCCTCCTGCCCAGCCATCTCCCGCAACAACCTCTCAATGCTCAGCGCATGATTCCCCTCCTCCCCGCCATAACTCGAAGACCAAACCCCCGGCGCACCACCCAACGCATCCACCTCCAGCCCCGAATCGTCCGAAAGCACCCACCCCTCCACCAACCGGCTGATCCCCAACGCCTTCAAACGCGCATTCTCCAAAAACGTCACCCCCGTCTCCTCAATCTCCGGCAACCCCTCAAACCCCGTCACATCCACCACCTCATACCGCCCCTCCAACATCGCCCGGATCTCCCCCGTCTTGTGCGCATTCCGCGTCGCAACAATCAACCTCGGCAACTTCGTCATGCCCACCGCTACCCCCACTTCCACATTCGGCCAAGATTTTTGAAATAAACCGCCCTCTCAAGACGCCTATAAACATCATGAAACCTGTCACCTGGCTCGCCTCCATGGCCGTCGGCGTCGCCGCCCTCGCCTCCTCCGCCTTCGCTAACACCCTCGAAGGCTGGTCCACCGACCTCGAAAAAGCCCTCGAAACCGCCAAAAAGGAAAATAAAGCCGTCCTCGTCGAATTCACCGGCTCCGACTGGTGCCCCCCATGCATCATGATGCGCAAGGAAGTCTTCTCCAAAAAGGAATTCGTCAAAGCCGCCTCCAAAAATTACATCCTCGTCGAAATCGACATGCCCCGCGACGAGAAACTCAAGGACGTCAAAGAAAAGAACACCCCCATCGTCGAAAAATACAACATCGACGGCTTCCCCACCGTCGTCCTCCTCGACTCCAGCGGAAAGGAATTCACCCGCTTCTACGCCACCGAACACCCCAAAATCGACGCCTTCCTCGCCCACCTCGACGCCAGCCTCGAGAAAAAGGACCTCGACTGATCACCCCATCTAACAAACACCCGCCCGCCCCACCATGCGCTCCTTCTTCACCACCATCGCCGCCCTCGTCACCACCGCCACCTTCGCCCTCTCCGCCGAAGCCTGGACCACCGACTACGAAGCCGCCAAAACCCGCGCCAAAGCCGAAAACAAACCCATCTTCCTCTACTTCACCGGCTCCGACTGGTGCGGCTGGTGCAAAAAAATGGAAAAGGAAATCCTCACCAACAAGGAGTTCCTCGACTACGCCACCGCCAACCTCATCCTCGTCGAACTCGACTTCCCCAAATCCGACGAACGAAAAGCCAAACAATCCGCCGAACTCAAAGCCCAGAACAAAGCCCTCGACAAACAATTCAAAATCGAAGGCTACCCCACCATCTACCTCGTCGATGCCACCGGTGAACAACTCCCCGGCACTGGCGACCTCGCCGTCGAAGAAAACACCAAAGACGGCCCCGCCGGCTTCGCCAAAGCCATCCAAGCCGCCCTCACCCCCAAAAAATCCGAGTAACCAACCTCTCCACCCCCTCCAAAATCAGCCCCGCCCCGGCCACCCCGGCGCGGGGCTTTTCATTCCCACCCACAAAACCCACACTCCCACCAGCCATGATCAAAATCCCCACCCTCCTGCTCGCCATCACCCTCCTCACCCACGCCGCACCTCCCACCCAAAACATCCCCTACCACCCCGCCGACGCCAACATCCCCGATCCCCAAAACCGCTGCCTCCTCGACCTCAAAATCCCCCCCGACACCAAAAACTTCCCCACCCTCATCTGGTTCCACGGCGGCGGCCTCACCAGCGGCGAAAAACACTTTCCCGAAATCACCGGAAACGGCATCGCCCTCATCGCCGCCGGCTACCGCCTCGCACCCCAGGCCCAATGCCCCGACTTCCTAACAGACGCAGCCGCCGCCACCGCCTGGACCCTCAAAAACATCCAACAATACGGCGGCGACCCCGCCAAAATCTTCGTCGGCGGCCACTCCGCCGGCGGATACCTCGCCGCCATGATCGGCATGGACCCCAAATGGCTCGCACCCCACGGCTACAAACCCACCCAACTCGCCGGCCTCATCCCCCTCTCCGCACAAGCCACCACCCACTTCCACGTCAAACAACTCCGCAACATCCCAGGCCCTCCCCTCAAACCCGTCATCGACGACTTCGCACCCCTCCAACACGTCTCCAAAGACCTCCCACCCATCTGCCTCATCCTCGGCGACCGCTCCATCGAGTTCGAATGCCGCGTCGAAGAAAACGAATTCCTCGCCATCACCCTCAAAAAACTCGGCCACCCCCACATCGAATTCCACGAACTCAAAGACCTCGACCACAACACCGTCACCCAAGGCGCAGCCCCCCTCATCCCCGCCTTCATCCAACGCGTCATCACCAAACCCTAAACACCCGCTCCTCCACCCCGCCCATCCAGAAAACCTCAAGCTCCACCCGCCCCCACTTTCCTCCCACGCCGCGGCGCACGCTTCCGCTCCGCCATCTTCACCGCCTCAACCGCTGCCCCACCCCACGCGCCAACTCCACCGGATTCCTCAAATGAAGAGGTGCTATTTTATCCTAGATTCGGAAATGAAAAACCACTGAAGGCACGGATAAAGAGAGACTTACAAAACAAACCAGACTCATCCAGCAGATGAGCAGCCAACGGATCGTAACGGATTCATATCCGTGTACATCTGTGAAATCCATGGTTCCTATTTTCCTGTCTAGGTTTATCCACGATCCCAAGTTCGCCCAATAACAGCCAAAATTCCAATCATTAAAAAATCCCTCCGATCCTCAAACAACACCCTGCCATCCACTCGCCTTCGCGAACTTTGCGTCTTTGCGGTCAAATTCTTCTTCATTCCCCCAACACCCCGGCGTTCGGCCCCGGCCAAACACCCCACCCACCTCCGAAATCCCCGGGGTTTTCCTTTTCAAACACCCGCACCCTGACCAGAGTCCGCCACTCCTTTTCCCATGTCCGACGCCAAAAAACCATTCCCCTTCCGCGAGTTCGAACCCAAATGGCAACAACTCTGGGAAACCCAAAAAACCTTCCGCACCCCCAGCCCCGGCGACCCAAGCTTCGACCCCTCGAAGCCCAAATACTACGTCCTCGACATGTTCCCCTACCCGTCCGGCGCCGGACTCCACGTCGGACACCCCGAAGGCTACACCGCCACCGACATCATCGGCCGCTACAAGCGCATGAACGGATTCAACGTCCTCCACCCCATGGGCTACGACTCCTTCGGCCTCCCCGCCGAACAATACGCCATCAAAACCGGCCAACACCCCGCCATCACCACCGCCGCCAACATCGAAAACTTCCGCCGCCAACTCAAATCCCTCGGCTTCGCCTACGATTGGGACCGCGAAATCGCCACCACCGATCCCGACTACGTCCGCTGGACCCAATGGATCTTCCTCCAGCTCTACAACAGCTACTTCTGCACCGAATCCAACAAAGCAAAACCCGTCAGCGAACTCGAAGCCAAAGGCTGGACCCGCGATCAAATCGACAACGTCCGCCTCGCCTACGTCGCCAACACCCCCGTCTGGTGGTCACCCGACCTCGGCACCGTCCTCGCCAACGAAGAAGTCGAGGAATGGAAAGCCAAAGGCCACACCGTCGAACGCCGCCCTCTCCGCCAGTGGATGCTCCGCATCACCACCTACGCCCAACGCCTCATCGACGAACTCGAAACCCTCGACTGGCCAGACGGCATCAAACTCCTCCAAAAAAACTGGATCGGCCGCTCCGAAGGCGCCGAAGTCGATTTCTCAATCGGCGATAAAACCATCACCGTCTTCACCACCCGGCCAGACACCCTCTTCGGCGCAACCTACATGGTCCTCGCCCCCGAGCACCCCTTCGTCCCGGAAATCACCACACCCGAACAAAAGGCCACCGTCGAAACCTATCAGAAAGCCATCTCCTCCAAGTCCGACATGGACCGCGGAGACCTCAACAAAGACAAATCCGGCGTCTTCACCGGCGCATACGCCACCAACCCCGTCAACAACCAGCAAATCCCCGTCTGGATCGCCGACTACGTCATGATGGGCTACGG
>SYAP01000232.1 GCA_005787565.1 Verrucomicrobiaceae bacterium | reverse complement strand
CGGCGCCAACGGTGCCCGCATCCGCCTCACACCACAACGCTTCTGGGCAGTCAACCACCCCACCCAGCTCGCCAAAGTCCTCTCAGCCCTCGAAAAAATCCAAGCCGACTTCAATGCCACCGCCACCGGCGGCAAAAAAGTCTCCCTCGCCGACCTCATCGTCCTCGGCGGCTGCGCAGCCATCGAACAAGCCGCCAAAAACGCCGGCCACTCCGTCACCGTCCCCTTCACACCGGGCCGCACGGACTCCACACAGGAACAAACCGACGTCGATTCCTTCTCCGTCCTCGAACCCATCGCAGACGGATTCCGCAACTACCTCAAGGGACGCTACACCATCCCCGCCGAGGCGTTGCTCATCGACAAGGCACAGCTCCTCAACCTAACAGCACCCGAAATGACCGCCCTCATCGGCGGCCTCCGCGTCCTCAATGCCAATACCGGCGGAACCTCACACGGCGTCTTCACCTCACGCCCGGAGTCTCTAACCAACGACTTCTTCGTCAACCTCCTCGACCTGGCAACCGAGTGGAAACCCACCGGACCAGAAGCCGAAACCTTCAACGGAACCGATCGCAAAACCGGCCAACTCAAATGGACCGCTACCCGCGTCGATCTCGTCTTCGGCTCAAACTCCGTCCTCCGCTCCCTCGCCGAGGTCTACGCCTGCGCCGATGGCCAAACCAAGTTCATCAACGACTTCGTCGCCGCATGGAACATGGTCATGAACCTCGACCGCTTCGACCTCGCCTGAACCATCCGGCAAACCTCGAAACCCTCAAAGGCGGCTTGGCAACAAGCCGCCTTTTTTCGTCCCCTTCACCGCTGGCTCAGCCCCCAATTCCCCACCAGCCACTCCGTCAACTCATCCCTCGCCCCCAGATCTAACAAAGGAAAACGCTCACCGGCAGCCGTCACAATCACCGGATGCGGCAAAACATAACTGCGCCCCCGCGCAACATCCGTCTCCACATGATCCACCTCGGACCGCGTCAGCGAAATCGACTTCCACAAACCCATCCGCACCTCCAACCCACCCGCATCCACCTCGCACAGGAACCGCACCTGGCTGAAAATCGTCGCCCCGAAAACCACAAACACCAACGCGATCAACGGCCGGTAAAGCACATCCACCAACTCCATCCTCCGCCTCGACCACAACCACGCCACCAAACACGCCAAACACATCGAAACCGGCCACACATACGAAATCCCCAACACACTAACCGAAAAAACCTCCCCAGAAACCACCTCCTGCACCGTGCCGAACGGCCCCGCCCACAAACCCGAAACCAAAAACGCCACCACAAAGGGCAACACCCGCGGATTGCACCAAAACAACAACCACACCGCAAACCGCCCCACCAAATGCCGCGGCCCCAGCGAATCTCGCTTCCACCCATCCTTCCCGTTCGCAAACAGGATCGCCGCAAACCCGGCCACCAAAAACCACGTCGAATCATCATCATCCAACCTCCCGAAAAACAACCTCAACCCCAACGCCAACGGCACCGAAAACAACGCGAACGCAAAAACCGACCACGCGAACCCCAAACTCCATCGCTCCGGCACCGTCCGCGCGACCCATGGCGAATACCACCCGCTCAAAAACCCAACCCCCCCCCGATCAACCCGCCCCACAACGCACCCTCCGCACCCTCCATCACCTCACCGAACGCCACCCCTCCCAACCCCAAAACCACCATCCCGTAAAACCTCCAGCGCCAGTTCCGCGACTCAACACCCAACCTCCACCCAAACCACCCCGCCACAGGCAACAACAGCAAAATCAACAAACCCCACTCGCTGAACCCATCCCCCAACCAATGACCCGCCATCGACGCCGAAACCAAAACCAAAGGCACCGCCCATAACACCCCCAAAAAACCGGCAACAAACCGCCGCCCATGACCAAGACTTGTTAGATCGGATGAACCCGCGGCACTCATTTGCATATCACACTCGAAAAATCGTCCCCCCACCCTGCCCCCATCCCCCCACAAATCAAGCACCATGCCCCACTCCAAAGTGTCACGACTGTCCCAGTCGACCCCCATCAACTCCTCGAGTTCCTCTTCCTCATCTCCTCCACCCACCTCCGCTGCGCCACACCCAACTTCACCACACCCAAATCCTCCTCCCCTAACACCTCCGCCAGCGCCTCCACCGTCACCCCATGATACCGCGGCTGAGGAAACGCATCCGGCCAGTTCCTCCGATCCAAAAACGGATCCTCATCCCCCTCCGGATGCGCCACCACCACCCCCAACGTCCTCAACAACGGATTCTCAAACACCTCAGGCTTGAGCCGGCTCACCTCCCGCGATGCATCCGCCAAACGCTTCGCATCACCCCGCGCCCGCCCCCAATCCCCCAACTTCCCACCCACAAAATCCGCCCCCATCTTCGTCGCCTTCGCCCACAGCGATGGCAGCAAACTCTTCGCCGCAATCCCCACTCCCACCAACGGATTCACCAGCGCCACCACCCCGCCGATGATCAACAACCCGCCACTCACCCGCCCCGTCTCCCGATCAATCTCATCCGCCGCCCGATCTAACATATCCGCCAGATCCCCCACCACACCCGCCGTCGCCGGCACCTCCTCCGCCAACACCCGCGCCAGCTCACTCTCTAACACACCCCTCGCCGAAGCATCCGGAACATGGAAAATTCGCGCCTTCACCAACCCGTTCTCCGCTCCCACTCCCTCCGGCAACACCCGCTTCCGGAAAACCGAAAACCCTCCCCCACCCAACCGCGGCACCAGAAGATAATGCGTCTCATCCCGCTCCGCCTCCCCATCGCTCATCGCTGATAGAGAACCGAAAATCCGCACCCCTCTCACCACCTCCATCACCGACTTCACCCCGGACTCCGCCAGCCGCCCCGCCAATCCCCCGAGATCCGAAGCCGACTCATACCACTTCCTGAAAACCGACGCATCCATCCCCCAGAAAACCCCAACACCATCATTACAAACAAGTGGATAATTCCCCAAAGCCCTCTTTTGCCTTTCACATCCCTCTCCCATCAAGCCTCCTTGCCCCGCAACCAAACATCGATCATGAAACTCCGCCTCGTCTCCACCGCCTTCGCCCTATCTATGCTCGCCACCTCCTGCAAGAAAAGCGAAACCACCACCTCATCAACATCCGATGAAACACCAGCCGTCACCGCCACCGATGGCAGCTACATCCTCGCCAATATCACAACTCCCATCCCCGTCGGAAAAACCGTCACCACCGAGCGCACAACAACTCTCGAAGACGCCAAACTCAGCATGAACATGGCCGGCCAAGTGATGGATGGCACCATGAAGCAAACCAAAAGCGAAACCAACGTCGTTGAAGCGGTCTCAGAAACCCAAACCAAACACACCATCACCCGCGACGACGAGTCCGGCAGCGTCGTCATCGCAGGTCAGGAACAACCTTCCCCGTCCAAAACCAACCCGCTCCTCAACCTCCCTCTCCTCGCCGAAAAATCCGGCGACACCTGGTCCGTCAAACTCGCCGATGGCACCGCCACCCCGGAACAGGAAACAGAACTCAAAGACGTAACCAACCAATACAACCAGCAGATGGACGCCGCCATCTACGGCACCGAAAAACGCAAACCCGGAGACAAATGGTCCGTCGAATCCGATAAACTCCCCTCCTTCGCCGGACTCACCAAACCCACCGGAATCTTCGAAGTCGAATTCAAGGAAGTCAAAGACATCGATGGCACACCCCACGGCGTCTTCACCTATCAGTTCGACCTCGCAGGCTTCCCCGAACTCCCCGAGGAAGGCTCCCCTGACATGAAACTCAAACTCAAAGGCTCCGCCGAAGTCCTTCGCTCCCTCACCGACCTCATCGACGTCGATGTCAAACTCACCTGCGACACCCTGATCAACATGGAACCCGCCCCCGGCGCCACCATGGAAATCACCGGCAAAACCGTCATGACCCAAAAATCCACCATCAAATAACCCAAACTCTCCCTCTCCCAAAACCCGCAGGCCTCAAAAACCTGCGGGTTTCCCATTTCACCCTCTCAACATTCCAGCTTTTCAGCTTTCCAGCATTTCCGCTTCTACCCCATCATCTGCCCATGCTCCAAACCGGCATCCTCAACCCACACGTCCTCGACCTCGTCGCCCGCATCCGCCACACCAACACCCTGGTCATCGCCGACTGGGCCTTCCCCTACTGGCCGGAAATCGAAACCGTCGACATCTCCCTCTGCAAAGGCATCCCCACCGTCCTCGACGTCCTCGATCTCCTCACTCCCGTCTTCAAAATCGGCCGCATCTGGCAGGCAGAGGAATTCGTCAACACCAACTCCACCGAAAACATCACACGCTTCGAGAAATCCTTCGGCCACATCCCTCTAACACGCGAACCTCACCTCGAGTTCAAAAAACGCGTCCCCCACGCCATCGGCCTCATCCGAACCGGCGACCCCACCCCCTACGGCAACATTATCCTCGAATCCGAATGACCGTGGCTCGGGCATCCTGCCCGCAGCCATTTCCCAGAAATCCCATGAGATCCGCCGTCACCCTCTGCCACGTCCCCGAAGCCGCCGCCGGTCCCTTCGTCTTCCACGGCCCCCTCGCCAACGGATTCGAAAACGCCGCCCGCCTCGGCTTCGATGCCGTCGAACTCTTCCTCCCAGGCCCGGATGCCTACCCCATCCAGGAAATCCTCGACCTCGCCGCAAAACACCACCTCGCCATCGCCGCCGTCGGCACCGGCGCAGGCATGGTCAAACACGGCCTCTCCCTAACAGACCCATCCCCCGCCCGCCGCACCGCCGCACTCGACTTCCTCAAGCGCATGATCCACTTCGGCGGCCAGCTCAATGCCCCCGCCATCCTCGGCTCCATGCAGGGAAAATCCGGCGGCGATGTCTCCCACCCCCAAGCCCTCGACTGGCTCGCCACCGCCCTGCTGGACGCCGCAAACACCGCCGCCACCCACAACATCCCCTTCATCTACGAACCCCTCAACCGCTACGAATCCAACCTCATCAACCGCCAAGCGGACGCCCTCGCATTCCTCGACTCCCGCGCCATCCCGAATACCGTCATCCTCGCCGACCTCTTCCACATGAACATCGAGGAACCGGACCTCCCCGCCGCACTCCTCGCCATCGCCCCCCGCCTCGGCCACGTCCACTTCGCCGATTCTAACAGACACGCCATCGGCCCCGGACACACCAACCCTGCGCCCCTCCTCGCCACCCTCCGCGAAATCTCCTACACCGGCTACCTCTCCGCCGAAATCCTCCCCCTCCCGGACCCCGAAACCGCCGCCCAACACTTCCTAACATCCCTCCACCCCTAAGTGCCACAGGCATCCTGCCCGTAGCCCTCCCACCCACTCACCTCCACCCACCCATGAACACCCGCCCACTCGGCAAAACCGGCCTCCACCTCCCCGTCCTCTCCTTCGGCGCCTCCTCACTCGGCCAGGAATTCCGCCCAGTCCAGCTCGACGACGCCCTCTCCTCCGTCCACACCGCCCTCGACCTCGGACTCACCTTCCTCGATACCTCACCCTTCTACGGCCGCGGCATGTCGGAAGTCCTGTTAGGCATCGCCCTCCGCGGCAGACCTCGCGATTCCTATCAGCTCTGCACCAAGCTCGGCCGCTACTCGCTCACCCACTTCGACTTCTCCGCCAAACGCGTCGAGGAATCCGTCCACGTCTCCCTCCACCGCCTCGGCACCGACCACCTCGACGTCCTCCTCCTCCACGACGTCGAATTCGTCCCCCTCCAACAAATCTGGGAAGAAACCCTCCCCGCAGCCATGAAACTCAAGGCCGAAGGAAAAATCCGCGCCGTCGGATTCTCCTGCTACCCCATGAAATCCTTCCACACCGTCCTCGACCACTTCGACGTCGACTGCATCCTCTCTTACAACCAATACACCCTCCAAAACACCCGCCTCGCAGACGACCTCATCCCACGCCTCAAACAAAACCAAACCGGCGTCATCAACGCCGGCCCCTTCTCCGCCCGCCTCCTCACCCAAGCCGCCCTCCCCGAGTGGCTCAAGGAACCCGAGGAAGTCAAAGCCGCCGCCCGCCAAGCCGCCGCCCTCTGCGCCGCCGAAAACATCGATATCGCCCAACTCGCCATCCAATTCTCCTGCGAAAACCCAGACATCACCACCACCGTCGCCGGCAGCGCAAACCCTAACAACATCCGCAAATGGGCCGAGTGGCTCGAAAAACCCATCCCCCGCGACCTCCTCCAAGCCGTCCTCAAAACCTTCGCCCCCGTCCACAACATCGGCCACCAAGAAGGCCTCCCCGAAAACAACTGACGCCCACCCTTTCAGCGTTTCAGCATTTCAGAATTTCAGCATCTACCCCAATGCAAGCGATCCACTTCACCCAACCCAAACACATCACCCTAACCGATTGCCCAGACGCCCCCTCCCCCGGCCCCGGTCAGGCCCTCGTCCGCACCCACCGCATGGGCGTCTGCGGCACCGACCTCTCAGGCTACCTCGGCAAAATGCCCTTTTTCTCCTACCCACGCATCCCCGGCCACGAACTCGGCCTCGAAATCCTCGCAGTCGGCCCCGGCGTCACCCATCTAACACCCGGCGACCGCTGCTCCCTCGAACCCTACATCAACGATCCCGCCACCCCCACCAGCCAAAAAGGCTCCTCAAACTGCTGCCCCGGCGTCCAGGTCCTCGGCGTCCACACCGATGGCGGCCTCCGCACCTCCGCCTGGACCGTCCCCGCACGCAAACTCCACCCCGGAAACCACCTCACCTACGACCAACTCGCCCTCGTCGAAACCCTCGCCATCGGCAAACACGCCGTCCACCGCGGAAACCCCCAACCCGGAGAAACCGCCCTCGTCATCGGCGCAGGACCCATCGGCCTCGCCTGCCTCGAATTCCTCAAACTCCTCGACCTCCACGTCATCGTCCTCGACCGCGTCCAATCACGCCTCGACTTCATCGACCACCACATCCCCTCCGTCACCACCCTCCCCGCCACCGATCCACAGGAAGACATCCAGCGCATCCTCGAAGCCACCGACGGCCGCCTCGCAGACCTCGTCATCGACGCCACCGGCAGCGCCGCATCCATGTCCCACTGCTTCGAATTCGCCGCCTTCACCGGCCGCATCGTCTACGTCGGCATCACCACCGGCACCCTCTCCTTCCCCCACGCCCCCGTCGTCCCCCGCCGCGAACTCACCCTCCTCGCCAGCCGCACCGCCCGCCCCCACGACTACCCCGAAATCATCCGCCGCATCGGCGACGGCCAAATACGCACCGACCCCAGG
>SYAP01000231.1 GCA_005787565.1 Verrucomicrobiaceae bacterium | reverse complement strand
GGCGGAGCCGCCTGCGGAGTCACCTTCGACGATGTAGAGTTCGGATTTGGCGGGGTCGCGTTCGGAGCAGTCGGCAAGTTTGCCGGGGAGTCCGCCGCCGGAGAGCGCGGATTTGCGGACGGTTTCGCGGGCTTTGCGTGCGGCTTCGCGGGCGCGTGCGGCGTTGACGGATTTTTCGATGACCTTGCGGGCGAGGGCCGGGTTTTCATCGAAGTATTGCATGATTCCCTCGTAGACGATGGAGGAGACGACGCCTTCGATCTCGGTGTTGACGAGTTTGTCCTTGGTTTGCGAGGAAAAGCGCGGGTTGGGCATTTTCACCGAGATGACGCAGACGAGGCCTTCTCTAACATCATCGCCTGATAGGGCGGGGTCCTTGTCCTTGAGGATCTTGTTGGCTTTGGCGTATTGGTTGATGCCGCGGGTGAGTGCGGTGCGGAAGCCGGTGAGGTGGGTGCCTCCGTCGCCGTTGGGGATGGAGTTGGCGAAGCAGAGGATCTGGTCGTTGTAGGAGTCGTTGTATTGGAAGACGACGTCGGCGAAGACGTCATCGGTGGTTTGTTTGCCGTCGTAGTCGAGTTCGATCTGGCGTTTGCCGGAGAGGATGACGGGTGTGTCGTGGATGACGGTTTTGTTTTCGCCGAGTTGGACGACGAATTCCTCAATGCCTTTGGCGTAGAAGAAGGAGGTTTTTTTTGCGGATTCCGGGCGTTCGTCCTCGAGGTCGATGGTGAGGCCCGGGTTGAGGAAGGCGAGTTCGCGGAGGCGGGTGGCGAGGCGGTCGAACTTGAATTCGATGGTATCGACGAAGATGGTGGCGTCCGGGAAGAAGGTGATGGTGGTGCCGGTTTTCTTGGGGTCGACTTCGCCGACGACGTGGAGGGGTTGGGTGGTTTTGCCGCGTTCGAAGCCGATGCGGTGGATTTTGCCGTTGCGCATGATGTCGGCGCGGAACCAGTCGGCGAGGGCGTTGACGCATTTGGCGCCGACGCCGTGGAGGCCGCCGGAGTATTTGTAGGCTCCTTGGCCGAATTTTCCGCCGGCGTGGAGGTTGGTGAGGACGAGTTCGACGGCTGGGATGCCGAATTTCGGGTGCATGTCGACGGGGATTCCGCGGCCGTTGTCCGAGATGGAGATGGATCCGTCGACGTGGATGGCGATTTTGATGCGGGAGCAGTATCCGGCGAGGTGTTCGTCGATGGAGTTGTCGAGGACTTCGAAAACGCAGTGGTGGAGGCCGCGTTCATCGGGGTCTCCGATGTACATGCCGGGGCGTTTGCGGACGGCCTCCAAACCTTCGAGTTTGTCGATCTGTGCGGCGTCGTATTGCTGCTCGGATGCGACCTTGGTTTGGGCCTGTTCTGGCTCGTTCGGGGTATCGGACATAGGGCGGGGGAAGGGTCTGAAATTCAGGCACGGGAAACAAGGACTTTGTCTCTTTCCGCGCGGTTTTCCGGGAGGATTTTTCAACCTCCTAAATCATTGTTGATCAATGATTTAAAATCCAGTTATTGGCTGGCCCAGCCCTTCATGAACCAGGCGACGGCGAGGCAGAAGGAGAGGGCGAGTGCGATGAAGGCGATGACCTTGATGGTGCGCAGGGTTTCGCGTTGTTCGAGATGCTGGTGATCGATCATGGAGTCTGCCATGAGGTGGCCTTTTCCGCGTTTTTTTTGGGGGGAGGAGGGGTGGGAGGGGGTTGGTTTTGGGGCGATTGCGAGAGGGGGGACGGGCAGGGTTTTGGGTTTTGTGGGGCCTGTGAGCCAGGTTTTGCAGGTGGGGCAGGGGCCGGAGGCGTGGGCTTGTGCCGCGGGGATGGAAAGGATGGTGCCGCAGCTGTGGCAGGCGAAGCGAATGTTGCCGGCAGTCGGGGTTTCTAACGGGTTGGATCCGGGGGTTTCCACGGGTGGTAAGTTTGCAAGTGAATCCGGCAGGGGCAAGCGGGAAGCTGCGATTCGGTTAGTGGAGGCCGAGGCATGAGCACTGCCATTTGAGGAGCAGTTCGGCGGGTTCGGCCTCGCCGCTGGCGATGGTTTCGAGGGCAGCGCGCGCGGCGATGAGGGAGCCTTCCACATCGAGTTCCGCGGCGATTTTATCGCGGGATTTGAGGAGGATTTCGAGTTTTTGGTCGAAGTCGCGATCGCGTTTGCGGCGGAGGCTTTTGAGGCGTTCCGGCCATTCGGACTGGGGCATGGCATCGACTTCGGCGAGGGCATCGCGGAAGCGTTTGAGTCGGTCGCTGCGGTAGTGTTGGGGAAGGGAGATTTTCTGTTTTTCCGATAGGGCGGTGGCCCATTCGATGAGAACGCGGTTTGGGGCGACCATGAAGGATGGGCGATCCCAGGTGGCGGCTTCCTGATCGCGCCAGTTCCAGAGGGCGCGAAGGCATGCGAGGCCGTAGCGGTCGAGCTTTCCGGAGCCTTGGATGCGCCAGATTTCCTCTTTGGAGTCGTCCCGCTCGAGGACTTTGAGGCGGGCGGCCTCGCAGCTTTCCTCGAACCATTGGTAGCGATCCAAGTCTTTGAGCTTTTCGACGATCTGTTCGCCCATGGGGAGGAGGTAGCGGACGTCGTTGAGGGCGTACTCGACCATTTTTGGTGAGAGCGGACGTTTTCCCCAGTCGGCTTTTTGAGAGGATTTGGAGAGTTCGATGTCGAAGTAGCGGAGGACCAGGTCGGCGAGGCCGAAGCGTCTTGCGCCGAGAAGGCGGGCTCCGATCTGGGTGTCGTAAACGACGGGCGGCAGGGTGCCGAACTGCCGTTTGAGCATGGTCATGTCGTAGTCGGCGCCGTGCATCCAGAGGATGCTGTTTTCGAGGTAGGTACCGAGAGGGGAAAGGTCCTCGATGGAGAGGGGATCGATGAGGACGCAGTCCTTGCCATCTGTGAACTGGATGAGGCAGAGGGATTCGCGGTAGCGGTGGAGGCTGTCCGCCTCGGTATCGATCGCGCAGATTCTGGGCTGGGAACCGATGGAATCATCGACGCCCAGATGACCGATCAGGGCTTCGGTGGTGCCGATGATGGGATCAGCCATGTGGGGGCTGTCTTGAGGTTTGGCCGATGATTCCAAGAGGTGTGCTGTAGTTTGATGAAGCCGTCATGGAGCATGCTCGGCGCGGCATCACCTGGCATGCGATCAGGGGGTTGGGTTGTAGTTGGTTTTCACCCGGAAGAAACCCTTGCCTGAAAGCTCGGGAGATTTGCTTTTCACGACAATTTCAGTGGAGCTGATTGGCATTTCGACGGTCCAATTCGGATCGGAGTTGCCAATCTCGCGCCAATTTCCGAGGTCTCCATCGCTGAACTCGACCTTGTAGGATAGTGCTGATTCGTGGTTTGCGAGTTTTGGGAAGCTGATGGTCCAATATCCAGAAGCCTGACTTGTGCTTTTCTTGTTGGATTGGACGAATCGGAGGCCTCCACCGGCTGGAGGTGCGTCCGCAACCAAAGGGTTGAAGCCCAAGGCCCACTCGAGAGAGTTGATTCTACCGTCGCCGTCCGGGTCAGCATCTGGGGCAGTGACGGAAGATGGAGATCCGAAGGGAAAGGTGATGACAGCCCAGCCCTCGTAGGTATCGACGAAGCGCACTGGGAGTTCGAAGTGCCGTGTGGCGCGGTCGGTGGTGATTAGACTGGATGGGAGCGCACGTTCCAAGGTGAGGCGGACAACGGCCTCGCTGCCAACGGGGCGAACGAATGGAGGCATGACGAATTCCGTGTCGATGGGGGACGGGAGGAGGACTCGGGCTTCGGTGGGTCCGACGATTGGCGGGAAGACAGGGTCTCCGACAGGTGCGGTTGGATTGTTGGGAATCGGGAGGGTGTCCGGATTGAACCCACGAAGGGAGAAATAAAGCTGATCCGACTGCGGATAGACGATGTTCTGGGCATTGCCTTCCCAGCAGATTTTGGTGATTAGTCTTGGGTCGTACTGGACGAATCCATCAGCAGACCAATTCATGGATGGCTTACGGGTTGGGGATAGGAAGCGGACGCCTTGCCAGACGTTGTTTTTTTTGATGCGACCCTCAGGGATGGGAGCGTGTGTGACGCTGAGTCCGATGGGCACATTTGGAGCGCCGAGGCGTGGAAATGTGAATTGGTAGAGACCATGGACCAATTCGTTGTCCATACGGTTGCGTTCACCTGCGGTGTATGGGATCGCGAAATTGTAACCAGTGATCGGACTTTGGCGGATGGCTGTGGTTTGGATATTGAACCAGATCACGAAGCTCGACTCGCCGAAAAGGCCAAGGGGGCGAGGAAGTTGCGATGGAGGCGCGGCGTAGAGGCGAACCAGTTCGGGGCGGAAAGGTTCGATGGCGATGGCTGGCTGGACGCTGACGATTTCCCAGTAGGTGTTGGTGTCGCGGATGCCATCGCGGTCGATGTCACCACTGGCAATCAGTCCGGTGGCGCCGATTTGGCAGCCAATCAGGGGGGCCGGGCCAAAGAAAATAGGGCTTCCATTGAGCGGGCAACCTGTGATGGCCGCGTTTCCGTCGGTGACGTTGATGCCGAAAGCTCCGCCTTGGAATGCAACGTTGTCCGGGTTCTGGCGATAGGACCTGGTGGTCTGGAACGCCATCGAGATTTGGCCCCAACCGCTGTGGGACATGGCCAACGAAGCGATGGTTGCGAGGAAAAAGGGTTTGCGAAGCTTCACGAGGCAAACGGTGGATTGGGTGGGGAAGGCTGACAAGGGGAATTTTTGGGTCGCAGGATTTATTCCGGAAAGTGTCATTGGTCCGCGACTTTTAGCGTGAGGGCGTTTTCTACGGGGAGTTCGATGAAGTTCCATGGTAGGCCATGGGTGTTGAGGTCAGCCATGAAGGCGTCGGGATCGTGTTGTTCCATGTTCCAGACGCCGGGTTTGCGCCAGGTTCCGGCGAGCATTTGCTTGGCGCCGATCATGGCGGGGACGCCGGTGGTGTATGATATCGCCTGGGACCCGACTTCGGCAAAGCAGGCTTCGTGATCGCAGATGTTGTAAACGTAGAGTGCTTTGTTTTTTCCGTCCTTTATGCCGGTGATGATGTTTCCGATGCAGGTTTTGCCTTTGGTGGTTTGGCCGAGGTCGCCGGGGTTGGGGAGGACGGCTTTGAGGAACTGGAGGGGGATGATTTCGACGCCGTTGTAGGAAACGGGGTCGATGCGGGTCATGCCGACGTTTTGGAGGACTTCGAGATGTTTCAAGTAGTTGGGCGAGAACGACATCCAGAACTGTGCGCGTTTGAGGGTGGGGATGTGTTTGACGAGGGACTCGAGTTCCTCGTGATACATCCGGTAGATTTCATAGGTGCCGACGCCGTCCGGGCAGGTGAAGGACTGGTGGTGGGACATCGGTGGGGTTTCGACGAAATCGCCGTTTTCGAAGTGGCGGCAGGGGGCGGTGACTTCGCGGATGTTGATTTCGGGGTTGAAATTGGTGGCGAATGCCTTGCCGTGGTTACCGCCGTTGACGTCGACGATGTCGAGGGTGTGGATTTCGTCGAAGTGGTGTTTGAGTGCCCAGGCGGTGAAGACGTTGGTTACGCCGGGGTCGAAGCCGGAGCCGAGGAGTGCGGAGCGTCCGGCGGCGAGGAATTTTTCGTGGTAGGCCCATTGCCATGAGTATTCGAATTTGGCGACGTCGAGAGGTTCGTAATTGGCGGTGTCGAGGTAGTCGCAGCCGGCTTCGAGGCAGGCGTCCATGAGGGTGAGGTCCTGATAGGGGAGGGCGACGTTGATGAGGAGGGTGGCGCCGGTTTTGCGGATGAGGGTGGCGGTTTCAGCGACGTTGTCGGCATCGACCTTGCAGGTTGCGATGGTGCGGCCGGTGCGTTGGAGGACTTCGGCGGCAATGGCTTCGCATTTGGAGACGGTGCGGGAGGCGAGGGTGATTTCTCCGAATACCTCGGGAACCATGGCGCATTTGTGGGCGACGACGCTGCCGACTCCGCCGGCTCCGATGATGAGGACCTTGTTCATGTGTGTGCGACAAGGGGTGGAAAAATCACGGGCGCATGGCAAGAGTTAACGCCTGGGTTTGAAAACTGTGGTCCGGGCTTTACCCTGGCTGAGGTTTTTCCCGACAACTTTTCTATCGCACGGCGTTTTCATCCGTGAAAGCCTCCGCGCCAACCACCTCCAGAAATCCTCCATGAAAGTTCACTCCATCCAACGTCATCCTCGCCGCAACGCCGGATTCACCCTGCTCGAAATGGTGATCGTGCTCGGCATCATTGCCATGATTCTTGGCGGTGCCATTTTCGCCATGCGCAACATCGGTGATTCCGCGAAGCTCACGCAGGCGGACAACGATTTCAAGAGCCTGCAAAGCGCGCTAGCCATGTATAAACTCAACGCGGGAACCTTCCCGACTTCGCAGCAAGGCCTCAAAGCGCTTTACGAAAAGCCGACCAGCGCCCCGCAGCCCCGCCGTTGGACGCGGATCCTGGACAAGGTGCCGCTCGACCCATGGGGCCAGGAGTATATCTATCAGTTCCCCGGCAAGAAGAACCCCGCCGATTTCGAAATCATCAGCAAAGGCAAAGACGGCCAGCAAGGAACCGAAGATGACCTCAGCAGCCAGGACGCCTGATTTCCGCTCCGGCTTCACGCTCATCGAGATCGTGATGGTGCTGGCCATCGCCGCCATCGTCACTGGCGGGGCGATTACCATGATGGTTTTCTCCTCCGACGAGCGGGCCCTTAAGAATGCTTCCGGCGAGGTGGAGCTCCTCGCCAAGCGTGCCCGCACCATTTCGATCCTCAAACAAACACCTTACGCCCTTGAATTCCGCCTCGGCAAGATCCGCATGCTTCCGCTCGCCCAGGCGGGTGCCGACGAGACCTTCACGGCTCTCGGCAACACCATCGGCGGTCAGGAAGTCGGCGCAGTGGAACCCGAAGTTTTTAGCGTTCCTGAGAACATGGCGGTTCTGCTTCGCCGTTGGAATTCCGAGCAATGGTTGCCGATGAAGGAAAACACTGTGCATATTTGGCGATTCGATCCCGATGGCTTGTGCGAACCGGTCAGCGTGCGATTCGTCATGGAAGACAGTTGGGCCGAAGACGCCTACCATCCGCTCACCGCCACCATTGCCGATAGCCAACTCGAAGCCCGATGAACGTCTCCCGATCCAGATCCAAACGCGGATTCCTTCTCCTTGAGGTGGTGCTTGCGCTTGGCGTTTTCGGCATTGCCGCGACCGGATTCACCGTGGCGCTCCAACAAATGGCGAAGGCTGCGGAACTCAGTCAAAGCGAACTGCGCATCACGCGCATTTTGGAAACCGCCCTCGACGAAACGTTGTCCCTCCCCGTCCTTGAGGAAGGAACCACCAGCACGCCTGTCGGCGAAACCGGGATTGAGCTCGATACGATGATCGAGATTCTCGATGAAATCGAGAACGAGGAAGGCCAGTTGTTGCAGGAGATGTATCGCATCACCGTGACCGCCCACTGGTTTGAAAATGGCGCGTGGCAGGAACGCTCCGTCGAAACCTGGCGCTACGGGCGTCTCTATCAGCCGTAAACCGCCGTGAAACTCACCTCTGCCGCCGCCCCGCCCCGGACCACCGGTTTCACCTTGTTGGAACTGGTGCTGGCGATCGCCCTGCTCGCATTGCTGATCGGCATGGTCACCAGGACTGCGAGCACCTCGCTGGCCTTGGGGCAGAGCGTCGTCAAAACGCAGAATGAGGAAATGCTCAAGCAGGCGTTTTTCGAGCTGTTGGGAAACCGTTTTTCCAATCTTCCCGGCAACACCCGCTTCGATCTCAAGGTCGAGGAAAGCGGACGTCTTTATCTAACGGACCTCACCCTCCAGAACGTCCCGCTCACCTTCAACTGGGGCGGCGAAGCCCGCGTTGCCAAGGCCGTCCAGCTCTCCACCGTGATGCGGCGCACCGGCTTTCTCGACATCGTCCTGCGCTACTACGAAAACGAAATCCTCGAGGACTCCGAGTCCAACGACGGTAACAGCATGGCGGTGTTGGACAACGAGCCGATGGCGGAAATCGTCCTTCTTTCCGACGTCGCCTATTTCGAATGGCGCGTCCTCGATGGCAGAACCATGGAATGGCAATACGACTGGGACCTCCAAGGCCGGTTGCCGCTCCAAATGGAACTGATCATGGCCATCGGCAAGGATGGTGAGGAAATCCGCCATATCTTCTGGATCCCGCCAAAACAGAACCCCGAAGTGCTGATGCGCCAAATGACGCAGCAGCAGGGCGGCGGCCAGCAGCCTGGCGGTGGAAACGTTCCAATCCCAGGGGGGCCGGACGGCGGACAAGGACCCGGGAGACTAGGCGTCGGCCCCGGAGGTCCTGGAGGACCGGGTGGCGGCGGTGTGAACATTGAAATCCCAACTCCTCCCTCAAGATGAGCCCCACCCGCAGATCCAAGCGTTCTCCCCGCGGTGCCGCGCTGGTCGCCGTGCTGACGCTCATCGCCATCCTCGGCATCGCCAGCCTGGCTGCGATCCGCGTGATCTCGTTCGACATGGAACTCGCGACCGCGAAAGTCCACGGCTCGCGCGCCCGGCAAATCGCAGAAATGGGCATCGCCATTGGTTCCAATCCCGTCGTCAAACGCTCCGATCCCCTCCTCAAGCAGTTCAATGAGGAAACCGGCGAAGGCTTCGACGTCCGCGTCATTTCCGAAGGCGGCCGATTCAACATCAACGCCATCATCCTGCGCGAGGACAAGGAACTGTTCCGCACCATGTTCATCGACTGGGGCCTTGATCTCGATACCGCACAAGCCATCGCCGATGCCCTCGCCGACTGGATCGATGCCGATGACGAAGTCTCGCTCAACGGCGCTGAGGTCGATTGGTATGAGGAACAAGGCCGCCTCAACCAACCCTTCAACCGTCCGTTTTACCACATCGACGAAGTCGCCCTCGTTCGCGGGATGAATCTCGTCGAAGCCGTGAAACCCGATTGGCGCGACTGGTTCACCATTTGGAGCGCCGGTGCCCTCGACATCAACGAAGCCCGCGCCGAACTCATCGCCGCCGCGGCCGATGTTTCGCTCGAACAAGCCACCATCATCCCCGAAACCGTCGCCGGCCCCGACGGCATTCGCGACACGACCGACGACGTCCCCTTCCAAGACGTCAACGCGGCGCTTGCACTTTTGGGCGTGGACGCGAGTATCCGCCCCGACATTGTCCAGCGGTTCAACGTCAACGACACCACCACCCGCATCGAAAGCACCGGTTACGCCGCCGGAGCCAAACGCCGCATCAACGTCATCGTCCGCAACCGCACCGGACGCCCCGCCCTTCTCGAACGCTACGAAGAAATCATCCCGTGAGCAAAACCACTGATCAACTCCTGCTTTTCCCCGGTGAAACCGGCTGGGAAATCTGGTCCGGCCAACCCGGCACCGGTTTCACCCTCCATACCGCCACCGAAATCACCCGCGCCTCGGACCTCGGTTCCCTGCCCCCGGGCGAGCTCACCCTGCTTTTCCCGGTCAAAGCCATCACCGCCATCCCGATGCGCGTTGCCAGCGAGGACGACTCGCTGTTTTCAGACCTCGCCGCCCTCCACGCCGAGCGCCAGGGCCTCCGCCCCGATCCGATGGCCGGCCAGCTCACCGACCAGTTCGTCATTGCCCGCGAAGGCGAGGAAACATCGATCCTTTCCGTCATTCTGCGCGACCCCGCGGAAGGCGATCTCCCCAAACGCGGACCCAAGGAATTCGATCTCTCCGCCCGCGCCCTGCCGCTCGATGGCAGCCGCCTCAACGTCTGGAAAGAACTCGGACGCTGGGTGTTCTCGATCACCCAGAACGGCCAACTCGTTTACTGCCAGGCTACCGCCCTCTCGTCCGCCGTTCCGGAAGACTCGCTCGTCCGCGAAATCCGCCTCGCCGTCATCCAGCTCTCGCTCCAAGGCATTGAGCTCGCTCCCGATCATGTCTTCTTTTACGCCCCCGGCGAAAATCCCAGCGCGGGAGCCCTTCAAGGAGCCTTCACCGCGCCTGTCCAGGTTGCCCCGCGCCCCGCACCCGTGTTGCCGGAGCAGCGCAGCAAACTTCTCCCCGCCGACGTCCGCGCCGCCCGCCGCGAAGCGCGCCGCCGCAACATCATCAAGCTCTCCATTGCCGCCGTCGCCCTCTTCTACCTCGGCCTGATCGGCTGGTTCGGATACGGCCTCTGGAAAGACACCCAAACCACCAACAAACTCCTCGCCCAGGCCACGGCCGCCGAACCGGAAGGCATCGCCTACGCCACCCACATCGCGAAATGGGACGAACTCGCCCACGCCATCGACGTCAACAACGCCCCCGTCGATATCCTCCTCCGCATCGCCCGCTGCATCCCCAACAACAGCGGCCTCCGCCTCCGCACCGCGGAAATTTCCGCCACCGAGATCAAACTCATCGGCGAGGCTCCCCAGCTCCCCGCCGTCAACCAGTTCGACCTCGCCCTCAACAAAAGCAACGACCTCGCCTTCGATTGGTCCCCGCCCGCACCACAACAATCCACCCGCGGTTGGGAGTTCGTCATCACCGGAACCGTGCCCACCACCGGCCAGCCTTAATTCGCCCCACCGACAATTTCACGCCCCAGCGGCATTTTCCCCATAACGCCACCATGTCACCACGCGAAAAAAACCTGCTGATCCTCTTTGCCGCCGCAGGGTTTTTCATCCTCAATCTGCTGGGATTCAATTTCTACACCTCCCAGCGCAATTCGGTGGAATCGAAAAAGAAGGACGCCGAGCTCAAACTCGCCAACGCGGAAAACTTCCGCACCATGAGCTCCCAAGTCTCTCAGGAAATGGACTGGCTCGCCAAATACGAACCCCAGCCCGCCGCTCCCCAGGAAGTCCAGAGCACCCTCCAGCAACTCGCCGAGCGCGAAGCCATCTCTTCCGGCCTCACCATCAAGACCCAGCGCCCGCTCGATACCGACACCACCGGTCCCAACTACCACCGCGTGAAAGTCCAGTTCCAGGTCTTCGGCACCGAGCAATCCCTCTACCGCTGGTTCGACCGCATCAACTTCCCCGAACAATTCCGCGCCGTCACCCTCCTCCGCCTCGGTCCCGACCGTGAGGACGACACCAAAATCGACTGCACCGTCATCGTCGAGCAGTGGTTCGTCCCCGCCGCACCGGATGCCTGAACCCTCATCAACCACCTCCAGATGAAACCACTCTTCCTCCTCCTGGCCCTCGTCTCCACGGTTTTCGCCGACATTCCGCGCAAGCAACCGCTGACCAAATACATGCAGCTGGTGAGCAATTCCCCCTTCACCTCCAAGCCACCGCCTCCGGATGGCCCGGTCGCCGGCCCCAACCCGCTGGAAGACTACGCGCTCATCGGCGTCGCCCCCGTCCAAGGCGGCTTCCGCGTCACCGTCATCAACCGCAAGAAACCCGACGAGCGTTACAGCTTCGATTCCCATCGCAAGGACACCGAAAACAACTTCGAGGTTATCTCCATCGAGCGAAAACCCGGCAATCCCCTCGGCACCGTCGTCCACCTTTCCCAAGGAAGCAACAAAGGCACCGTCGAGTTCGAACCGGAACTTCTCACCCTCAAAACCCCGCCCCCTCCCCAACAGCAGCAACAGCAGCGCCCACAGGTTCCCGGTCAGCCGCCATTGCCAACCAACCCTGCCGATCCGAACGCCCGCCAGCCCCGCCCGCGCGTCGTCCAGCCGCCCGTCCCCACCCCACAGCAACCAAGTGGTGGTCGTGACAACAACCGCCGCCCGGACCGCCGCTAACCCATTTCCTCCCGCTCCAAGCTCTCACCTCTCCGCTCCCTAACTTCATGTCACCCGCCCGCCTCGCCGCCCTCCTTCTGTTCGGATTGATTCCGGCCATCGCCCAGCAGCCCGAAGCTGAAAATCCAGCACCCGCCGGCCAGCCAGCCACTCCCGCCAATCCAGCGGGACAACCGCCCGCCCCGGCTCCGGTTCCTGCCCCGCCCATCCCCGGCGCACCCCAAATCCCCGTCCGCCCGCCCATCCCCGGTGCCGGCCAAGGAAACGTCCCGGGCGCACGCCCCGTGGCCGACCCACAAGCGGGCATTCCTCTCGCCGAGCGGAAAATCGTCGAAGACATCACCCTTCCCAAGCTCAACGGCATCGAACTCGCCGGCTACTTCCGCCAATACACCGGCAAGCGCGTCATCGTCGCCTCCGCCGCTGCCACCGCGGAATTCGCCTTTGTGCAGGAAGCCAGCCCCGAAGACCCGCTGACCTACGCTCAAGCCGCCGAACTCCTCAAAAAAGCCGCCACCATCGAGAATTTCATCTTCGTCCAAGACGGAGAAGACGAGAACCTCGTCTTCCTCACCCTCGCCACCGGCGGCACCAAGCCCAACAACATCCGCCTCGACGTCTACGACGAAACCACCCCGCTTCCCGAAGGCGATGCCGTGATTTCCTACGTCATGAAGCTCGACTACATCAAACCCGATGAAGCCGTCCGCACCTTCACCACCATCGTCGGCCAATTCGGTGCCTTTGGCTCCATCACCGCCGTCCCGAACGCCGCTTCCATTGTCATCACGGAAAACACCTCGCTGGTCCGCTCCCTGATCCGCATGAAGGAGGAAATCGACCAACCCTCCTCGCAGGTATCCACCCGTTTCATCCCGGTCCAGTTTGCGGACGTCACCGAGCTCGCTGCCACGCTCAACGAACTCCTCACCAGCCAGCAGCAAACGCAGACCACCGCCGGCATCCAGCGCGCCCAAGCCCCCGCTGCACCCGCCGCTCCGGCACCCGGAGCTGCCGCTCCCAACATCCCCGGCGGCGAAAGCTCATCCTCCGGCGAGCAGACCCCGGTCCAGATCATCCCGGATCCCCGCACCAACCGCATCTTCGCCATGGGCCGCCCGGTGGACATCCTCTTCATCGAAGGCCTCGTCCGCGAGTTCGACACCAAGAGCGACGACCGCAACTTCCTCCGCCGCAAACTCAAGTTCCTTCCCGTCAATGACTTCCTCAATATCGCCGAAGACGCCCTCAACCGCGCCTTCACCGGCACCGGCACCGGAGCAGGAGCTGGCGGAGCCGCTGGCGTTGGCGGCGGTCCATCCGGCGGGCCCACTGGTGGCAGCAACCGTTCCACCAGCAATCGCACATCCCAACTCGGCAACAACTCCAGCCAATTCGGCGGTCAAAACGGCAACAATAACCAAAGCGGCATCGGCGGCCAAGGTGGCGGTGGCGGCAGCTCTCTGAGCCAATCCAACGTCTCGTCCGCTCCTGAATCCCGCCTCATCGGTCGCACCCTCCTCGTCGCCGACAACATCACCAACTCCATCGTCGTCCAAGGCCCACCCGCCGGCGTCGAAATCATCGAAAAACTCCTCGATCAGGTCGATGTCAAAGCCGACCAGGTCATGATCTCGACGGTCATTGGGCAAGTTACATTAGATGACGAGAAGAAGCTTGGAATAGACTACCTCTTCCTTGATGGCGATGGCGATTACGGTGGCCGTGGTGGAGCTGGAAATGGTCCGGGTTTGGACCTTGATCCCGCCACTCCCTTCGATCCCGGCGTCTTAGCTGGCGGTGGCCTCAACCTCTACGGGAAAATCGGCAGCGACCTCCGCGTGTTCATCAACGCCCTCCAATCCAAAACCGACTTCAGCGTTCTGTCCCGCCCGAGCGTTTTCACCTCGAACAACCAG
>SYAP01000230.1 GCA_005787565.1 Verrucomicrobiaceae bacterium | reverse complement strand
TGAAGTAGCCGCCGGGGAAAACGCCGGCAGCGGTGGCTTTTTCCTTATATTCCACGGAAAGTGGGAACCAGGTCTGGCCGGATTTCACCTTGGTGGCGGAAACGGCGGTGACGAGGATGATGGTGTCGCCGCAGCGGACGGTGACGGCGCCATCGGCGAGTTTGGCAATTTTGCCGGTTTCGAACGTCATCGGGTTGGTTCCGACGTCGGCCGTGAGGGTATGGATGTTCATTGTCTTTTCTTCTTTCTTCTTTTTCTGTGCCTGCGGTGCCCAGTTGGCCGGATGCCTTCGGGGCGTTGGTTCTTTCAAGACAAAACCCGCCAGTCGCGGAGAGGCGGCGGGCGGATGGAATTTTGTCCCGAGCCCCGGACGGAACAGGAGGTGTCCGGGGGTATTGGCAAAACCGCCACGGGGGATTCCTCGTGGCGGTTTTGCAAAAATGGGGTTAGCGGCGGAGTCCGAGGCCTTGGATGACCTGCTGGTATTTCTCTTCGGAGCCTGCCTTGATGTAGTCGAGGAGTTTCCGGCGTTGCGAGACCAGCTTGAGCAGGCCGCGGCGGGACGAGAAATCCTTTTTGTGAATGTTGAGGTGGTCCGTGAGGTGGAAGATGCGCTGGGTCATCAGGGCCACTTGATAGGGTGCGCTACCGGTGTCACCTTCGTGAAGTTGGTAGTCTTTCAGGTTGATTGCGTTGTCGCTCATGTTGGTAGGGGATGGGACCAGCGTTCGCCGGGCCGTCCCAGGTTAGGTGTGGGCGCGGAATGAAGCGCGCGGGGTGGGGGAATGCAAGGAAAATCCGGGGATGGGCGGGGGGAGTGGTGGGGCAGGGTCAGTTGATGAGTTTTTCGCGGCGGTCTTTGACGAGTTTGACGACGAGGGAGGTCCAGCCGGTTTGGTGGGAGGCGCCGAGGCCTTCGCCGGTTTCGGCGTGGAAGTATTCGTGGAAGAGGAGGAGGTTTTGCCAGTGGGGGACGTCGGAGTAGCGGGGTGCGTCGCCGAAGCAGGGGCGGTCTCCGTTTTTGTTAGGGCAGAAGAGGGAGATGAGGCGGTCGCAGAGGTCGATGGCGATTTCCTTGAGGGATTTTTCGATGCCGGAGCCGGTGGGGTATTCGATTTTGAAGGAGTCGCCGTAGAAGTGGTGGTAGCGTTCGAGGGCTTCGATGATGAGGAAGTTGGTGGGGAACCAGATGGGGCCGCGCCAGTTGGAGTTGCCGCCGAACATGTCGGTGTTGGATTCGCCGGGGGTGTAGCGGACTTCGTTGCGTCGGCCGCCGTGTTCAAAGACGAAGGGGGTGGCGTCGTGGGCTTTGCTGAGGGAGCGGATGCCGAAGTCGGAGAGGAATTCGGCGGAGTCGAGCATGCGGCGGAGGGTGTGGCGGAGTTGTGCCTCGGAGGGGATGGCGAGGAGGCAGTGTCCGGATTTCACGCCGTCGGGGCCGCGGCGGACCTTGATGTATTTGAGGAGTTCGGGGCGTGTGCTGAGGAACCAATCCATGCGTTTGCGGAAGCCTGGGAGGGCTTCGATGGTGGTTTGTTTGAGGACGGTGACGGCGCACATGGGGAGGAGGCCGACGAGGGAGCGGATGCGGAGGGGGATGGGTGCGTCGTGGTTGATGATGAGCTGGTCGTAGTAGAAGCCGTCCTGTTCGTCCCAGAGGCCGGTGCCGCCGAGGGAGTTGATGGCATCGGTGATGGCGACGAAGTGTTCGAAGAATTTGGATGCGATGTCCTCGTAGGCGGGGTTTTCGGTGGCGAGTTCGAGTGACATGGCGAGCATGAGGAGGCAGTAGGAGGCCATCCATGCGGTGCCGTCGGCCTGATGGAGGCGTCCGCCATCGGGGAGGGCGTGGGAGCGGTCGAAGACGCCGATGTTGTCGAGGCCGAGGAATCCGCCGCCGAAGACGTGGCGGCCTTCGACGTCCTTGCGGTTGATCCACCAGGTGAAGTTGACGAGGAGTTTCTGGAAGCAGCGTTCGAGGAAGAGGAGGTCGCGGGAGCCTTTGGGGTCGGCGATTTTATAGACGCGCCAGACGGCCCATGCGTGGACGGGGGGGTTGACGTCGGAGAAGTTCCATTCGTAGGCGGGGAGTTGTCCGTTCGGGTGCATGTACCACTCGCGGAGCAGGAGGAGGAGTTGTTGTTTGGCGAAGTCCGGATCGATGGAGGCGAAGGGGATCATGTGGAACGCGGAGTCCCACGCGGCGAACCATGGGTATTCCCATTTGTCGGGCATGGAGAGGATGTCGCGTGCGAAGAAGTGCTGCCAATCGGCATTGCGGCCGTGGTAGCGGGAGGCCGGGGGAGGGGGGAAGCATTTGTCTCCGGCGAGCCAGTCCTTGATGACGTAGTGATAGAATTGTTTGGTCCAGAGGAGGCCGGCGTATCCTTGGCGGCAGATGAGGTATTCTTCGGGTGAGAGTTCCTTTGGGATGACGTGGTTGTAGAATTCGTCGCATTCGGCGATGCGTTCGGCGAAGGTTTCGTCGAATTGTTGGAGTGCTTCGATGCCATTGTTTTTTCCTGCGGGATGGAGGCGGCAGCGGACGGTGACGGTGGCTCCGGCGGGGATGGTGAAGGAGAAGTGGGCGGCGGCCTTGGTGCCGATGGGGAGCGGCGAGAGGGCGTCCTTGTCGGCGTGGATGAGGTGTTTGTGGAAGGCGTCCTTGACGGGGCCGTTGTTAGGGGTGCCGTGGATGGTGGGGTTGTCGGTTTCGTTTTCGGTGAAGAGCCAGGCGGGTGGGTTTGTTAGATCGGGGGAGTCGGCGTGGAAGAGGAAGTCGCCGAGAGTTTCGTGGGAGGCAAAGAGGTGGCCTTCGTGGAGGGCGATGGAGGGTTTGCGGAGCGGGGCTTCGTGTGGGCTGCCCCATTTCCAGATGTTGCGGAACCAGAGGGTGGGGAGGAGGTGGACGGGAGCGGGGTCCGGGCCGTGGTTTGTTAGAGTGATGCGCCAGAGGATGTCTTCTGGGCTGCGTTTGGCGATTTCCTGGATGACGTCGAAGTAGCGGCCTTGGTTGAAGAGGCCCATGTCGGCGAGTTCGAGTTCGGGGCCTTCGCGGCCGAGGCGGGTGTTTTCCTCTCGGATTTCGGTGTAGGGGAATTTGGCGTGGGGGTATTTGTAGAGGGCTTTGGTGTAGGAGTGGGTGGGTGTGGATTCGAGGTAGTAGTAGCATTCCTTCACGTCCTCGCCGTGGTTGCCTTCGTTTCCGCCGAGGCCGAAGAGGCGTTCCTTGAGGATGGAGTCGTTGCCGTTCCAGAGGGCGGGGGCGAAGCACATGCGGCATTGGCGGTCGCACCAGCCTTGGAGGCCGTCCTCGCCCCAGCGGTAGGCGCGGCGGCGGGCGTGGTCGTGAGGGAAGACGGACCAGGAATTTCCGTGGTCTGAATAGTCTTCGCGGACGGTGCCCCATTGGCGTTCGCTGAGATAGGGGCCCCAACGTTTCCAGTTGTTTCCGCGGTGGCGGTCTTCCAGCAGGCGTTGATGTTCGCGTGTCACGCGGGGGGTTACAGCAGGAACCGTGCGGGAGGGCCAGAAAGAGTGCGCAAATGTTGGAAATGAGGGTGGTCAGGCGGCCCTGCGGGTGAGCCAGGCGATGGAGAGGCCGGAGAGGGCGATGAGGATGATGCCCCAGTCGCCGATGATCGCGTAGAGTGAGAAGCCGGGTTGGAGCGGGATGTCGATCTCGGCGAGGAGGGAGCCGCGGGTGAAGTGGCTGCCGTTTTGATCGCGGAGGATTTGGGGTTTTCCGGTGTTAGGATGGGAGGTGGAGCCGTTGGCTTGGATGGCGGCGCTGACGCCGGAGTTGGCACAGCGGAGCATGGGGCGGCGGAGTTCGATGGCGCGGAAGCGGGCGTTGGCGAAATGTTGGGCGGCGGCTGGGCTCTCCTTGAACCAGCCGTCGTTGGTGACGTTGACGATGATCTGAGGGCCAGGGCGGACGAAGCGGCGGGTGAGGCGGGGGACGGTGTCTTCGAAGCAGATGCTGGGGATGATGCCGATGGGTGTGCCGTTGAGGTTCATCGGGAGCGGGTCGAGCGAGTCGCCGGGGCTGAAGGAGCCGCCGAATTCCTGGCCGCTCTGTTGTTCGTAGATTTTCTTGAGCCAGGGGAGGGAATCGACGAACGGGATGGTTTCTCCGAAGATGACGAGGTGGCGTTTGCGGAAGCTTTGGAGGTCGTCCTCCGGGGTCATGGTGACGAGGGAATTGAAGGCGCGGCCTTTGGGTCGCTGGACGAGATTTTCGCCATTGAGGTCGGCTTCGAGTTCGTTGAGGCCATAGATGAGGGAGAATGGTCCGGCTTGGCGGACCTGGCGGATGGTTTCGATGTTTTCCATCCACATGCCCCAAGCGCCATCGTCGGCCCGGAGGAGACGGCCGGTGAGGGCGGACTCGGGCCAGAGGACCCAGTCCGGCCAGCGGGTGGTGATTCCGCCTTCGTTGGAGGCGTCCATGGCATCCTTGAGGCGTTGCTGGTCCCCTGCGGCGATCTCTTCGAGGGCTTTTGCGGTCTCTTCCTCGTAACCTTGGTGGACCTGGAACATGTCCCAAAGCTGTCTTGCTCCCTCGTGCGGGATGTTGAGCTGGATCAACAAGGCCTTCAGTCTAACGGATTCCGTGCGGCTGGTGGCGGCCATGCGGATGAGGCCGTAGCCCATCAGAAGGGCGATGACCGTGGCCGCGACGATGAAGTCCCAACGCGCGCAGCGTTTGCCCTCGCGAGCGCTTTCAAATAGTCGCCTACCGGCCTGGACGAAGGTGGCTTGGAAGAACACAAGCACCAGTGAAAGCCCGGCGACTCCTAACAGATCCGCCGCCTGGGCCATGACGAGTGTTTCGTGGAAGGCCACGCCAAGCCCGTTCCACCCGAAGCCGGTGAAGAGCCAGCTGCGCAGCCATTCAAGTCCCGCCCAGACCGCGCCGTGGCAGAAGGCGGTGCGCAGGCTTGCGCGCGCGGCGGAAGTCTTACCGGGCGCATCGACCGACATCATTCGCGCACGACGCTCGGCCCGAGGGTCGGTGGCGGCGGTATCACGCTCGCGCCATGGATTTCCGATCGTGGCGGCAAACCAGCCGAAGAGTCCCCAGAAAAGCCCAAGATAGACCGCCATCACCATTGCGCCGAGGCTTGAAACCACGCTGATCCACCAGAGTTGGAGGCCGAATGAAAGCGCGCCTGCCGCCCAACCTAACAGGAAGCCGCGAAGTCCGGCCCGTTTCCCGCGCACCGACCAGAGGGCGATCAGCATCGGTGCAAGGGCGAGCCATGCGAGCCCGCCGAAGTTAAACGGGGGAATCAGCAACGCCACCGCTCCGCCGGACGCCAGCGCGCCGGTCCAACGCAATCCTGTTGCTCCGCGACCCATGCCCGACGGTGCGCGGCCAGCGGGCGGCGGGCAACTGAAAATGCCGCCGCAAGGACTGGCGAAGCCTCTGCGGTTGACTCCGCCGCAGTCCATCGGCCATCGTCGCGGCATGGATTCCCGTTCCGCCATTTTCGAGAAAATCGAGTCCGCCACGTCCGCGCTCAAAGCCCGTGCGGTGTATCCGCGGTATGATCCGGCGGTGCTCCATTCGAAGCCGAAGCTCGCTGGCGACGATTTGTGGGCGATCTTTTCCCGCAATTTCACCGCCGTGAACGGCCGCCCGATGGATTCGTTAGAGACTCTGATCGGGTTTCTGAAAGACGGGAAGCGTCTGCATGGATATTGTGACCCCGTTCTGTTCGATGCCATTGGCGCGCCGCTTGCCGCGGCCGGCTTGACGGTTGAAACGACCTACGACCGCGACCGCTATGATGATTACGAGTTCGGCATCACCCGGGCGACCGGCGCGATCGCCGAGTCCGGCTCGGTGATCATCGATGACGACTTGACCTCGCATCGTCTCGCCGCGCTTTCGCCGTGGGTGCACGTGGCGGTTTTGGAGCGGGGCACGATCCATCGCACGATCCCTGACGCGATTTCCGCCTTCGGCGAAAGTCCCAACATCATCTGGTGCACCGGCCCTTCGAAGACCGCCGATGTTGAAGGCATTCTCATCGAAGGCGTCCATGGACCCGGCGAGCAGATCGCACTGTTGCTGTGATTTTGCATGCGGTTTCATGCATTTGGAACAATCGCCCGATGCAAGCGTATCCGTGGGGTGAATCCCATGAAAACCCTGGCCCACCTTCTGTTCGGCTGCCTGACGATCACGACGACCGACGCGCGCGATCTAACATTTCTTTCCACTTCGGACAGCCATTATCGGGAAAATGATCACAAGCAAGGTCATCACAACGATCTGATCCGCGCTTCGGTCATCGAAATGAACCGGATGCATGAGGAGTCCTGGCCCCAGGAACTTGGTGGCGGGCCGATTGCGAAACCCCAAGGACTGCTGATGCCGGGGGATCTGATAGATGACGGCGATCGCCTGCGGAACGGGCGCAACGTCACCCGCGAGCAGTTCGGCATGTTTGTCAGGGATTTCGGCTTGGATGGCAGCGACGGGCTTCTAACCATCCCGGTTTTCGAGGGTTTCGGCAATCATGACGGACCGCCGGTGGGGCGTGAGAAGCATGGATTCAGCACCCAGGCGATGATCATCGAGCGCAACCGCATCCGGAAGGAAAAGGGGCTGATCAGCCATGTCTCCGCGAACGGATTGCACTATTCGTGGGATTGGGAGGACGTGCATTTCGTGCAACTCAACATCTATCCGGCGGACGCGCAGCATCAGAGCGTCCGGTATTCGCCAGTGTGGCATGATCCGCAGGACGCGCTGTCGTTTTTGAAGCTGGATCTGGCGGAGAAAGTTGGGAAAAGCGGGCGTCCCGTGGTGATTGCGGCGCATTGCGGATTCGACACGAATTGGTGGTGCGAGGAGGATTGGAAAGCATTTCATCAGGTTGTGGAGCCCTATCAGTTAGTCCTCTATCTATTCGGCCATACCGGCACGGGTATCGGCAAATGGGCACCGGATGAGGGTGCCAAGCCGATCCACTGGATCAACGACGGCCACACCGATGTCGGTTTTTTCGTCATCCGCATCACGGACGACCGGTTGCGCGCCGCATACCGGGTGAAGACTGGTCTAACAGCATCCAAGTGGGAGGACGGAAAGAAAATCCACGCCTGGGATGGTGGATGGGGATGGAAATTTTTGGTCGACCGCCCGCTGAAGCCGCAACCTGAGGAATGATCGTTCTGCGGTGTTGCGGAAATCGGGTTGCAAGGATGATCAGAACCGGACCGCGAACACCGAGACGGTGGCGTCTTGCATCAGTTTTTCCGCATTTGTGCCGATGAAATGGCTGGCCAGCTTGGACTGGCCGCGCGTCCCCATGACTACCAGATCGGCCCCACTTTCCTGGGCGTATCGGGTGAGGGCCATGGCCGAGGACTCGGATTCGAGAATGACCGGTTGGTGCTGGATTTTCGTGAGGTTGGCGGATTGGCTGGAGAGCAACGCATCCATTTCCCGTTTCACCTTTGTGCGGCACTCATCCGCGTAACTCAGCGGCGAGTCCATTGCATGATCGAGGACTTCGCCCCAGATGTCCTTCGATGGAGGATACATGACGTGGACGATTTCAAGAGCTGCTCCGTTTTCCTCCGCTAGGGCGACACCGCGCTCCAGGACCTTGCTAGACGATGGTGAAAAATCCGCGCACACGATCACCTTCCGGAAGTCGCCGTCCTGCCAATCACGCAGGACCAGGACATCGCAAGGAGCGGAACGAGCGCAGCGAGAGGCGATCGATCCGAGGCGCTTTTTGGTTAGATCGTTCGCGGCGATGACCAGCAGCGGTGACTGGCATTCCCCGATCAAGCGGTGGATTTCATCGGCAGGGCGGCCGTTGCGGATTTCGATCGCGACTTCCGCTCCGGAAGCTTCGTTGGCGATGAGGGTTTGCAAGCGCTGTCTAGCTTGGGCCTCGAGTTGTTCGAGAACCGGGTTGACGCCGCCGCTTGCGGCCCGGTGGGCCAAGCTTCCGCTGTCCAACACGTGCACCGCCGTGACTTGGCAACCTCCGTGTTTCGCAGCATGAACCGCATGGCGGATGACGGAAGGGGATGCCGCAGAAAAATCAACGCCCGCAATGATGGATTTCGTGGGTTTCATAACGAGTTGATTTGACCGGAAACCCAGCCGCAGAGCAAGCGACATCGGGAAAATCGGCGTCTGGTTGCATTACAAAATGGATGTTAGATTGGAATGGTCTCAGCGCGAACGCGGTGCTGTGCCGCGTGGAGTGAGTGTGGTTTCTTGGGCGGGAAGGGGCGCTCCCTTTTCGATCCATACGCGCAAGGTGGCCAGGTCTTTTGGTGATATGGCATGTCCGGTCGGCGGCATGGCGCCCGGGTTGTAATCCGAGAGCGTCGCCACCTGATAGAGCCGGCTGTGTTCCGGAGAGCCTGGGACGATCCAGCGGTCGGTTCCGATCAAAGTGGCCAGTTCACGGGTATTGGAGAGTGCGGGCATTCCGGCTAAGCGTGCGGAGCCATGGCAGTGGACGCATTGGCGTTCCAGCACGGTCTTCACAGAATCAAAGGAGCCGTCGGAAACGGCTTCTGCACCGGGTGTGGAATTTCCCGCGCAGCCGGCGAAAAGGAGAGCACAGGCGGTGGAACAGAAGGTGATGACTGGCAAATCTCGCATGATTCCTTCATGAAACTGAGCGATGGGACACTCCTCGGCAAGGCAACAATCGATGGTATCGGGTTTAGTCTAACAGGGAAACCGGATGCGGGTGTGCGATTTATATCCGTGTCAATCCGGAGGGAATGGGTTTAGGCTCCGCGCATGCCGTTCAGTCAATTCGGTCTCGAGCCCGAAATCCTCCTCGCCGTTCAGAAAGCGGGATACGTCCGCCCCACACCGGTGCAAACCGCCGCGATCCCCAAGGTGATGCTTGGGCAGGATCTGATCGGCATCGCACAGACCGGTACGGGAAAGACAGCGGCGTTTGTCCTGCCAATGCTGCACCGGCTTTCGCTCGCCCAGCGCGCAGGGCGGATGGGGAAATTCCGCGTGCTCATTCTGGCTCCGACCCGCGAGCTGGCGGTGCAGATCATGGAAAACATCGGCACGTATGGACAGCACCTGCCGATCCGTGTGGCGGCGGTGTTCGGCGGGGTCGATGAAGCGGCGCAGATCAAGACTTTGCGGAAGGGCGTGCACATCGTGGTGGCGACTCCGGGCCGGCTGATGGCGCTGTTGGAAAAGCAGAGTCTCGATTTTTCCGGGCTGGATCTGTTGGTTCTCGATGAGGCGGACCGCATGCTCCACATGGGGTTTTTGCCGGACATTGAAAAGATCGTGGAGGGCCTGCCGAGGCAACGCCAGACGCTGATGTTTTCCGCGACCCTGTCGAAGGAAATCGAATCGCTCGCACGCCGTTTCCAGAGGGAGCCGAAGATGGTGCAGATCGGCAAGCGTGCGAACCCTGCGGACACCGTCGAGCAATGTGTTTACGAAGTCGCCGCGCATTTGAAGAACAAGCTGCTTCTAGAATTGCTGCAACATCCGAAATGGCAACGAGTGTTGGTTTTTGTTAGAATGAAGGACGGGGCCGACCGGTTGACGGAGTATCTGCGTTCCTCGCGTGTCCGTGTGGCGAAGCTGCATTCCAGCCGCTCGCAGGAGCAGCGGACGCATGCTTTGCAGGACTTCAAGGATGGCAAGATCCAGGTGCTTGTCGCCACCGACATCGTTGCGCGCGGGATCGACATCGATGGTGTGACTCATGTGGTCAATTTCGATTTCCCAGTGAATCCAGAGGATTACATCCACCGGATCGGCCGCACCGGCCGGGCCGAAGCGAGCGGGGATGCCGTTAGCCTTGTCCCGCCGCACGATCTCAATCTTCTGACCCACCTAGAATTTTTCATCGGGCGTCGTCTTGTTAGAAAGCGCCTGAAGGGATTCAACTACAACGCCCCAATCCCGCCCACTCTCCCGGGTGAGAAGCCAGCCAAGCGCGATTGGCGCAAACGCACGCGCGAGCGGGAGCAGAAGAAGCAGGAGACGCCATCGAAGACTTCCGCCAAGGTAAAAGCGCATCACCCCGCCAAAAAGAAACTCGGCCCTCCCCGCCCGCAGGGAAAGAAGCCGCCGCGACCGGCGTGATGAAAGGCGATTGATGGAGGGTGGTGGTTCTAGTTGGAGCGTGATCGGCCGCGAGGTTTCATGCGGCTCTGTTATGTTGATGATGTTGGATGGGCTCGGTCTCTCGTTGTTGCGCGGATCAGCGCACGGAAGGTGAGGGTGGCGTTGGGATGGGTGGGCTTTTCGCCCGAGCTGGTTCCTGCCATTTGTGGGGATTCCTGGCAATTTGCAGCGCCATGCCGTGATGATTGTCTAACCACGGGAGTTTCCGAGGAGATCGAGAATGACGGTGGTGTAGAACGCATAGCCGCCGGCGACGAAGAGACCGGCGCAGCTCAACCAGAGGCCGAAATCCCAGAGGCGGCCAGGTGAGAGTGCGGGATCGCAACGGCGATAGCGGAAGTATAGCGCGGCGATGCCGAGCAGCGGCAGCATCAATGCGCCCATGAATCCGCCGGCGAGGACCAGTTGTTTCGGAGCTTTGAAATAGGCGTAGCTCGCCAGGAAAAGCAGGGGCAGGACGATGCAGAAGATGCGGACCCGTGAGCGATGGGAGCGTTCATCGTTTGCGGCGACGCCGAACACCCGCAGCGCATCCGAGCAGACGCGGGCATGGCTGGCGGTGGCCACGAAGAACGTGGAATACAACACGGCGAAGGCGCCGAAGAAGAAGACATGCTGGGCGGACGCGCCAAAGACCGGGACGTACATCTGGCCCAGGGTGCGGATCATTTGTGAGCCATCGGGATCGAGGCCGGTTCGCCCCAGGATCGCAGCTCCTAACAGATAGAATGCGACGGTGGCGAAGGTATAGACGATCATCGAGCACCAGGCATCCCAGCGAAGAACACGCACCCAGCCGCGCGCGCGATGGTCCCATTCCGGAGTTCCGTCTCGCGGTCCTGTCCATTTGGCGTAGCCTTTTTCACTGCACCAGTAGGGGTATTGGATCAGTTCGGTCGCGCCCACGCCGATGATTCCGAAGGCCGCAAGCGCGGTGACCAATCCCTTGCCTTCCGGAATCTGGAAGCTCATTCCGGAGACAAGGTCCGGCCATGAAACGCGCCATTCCGGCAGCAATTGCAGATAGAGCAGGTTGGCGATGGTCACGAGGGTGAAGGTGGCGACGAGAGCGGTGGAGACATTCTGGATCATCCGGTAGCGGCCGATGACCAAGAGGATGATGGAGATCCCCGTGATAACGGTTGCCCAGATCAGCGGGTCATTGGATTTCGGTTCCGGAGTGCCTGACCGGCTGGAGAGTTCGGCTTTGGCTTGTTTTTTCTCCGCGTGAAGTTTCTCGAGCATCGGTGCGGATGTTTTGTCGTCTTTGAATCGGGAGGTGATGCTTTCGGCGACCTGTAACCGGATGGCGGCATCCTGGCGTGCGTTCATTTCGCGACCGGATTCTGTGAGGGGGTGTTGGATTGCAAGCGCTTGTCCGACACCACCGATGATCCCGCCGAGTTGGACGAGCGCGACGACGGTGAAGATCAGCCAGAACCAGCAGATCCAGTTGACCCGTTTACGTGGACCGGGAACCTCGTTGAGGCCGTCCAGAGTGGTCCGGCCGGAGGTGATGGTGTAGCGGCCGAATTCGATCTGGACGAAAACCTTGATCAGGCAGCCGATGATGATCAGCCAAAGCAGCACAAACCCTGCTTCGGCACCGACGGCTGTGGTCGCGATCAGCTCGCCCGAGCCGACGATCGATCCGGCGATGATGAGGCCCGGGCCGAGCTGGCGGAGGATGTCCCGGAACGATTCCGGCGGATTCCTGCAGCCGTCCGGGGTTGATTCACGACATCGGTGATCGCTCATGCCGCGAATGCTGACCGACACGGCGGCGCCTGTGCTAGTCCTTTCGATTCTTTTGTATCTCAAGCAGTGCCCAAGATCCCGCCGGGGTTCGGCTTTCCAATGGTGCGTGGCCAGTTTTCAACCGCTGGTTGACCGCCTCGACTGTCAACGCGTCTGGAGGGGCGGAGTGTTTGAAGTGGATTCGGTTTTTTCCTTCATCCGGGGTGGAGAGGGGTGGGTGAGCGAGGTCTTGCGGGCGGGACGAGAGGTTGATGGTTGATTGCGAGATGAATTGGTTGCGGTGGTTCGTGTGCGGATTTTTCGATCTGGGCGGGACTGCGTGGCAGATTTTTTGCATTTTTGATGGAGCGTGGTAAGCTTCGGCCATGCTTCATCGAATCATCATTCCGGCAGTCATCATGGCCAGTGCCCACGCGGCCGATCTATCAGTAATTGCGTTCAAGGACGCGGCGGGCAAGGAGACGTCGTTGAAGGCGTGGGAGGGGAAGGCGATTCTGGTGGTGAATGTGGCGTCGAAGTGCGGATTGACGAAGCAGTATGAGGGGTTGGAAGCTCTCTATCAGAAACACAAGGAGGCGGGATTGGTGGTGTTGGCGTTTCCCTGCAACGATTTTGGCGGGCAGGAGCCGGGGACGATCGAGGAGATCCAGGAATTCTGCAAAACCGAGTATGACGTGACCTTTCCGCTGATGGGCAAGGTGAGTGTGAAGGGGAAGGAGCAGCATCCGCTTTACGCGGCCCTAACAGGTCCGGAGGGGGTGTTTCCCGGGGATGTCCGGTGGAACTTCGGGAAATTTCTGATTGGCCGGGATGGGAAGCCGATCGCCCGTTTTGAGCCGACGACCAAGCCGGATGCGAAGGAGCTGACGGATGCGGTGGAGAAGGCGCTGGCGAAGTGAGAGGTGTGTAAGAAAACACCCCGCGCGGCCGGGCCGGGCGGGGTGTCGCGGGTTGGAATGGTGTTAGATGAACTCGTTGATGAGGTTTTCGAGGAGTTCCTGGCGGCCGGAGGCGATGGTGGGTTCCGGGCTGCTGAGGACGTGTGTGGCGATTTCATCGAGCGAGATGGACTTCGCTTCGATTTTGGCGCCGATGCCGGAATCCCATGAGGAATAGCGTTTGGCGACGAAGTCGGCGAGGCGGCCGTCGGCGCGGATGGCGGAGGCGATTTTGAGTCCGCGTGCGAAGGCGTCCATGCCGCCGATGTGGGCGTGGAAGAGGTCGGCGGGTTCGTGGGATTCGCGGCGGCGTTTGGCGTCGAAGTTGAGTCCACCGGTGGTGAAGCCGCCCATTTCGAGGACTTTCATCATGATGGAGGTGGTGAGGTAGATGTCGGTGGGGAACTGGTCGGTGTCCCATCCGATGAGTTCGTCGCCTTGGTTGGCATCGACGGAGCCGAGGGCATTGGCGGCGAGTGCGACGGTCATTTCATGGAGCATGGTGTGACCGGCGAGGGTGGCGTGGTTGGTTTCAAGGTTGAGCTTGAAGTGGTCCAGCAGGCCGTATTCGCGGAGGAAGTTGAGGCAGGCGGCGGAATCCGAATCGTATTGGTGGGTGGAGGGTTCGCGGGGTTTGGGTTCGATGTAGAACTGGCCTGTGAAACCGATTTTTTTCGCGTAGTCGACGGCGAGGTGGAGCATGGCGGCGAGGTGGTCGAGCTCGCGTTTCATGTCGGTATTGAGGAGGGTGGAGTATCCTTCGCGGCCACCCCAGAAGGTGTAGCCTTCGCCGCCGAGCTTGAGGGTTGCGTCCATGGCGGCTTTGACCTGGGCGGCGGCGTAGGCGAAGACGTCGGCGCTGGGGGAGGTGCCTGCGCCTTGGGCGTAGCGTGGGTGGGAGAAGAGGCAGGCGGTGCCCCAGAGGAGTTTCTTGCCGGTTGCCTTCTGGAGGTCTAACAGGTGATCGGTGACCTTGTCGAGGGCGGCATTGGATGCGGCGAGGGTTTCGAGTTCGGGGGCGATGTCGCGGTCGTGGAAGCAGTAGTAGTCGATGCCGGTTTTATCGAGGAATTCGAAGAAGACATCGGCGCGTTTGAGGGCGTTGTCGACGGAGTTGGATTGGTCGTCCCAGGGCATGAGTGCGGTGGGACCGCCGAAGGGATCGGAGAGGCCGTTGCGCATGACGTGCCAGTAGGCTGCGGCGAAGCGGAAGTGCTCGCGCATGGATTTGCCTTCGATGATGGCGTTGGGGTCGTATTGTTTGAAGGCGAAGGGGTTTTTCGAGCCTGGGCCTTCGTATTGGATTTTCGGGATGTCTGGGAAGTAGGACATGGTGGTGGTGGGTTGAGGATGGGGATGGGTTGAATGCGGGCGATGTGGCCCGGAACGATCGAGGGGATTCGATTCCTGAAGACACGCCGGTTCAAGCATCGTTTCGCGGGAGGGCGGAACCGGAGGAGTTTTGACGCAAAAGGTGAGGGTCGGGAGATGGGATCAGGGGATGGGGTCCGCGCTGAAGACGATCTTGTATTTCCGTGACGGGTCGCAGGTTTGCGGGTTGGGGACGAGGATGAAATCGTCGGTGATGACGGGTTGGAGGTCGTTTCCTTCGATGATTTTGACGTTTTTGAGGCGGGATGGGAGGAACTCGATGATGGGTCTGCCGCCGCGTTGGGAGCCGTTGGTGTTGACGGGGTCGAAGGATTTTTCGCCAAGGTTGGGGAGGATCTCGAAGGTGAAGACGCCGTTGTTTTCGGTGAGTTGCTGGCTCCACGAGGTTTTTGCGGGGGCCATGCGGGCGATCCATGCGGGGTCGCCGTAGAAGGCGACGACATCGCGATCGTGGAGCAAGCCCTGGGTGTCCTGCGGGCCGAGCTTTTTTCCATCGAGGGTGAAGTCCGGTTGGATGCGGTGGATCAGGGCGGCATGGTTTGCGAAGACGGCTTGTGCGAAGGTGTAGCGGCCGGGTTGCTCGATGAAATAGTCGAGGCAGCCCCAACCGCCGTATCCGTACCAGGTGGGGACTGTGTAGCCCATCATCTGATAGATTCCGGCGCTGTTCATGAAGGCGAGTGCCATGGCGTCGGGTCCGTCGATGTGGCCCATGAGGCAGTTGCCGATTGGGAGATAGACCTTGGGGTTCGGTGAGTTCACCGGGTGTTGGGTGCCTTTGGTATCGAGCCCGAAGAGGATGCCGTCCTTGCAGCGGAAGTATCCGTTTTCGTACCGGAAACCGATTTGCCAATCGCGTTCGGTGGCGTGGCCGGAGGTGACGAAGCAGTCGGCGTGGTATTCGTTGAGCGTGTCGACGAGGGGCTTGGTGGTGTCGTCCGGTGCCTTATCCGGAGTCGGGTTGCCGTTTTTCACCTTTCGGACCATGTGGTTCTGCTTGAGTTCGCAGTACCAGATTCCTTCCTCGATTTTTTCGAGGGCGACGTCGGTGCCTGATGCGACCTTGCGGACGGTCAAGGGTTCGCGGTGGGAGGCGATGCGGAGGGCGTTGGCGGCATCGTATCCTGTTAGAATGCCCCAGAGGCCGTCGGTGTATGGGTCGCCGTCGAGTTTCCGGGCGAGTTGGTGGACGGCGGCGACGAAGTCCTTTCCGGCTTCCGAGGGGGTGGCGACGAAGCAGGTGTGGGCGGGAAACTGTTCACGCAGGGCGGGCAGCGCCTCGGTGACGGAATTCTGATAGATATGAATTTCACCGTTGTGCTTTTCCTTGAGGGCGTCCACCACTTTGCTCCATCCGGGATCGGCGCGGGTGCCTGCGGAGACGACGATGGCATAGCCTGCCGCTGCGGCGGAGTTTACCAGTGACGCGGCGATGATGAGTGAGGAGGTGATCGAAAGGAGCAGTTGGCTACGGGATTTCATGGTTGGTTGGGTGGGGGTGGGACTGTGAGTGAAAGTTTCCAGAGTTGGGAGATGCCGTCGGTGGCGATTTCCGCGGAGGCGAGGACGGCACCTTGCGAAAGCGAAACCACTTGGTAGATCCGTCCGTTTTTCACGATGAGATAGAGGAACTGGTTCATGTCGTCCCCGGTGGAGGGAGAGATTCCGCGTGCGACAACCTCGCCGTCGCAGCGCACTTCGATTTCGGTGGGGCGGCGTGATTCGCTGCCTTCGAGGCCTGCGATGATTGCTTCGATGCGGAGTGCGCATTCACCGGGCCCGGGCAGCGAGTTGCGGCCGAGGGCGATGTATCGATCGGTCACATCGAGGGCAGGAAGGCTGCGGTCTTCGAGGTTCCATGCGAGGGTGAAGTGGGTTTTATCGACGCGTTGCCAGGTGGAGGCGAAAACTCCGTGCAGTGGATCGCCCGGAATGGCTCGTGCGGCATCCGGGATGAACCACGCGTGGTCGAGGCCATCGCGGTGGGGTGTGTATTCTGTTAGTGCCCATGTTTGTGTTTCCGGCAGCCAGACTTCGACCCAGCTGTGGTTGCCGGGCATCGTGGTCCAATGGGTTCCGACGATCCGTGCGGGCAGACCCACGGCGCGGAGGGCATCGATGAGCAGGATCGAGAGACCGGTGCAGGAGGCCATGCCGCTTTCGATGGATTCCAAAGGTCCCTGATTGGGTGCGCGGCGTGCGGTGTGATAGATCACTCCGGTTTCCGAGCGGATGACTGTATTGATGAGGGACATGGCGTCCCGTGCGGTCTTGGCGGATGATGCGATGGGGCGGAATTTTTCCAACAGAATGGGCCTCCAGTTTTCACGTGGTTCATCGAGGACGGCATAGGGGAGCACCTCGTTGAAGAAGATCGGTTCCGGAATTTGTGTGGCCCATGAGAAAGTGGATCTGGCTTCGTAGGCGAGGGATGCGTTCCTGCGAAGAAAGTCCGGGGAAAGCGTGTGGAGGTCTGCGGCCGGCATGTGGTCGATCAGGAAGGCGATCGCCGAATGGTGCGCCGGTGGTGCGGCTGCCAGGGTGCGGGATTTGAGGTCGAGGCGTGCTGTTTGCGGATCGGCCGGGATTGGATTCGGCGAAGGTGTCGGATTCACTCCCGGTTGATGACAGCTTGGCGGGAACAATCAAGAATCGGAAGAGCCGTTTGCGAATTGGTTTCGGAGGGTTTTCGAGCGGGGAAGTGCCATTGATCATCACAAGGAGCAGTTGCCTATCGTGTTCCGCTTGGCTCAGCGCTTGAGGTCCTTGGCGGCGAGCCAGTAGATGCGGGCGGGGCTTGCCTGGTCGAGGAGGATCGCCTGCCTAACAGGTCCGGGGCGGCGGCGTTCCCAGTGATGGGAGTGGCGGCCGTTCTCGTCCCTCATGTGTTCATGGAGGTGGGCGAGGCATTTGCGGACCACGGCATGCCAGTGGGGATCCTTGTCGACGTGGTGGAGTTCGAGGAAGGATTCTAACAACAAATGTGCGAAGCGTCCGCTATCCGCCACCGCGCCGGACTCGCGGATCCAACGGTTTTCGGCGGCCTTGGCGATGCGGCGAGCCTCATCTAGATGTTCCTTGCGGCCGGTGATTTCGAAAAACAGGCAGTTTGCGCGGATCATCAGCGCCGAGTTGTAGGAGAACTTGCGTCGGTCAATGCGACCTTTCGGGTGGATGTTGTCCCAGAACAGCCCATCCGCGTCCTGGAGGTTGCCCCTGGTCCACACGTTGAGGCGTTTGGCGATTTCGAGGAAGCCGTCATCGCCGGTGAGTTGATAGAGACGGAGGGCGGAGACGATGGCGGGAGCGTTGGTGCAGGTGTTTTTGGTCTCGCGCGGGGTTTCGCGCCAATAGAGGCCGCCGCCCATGGCTTGATCCTCGCCGCTCATGACGAAGCGGAAGGTTGCGATCGAGCGGTCGAGGAATTTGCGGTCCCGGGTGAGTTCGAAGACCTCCGCGAGCGCGAGCACGAGCCATGCGTTGTCGTCGTAGTAGCGGTCTGAGGCTTTGGGGCCGGGTTGGACATCGAAGCCTTCGAGTCCGTTGTGTTTCAGCCAGTAAGTCTGGATTGCGTCGGCGTATTGTCTGGTGGGTGCGAGGTAGGTCTCCGGTTCGACGGCTGCGGCTGCGGAGAGAGCGCTGAGTTGGACGCCGACGCCCCACATGAATGCCGGGTTGCCGGGTCGGTTGCTCTTGGGATCGGTCTGCTCCGCGTAGAGCTTTTGATCGGGAAGCCAAAGTTCCATGCGGATGGCGGCCAAGGTATCCGAGCCCCACTGCCGGTATGGGGGATGGGCGGCCGGGGTTTGCTGTCCTAACAGAGACTGGGGGTCGAGCAGCATGATCGCCAAAGCGGTGGTGATCGTGCGGCGGTGGAAAAGCATGGAGACCATTCGGGTGGAAGATCGGGAAACTTGCGGTGCGCGCCAACAAAATGTGTGAAAGTTACGGGTAATTTTCCGGCGTTTCATGGGTTCATGAAGCGGATCCATTTTCTTGTTGGTTTGGCATGCGTCCAGTTGATGGATGCCGGTCCGGTGCGGACGACGGAAGAGTTGTTGGTGGCGGTGCGGAGTGCCGGGCAAGGGGATGTCATCAAGCTGGATGCGGGGACTTATCGGTTAGAGCGTCCGCTTGAGTTGAGATCCGGTGTCTCGATCCAGGGTGGGGGAGAGGGGAAGACGATCATCACCCACGCTGCGGAATGGCGTGGTAATCCGGCGACGTTGCCGGATCCGGAGACTGATTTCCGCAAATTCGACAAGAGCGGATATCTGATCCATCTCGCGGACGATGCCACGGATGTTTCGGTTTCGGACCTGACGCTCACCGGGCCGCAGTTGCATGGTGGGATTTACGGTTGGGCGAACCGACGGGTGCATTTGCACGGGCTGAGATTTGAGAACTTCCAGTATTCCGGATTCCGTTCCTATCAGCTTGCGGAGTCGAAGATCGATCACTGCGTGTTTGTCGATGCGGGGCAACGTTGGGAGAATGGAAAACCGGGGGTCGGTGGCGGGATCACGGGTGGTGGGATTTTTGCGATCTGGATCGCGGACAGTGAGATTTCCAACAACCGCTTCCTGCGCACAAAGACCGCGCCAAACGAGCATTATTACGGCATCAAGGGTCGGCAGGGAAAGCGTTTGAGGATCCACCACAACACGATTGAGACGAACTTCTCCATCGAGTTTCCGTTTGAGAACGACGAGGACGTCGAGATCTCCAACAACGTTCTCCATGGCACGGTTTCGATTCCGAAGCATGCCGGTGGGCCGGTGCCTGCGAGCGGGCGGACGTTTCACATCCATCACAACTGGTTCCGCGATTCGTATTCGATCGAGTTCGTGCGGAACGGGGTGGAGATCTCGCACAACCTGTTTGATTTCGACCCGGCGAAGGATCATGGAAATCTGATCTCCGCCTTTGGTGATGTAACTGCTCCCGGGCCGGCGGCTTTTCACAACAATTTGGTCAATAACCCCGGGCGTGGCGTGATGTGGATGAACGAGATTTTCGGTAATCTAACAGTCCGTAACAACCACATCATTGCGCGCACCACGGCGACGCCGCGTGAGGAGGGGTTGTTCGGATTCCATCAGGGGTGTGAGTTCTCGACCTTTGTTTTCGAGAACAACCGGATCGAGTGCGAGGGCAAGGCCCGGCCGTTGTTCCGGAATGAGGAGTCCGCCAAGGCGCGGCTTTCCAACAACCAACTGGTGAATGTTGCGGGTTCTGATTTGCTGAACAATCCGAAGACCGCCGCGAAGGCGGGGCTGGAAGCGCCGCTAAAGTTCAAGTGCGGTGTTGATGGCGAAGTCGCCGTGGATGGTTGGACCGCGAAGCGTTGATCACTGGCCATCGAAACGGGCGAGGAGCGGCCAGAGGGTCCGGCGTTTTTTCTCGGGCCACAGATGGCGCGGGGTCATGATTGCTCCGTCGAGCGAGCGGTGTTCCGGCCAGTCGGGAATCGAAGGAACGCGGGGAATCGCGTTTGTTAGAATGCGTTTCGCGGCGGCGACATTGGCGGTGAGGTGGGACATCACGGCATCCGCGGTGACGGCCTCCTCCTCGATTTTCCAGCAATCGTAGTCGGTGATCATGGCGAGGGTTGCCAAGGCGATTTCCGCTTCGCGGGCGAGTTTGGCTTCGGGGAGGTTGGTCATGCCGATGACGTCGAAGCTGAGTTGGCGGTTTGCCTCGCTTTCGGCGCGGGTGGAGAAGGCGGGGCCGTCCATGTTCACGTAGGTGCCGCCATCGTGGACCTTGAGTGAGCAGGCTTCGGCGGATTCGCGGAGGATGGTGCGCATGCCGGTGCTGACGGGATCGCCGAAGGAGACGTGGCCGACGATTCCGCCGCCGAAGAATGTGTGGTGTTCGCGCCTGCTGGTGCGGTCGAAGTATTGGTCCGGGAGGACGATGTCGCGCGGGTGGTATTCCTCGCGCAGGCTGCCGACGGCGGTCACGCAGATCAGCCAGCGGACGTTGAGGCTGCGGAGTGCCCAGAGGTTTGCGCGGTGGTTGATTTCCGTTGGGAGCAGGCGGTGGCCGCGGCCGTGGCGTGGGAGAAACCAGACCTGCCGGCCGGCGAGGGAACCGCCGACGAGCGCGTCCGATGGATCTCCGAACGGTGTGGAGACCACGCGTTCCTCCGATTTTTCAAAGCCATCGAGCTCGTAAAGCCCGCTGCCGCCGATGATGCCGATCGCTGGATCCATGCCCTCTGCTAGGGGAGTTTGCAGGTTGATGCAAGGGCCGATGGGCGAGTCAGACGGTGGTTCCTTCGATTTCCGCTTCGACATCGGCGGCACGGCGGAGGCCGCGGGCGCTGGAGTGGCCGGTGAATTTGACGACCAGCCAGTCGAAGATCAGATAGAAAACGGGTACGACGAACAAGGTGAGGATGGTGGCGATGGTCATGCCGCCGACGATCACCACGCCGAGGGGATTGCGGGATTCCGCGCCGGCACCGGTGGCGAGTGCGAGGGGAAGGGTGCCGCCGATGGTGGAGATGGAGGTCATGAGGATGGGGCGGAAGCGCAGGGTGGTTGCTTCGAGCACGGCATCGAAGGCCTTTTTCCCTTCGAGCTGGAGCTGGTTGGCGAACTCGACGATGAGAATGCCGTTTTTGGCGATGAGGCCGATGAGGAGGATGAGTCCGAACTGGGCGAAGAGGTTGTTGGTGAGTGGCACTCCCCAATAGCGCGAGACGTAGAGAGTGATCACTCCGCCTGTTAGAGCGAGGGCGACGCCGGTGTAGATCGTGACCGGGTGGACCCAGCTTTCGAACTGTGCGGCGAGGATGAGGAAGGTGAAGAGCAGGCCGAGGGCGAACAGTTTGAAGGTGTCGGCGGAGCTTTCGACGTATTCGCGTGTTTCACCGTCCCAGGTGTGGTTGTAACCTTCGGGTAGGATTTCCGGGGCGATGTTTTCGATGAAATCGACGCCGTCGCCGATGGTTTTTCCGGGAGCGAGGCGTGCTTTTACGGTGATCGAGCGCAGGCGGTTGAAGTGGGGGAATTCCTCGGGTGTGATGGTTTCCTTCCATGTCACGACGTTGGAGAGTTGGACGAGGTTTCCGTTGTCCGAGCGGACGTGGATGCGGCCGAGATCGGATGGTGTCAGGCGTGCGGTGTCCTCCAACTGGAGGATCACGTCGTATTGTCGGCTTTCGCGTTTGTATTCGGTGACCTGGCGTCCGCCGAACAACGATTCGAGCGTGCTGGCGATGCGGGCGACGGGGACGCCGAGGTCCGCGGCGCGGTCGCGGTCGATGGCGACGTCGAGCTGGGGTTTGTCGGTTTTGGGTTCGGCACGGGCTCCTTCGAAGACGCCGCTGGTGCGCATTTTGCCGAGGATCGTTTCGCCGTATTCCTGGAGTTTGTCGAAATTGCTTCCCTGGAGAACGAGCTGGAAGCCCTCTGATAGATTGCCACCGCCTAACGGATTGGGGACGATGGCGAAAGCGAGTCCGCCGGTGACTTCCGAGGCGTATGCGGCGTTGAGTTCGGCGACGACGTCCTGAGTTTTGCGTTCGCGTTGTTCCCAAGGTTTGAGGCTGGCGAAGATGAGTCCCTGATTTCCTGAGCCGGGTCCGCCGCGTGACAGTGCGGTGGCGGAGAAGTAGCGCTCCAGTTCCGGGACGCGTTTCACGGCGCCGGTCATGGTTTCGACGTATTGGAACGTGTAATCGGGATGCGAGCCTAGCGGGCCGCTGAAGATCGAGATGAAGGTGCCGCGGTCTTCCATCGGTGTGAGTTCCCGTTGCAGGCCCTTGTAGGCGGGTGGTGCGAGGAAGATGAATCCGATGGCGAGCGCCGCGACGAGAGGCCAGCCGCGGAGGGAGATTCTCAACACGCTGCCGAAGGCGCGGGTGATGAGGTTGAAGAGCGGCTCCGTGACTCGATAGAGCCAGCCGTGCGGCGGGTGACCGGTGGCGGGATCGGCTCCTTTCAACATCAGGGAGCAGAGCATGGGCGTGATGGTTAGGGCGACCAGCGACGAGACCAGAACCGAGACGGCGAGGGAGATGCCGAATTCGTAGAACAGGCGGCCGGTGGGGCCGGATTGGAAGGCGACGGGAAGGAACACCGCCGCGAGTGTTAGAGTGGTGGCGATGACGGCGAAGGCCACTTGGCGGGCTCCCAACACCGAGGCTTTGACGCGGGATTCGCCCTCCTCGATTCTGCGGTAGATGTTTTCCAGCATCACGATCGCATCGTCGACGACGAGGCCGATGGCGAGGACGAAGGCGAGCAGGGTGAGGATGTTGATGGAGAAGCCGAGGGCGGAAATGACGGCGAAGGTGCCGATGATGGAAATCGGGATGGCGGTGACGGGGATGAAGACCGCGCGCCAGTCGCGGAGGAAGAGGAAGATCACGACGATGACGATGAGGAATGCTTCGAAAATCGTCATGAAGACTTCATCGACCGAGCGTTGGACGAAGACGGAGCTGTCGTATCCGACCCTGACGTTGATGCCGTCCGGGAGTTCGGCCTCGATGACTGGGACGAGCGATTTCACGCCGTTGGCGACTTCTAACAAATTGGATTTCGATTGGCGGACGACGCCGAGGGCGACGGTTTGTTTGCCGTTGAAGAAGGTGCGGGTGCGGTAGTCCTCCGAGCCGAGTTCGGCGCGGCCGATGTCCTTGAGGAGGATCTGGCGGTTGTCGCGGGTGGCGACGACGAGGTTTTCGAACGCCTGTTGGTCGGCGAGGTCGCCGTTGGTGCGGACGGTGAATTCCCGGTTGTAGGATTCGATGCGGCCGCCGGGAACATCGACGTTTTGCTCGCGCAGGGAGTTTTCCACATCGGCGGCGGTGAGCTCGTGTGCGGCCAACAGGTCGGGGTCGAGCCAGAGGCGCATGGCGTATCGCCTTTCGCCGCCGATGAAGATGGTGCCGACGCCATCGACGGTTTGGATGCGTTGTTTGGCGATGCGGTCGACGACGTCGGTGAGTTCGGTGCGGGTGAAGCGATCCGAGGTGAAGGTGAGCCAGAGGACGGGTTGGGCATCGGCCTGCTCCTTGGCGATGACCGGTTCATCGACCTCGTCGGGCAGGCGGTCGCGAGCGCGGCCGACGCGGTCGCGGACGTCGTTGGCGGCTTCATCGGCATCGCGGTCGAGGTTGAACTCGATGGTGATGCGTGAGACCTGTTCGGCGGAGGAGGATTTCAGGACACGGATGCCGTCGATGGCGGAGAGTTGTTCTTCGAGGGGTTCGGTGATGCGGCTTTCCACGACGGCTGCGGAAGCGCCGCGGTAGATGGTTGTGACGGAGACCGTGGGCACGTCGGTGTCCGGGTATTCGCGGACGGGCATGCTGCGGTAGGACAGCGCGCCGAGCACGATGATGATGAGGGCGCCGACGATCGTCAGCACCGGTCGCTTGATGGCGGTGTCGGAAAGGATCATGGGAAATGTTGGTTAGGCTCAGTCGAGCTTGCGGTCGGTATCGGCTGGGATGCCCGGTTTGACCTGGGGATCGACCGGTTTGAGCGGGACGCCCGGGAAGAGGATGAGTCCGCCGACGCCGGAGGAGACGAAGCGGTCGCCGGCTTTGACGGGAGGGCCGACTGGGGTGATCTGGACGTATCCGGGCACTCTGAGGCCGGTTTTGACGGGGACGAACGCGGCGAAGAGGCCGCCGTCCTTTTCCTCTGGTACGATGATCACCGTACCACGGGCGGTTCCGAGCACGGCGGTTTCCGGGACGACGAGGGTGTCCTGGACGACGGCGAGGACGAGGGTGACGTTGGCGAACATGCCGGGTTTGACGAACTCGGGCGGGTTGGTGACGTAGCCTTTGACTCGGACGGAGCGGGTTGCGGAGTTGATGACGGGCGGGACGAAATAGACTTCGCCGGCGATTTCGGCATCGGCACCCGAGGCTGCGGTGCTGAGAGTGAAGGTGGTGCCTTTGCGGAGCTTGGGGAGTTGGCGTTCGGGGACATCGATTTCCACCTTGAGGCGAGAGAGGTCCTGGATGGAGGTGATGACGGATTGGGGGGTCACGTAGTCGCCGACGGAGAGGTCGCGTGCTCCTGCGATGCCATCGAAGGGGGCGATGATCACGGATTTGGCGAGGCGCACCTCCAGCAGGCTGATGGCGGCCTGGAGGCGTTGGTGTTCGGCTTCGGCTCCGTCGGTCTCGAGCTGGGAGGTGGCTCCGCTTTCTAACAGCTCCTGATTGCGTTGGAGGGTTTTCTCGGCGAGGGCGAAGTTGGCCTTGGTTTCGGCGAGTTGTGCTTCGAGTTCGCGGGTGTCGATGCGGGCGATGGGTTGGCCTTTTTTCACCGGGGCTCCTTCCTCGAAGAGGATCTCGGTGAGGGTGCCGGCGATTTCCGCGCGGAGTTCGGCGCTTTCGTTGGCGGCGATGGTGCCGGTGAGGTTGATGGTGTCGCGGAGGGTCATTTTCTCGACGGTCATGACTTCCACGGCCTGGGGTTGCATGGCGGGTTGGGCGGCTTCCTTGGATGCGCCGGATTTGCCCGATTTGCCGCCGCATGAGGCAAGGCCGACGACGAGGAATGTTAGAAGGAGATGCGCGCGCATGGCTGATAGTGTGTTAGAAAATGAGAGATACGGATCAGCGCCACTCGCCGCCGAGTGATTTGATGAGAGAGACGGAGATGGCGAGGCGTTCGGCGCGGATCGCGTTGAGGCCGCGTTCGGCATCGAGGCGGGTGCGTTCCGAATCGACGACATCGAGGAAGCTGACGAGTCCGGCGTTGAAGCGTTTGGAGGAGAGGTCGAAGGTTTTGCGGGCGGCGTTTACGGCGTCCTGTTGGGCCTTTTCCCGGCGGGCGAGGATGGTGGTTCCTTGGAGGGCGTTTTCCACCTCGCGGAGGGCGACGAGGACGGTCTGGCGGTAGTCGGCGCTGGCTGCCTGATGGGCGGAGACCGCGGCATCGCGTTGGGCGCGGAGCAGGCCGTGGCCGCTGATGGGTTGGGAAATTCCCGCGCCGAGGGACCAGACGAGGGCATCGGCATCGAACAATTGGTTGAAGACCGGGGCATCGAATCCGCCTGATGCGTTGAGCGTGATGGATGGGTAGAACATCGCGGTTGCGACGCCGATGTCGGCGTTGGCGGCGGCGACGCGGTGTTCCGCGGCGCGGATGTCCGGGCGTTGGCGGAGCAGTTCGGATGGGATTGAGCCGGGGATCGAGGGTGGGCCGGGCAATTTCGAGGATTCGGGAACGGAGGAGCCGGTGGCGGCGGATCCTGTTAGAACGGCGAGTGCGTTGACGAGTTCGACGCGATCGCGGTCGAGGCCGATGCGGTCGGACTCGGCGGTTGATACTTCGGTTTGGGCGCGTGAGAGATCGAGATCGCTGATGGCGCCGGCATCGCGCTGGCGGGTGAGGAGGTCGAGAGCCTTGCGGCGGAGGGCGAGGGTTTCGTCCAACAGTTTCCGATCGGCATCGACGGCGCGGAGAGCCCAGTAGGTTTGGGCGATTTCCCCGGCGATGGAGAGGCGCATGCCGTTGAGGGATTCCCTGGAGGCGGCTTCGGCGGCGGTGGCGGATTCGACCTGGCGGCGGACTTTGCCCCAGAAGTCGATTTCGTAGGAGAAGTCGATGGGGACCGAGTAGTTGTTCTGGAGGAGCGAGCCGCCGCCGGGGCCGCGGAAGCGGGACTGGGTGCGTTCGCCGTTTGCGTTGAGTGCGATGGCGGGGAAGAAGCGGGTGCGTGCGGCGCGGCTGAGGTCGCGGGCCTGTTGGAGGCGTGCGGAGGCGCCGGCGAGTTCCTGGTTGTTAGAGAGGCCGCGATCGACGAGGGAGTTGAGGGTGGAGTCTCCGAAGAGGCGCCACCAGGATTGGGGTTTGGGTTGGGATTCCGCGGATTGGCGTTTCCAGCGGACGCCGCCATCGGAGAACGAGGCGGGGAGGTCCATGGCGGGTGTCTTGTGGTCCGGGCCGACGGGTTGGCAGGCGGTGAGGAGGAGCAGGGGAAGCACGGCCGGAAGCGGAGCCAGATTCAGGAGTGGGAGGCGCGCGGACATGGGATGCGCCATGAAAACACGATTCCGCTTGCATGCAAGTGGTTACTTGCAAAAATAGGGATGTGCCCGCCGTTCGTTTGAAACAAGATCCGCCAGTTCCGCCGTCGATGCGCCGCCGGTTGATTGATGCGGCGCGGGAGGAATTCGGGGAGAAGGGGATTGATGCGGCGACGACGCGTGGGATTGCGGAGCGTGCGGGTTGCAACGAAGTGACATTGTTCCGGCATTTCGAGACGAAGCAGAAGTTGTTGGCGGCGGTGGTGCATGAGACGTCCGCCGAGTTCCGGAGTCTTTGTGAGTGCCGGGAGGGGATGACGGGGGAGTTGCGCGCGGATTTGCTGCGTTTCGCGACGGTTTACAATGCTTCGATGGAGCGCTGCGAGGGGATGGCGCGGGTGTTGATCGGCGAGGGGCGGAGGCAGCCGAATTTGGCGAAGGAGCTGATCGGGGATGTGTTAGGTCCGTTTCACCGGAGCATCGAATGTTATCTGAAGGAGCGGATGGAGGCGGGACTTGTTAGAAAGGATTTGAAGGTGGCGGCGTTTGCAGAGGTTTTCACCGCGGCGTTGATGGGTGGGATGCTGAGGAGGACCTCGGGGCTTTCGAAGCTCAAGCGCGAGGGTTGGTTGCAGCAGACGGTGGATTTGATGGCGCGTTCTGTGGAGGTTTGATGGGTTTGGGTGCGGTGCTGATCTGTTAGTTTGTCAGGCTGGCGCGGAGGCGGAGGTAGCGTTGGGGATCGAGAGGATCGATGGGGAGGATGGCGCGGCGGAGCTGGTTGGTGGTGTTGTCCTCGAGGATGGTGACGGTGATGCCGTTGGTGGACCAGGGTTGGGAGCCGTTGAGGGTGGTGGACCATTCGGGGGTGAGGGTGACGTCGTTGTGGAGTTTTGAGACGCTGTAGGTGAGGGTGATGGAGGAGACGCCGGGCTGATAGATGACGGGCGAGGGGTTTTCCGGGGTTTCGGGATCGAGGGCGAGGGCGTATTCGACGAGGTTGGGGAGGCCGTCGCGGTCGGGATCGCCGGTGGAGGAGGCGTTTTCGATGGGTTCGAAGGTGGCGATCCATGAGGCGAAGGTTGGATCGTCGGCGATGGTGAGGGTGAAGGATTGGGAGACGGTGGCGGGGGTGGTGTTGTAGCGTTCGATGGTAATGGGGTATGAGCCGGGGGGGATGCTGTTAGATAGGGTGCCGGAGAGGATGCCGGTGGTGGTGTTGAGGGAGAGGCCGGCAGGCAGGGTGATGCCGGTGCCGAGGCGGAAGAGTGCGGGGGTGTTGAGTGTGTTGTTGCGAAGTGCGGTGACGAAGGCGGAGTTGGTGGTGTTGTTTCCGGTGCCCGGGGTGCTGCTGGCTTGGGTGATGACGGTCCAGGCGCTGACGAGGTCGGCATCGGCGTCTTCGTCGCTGTTGAAGTGGGCGGAGTGTGCGCTGCCTACCGAGCCGATGTAGGGGGATTCGGTGTTGACGGAGCCGTAGGAGAGGCCGTGGATGCGAGTGGACTCGTCGTCGTTCAGTTGGATGTAGTCGCCGGAGTTTCCGAGATCGAGCCAGTCGTCGAAGCTCAGATCGAAATAGGTGGGGTTGGTGCTGCTGAGGATCATGACGCCGTCTGATGGGTTGGTGTCGTCGGCGGGGATTCGGCTGTCTTTACTTGCGCCGTTGTAGATGACGATGAGGGTTCCGGCTGGGATGTTGTCCCAGACGGAGGTGTCTTGGAAGACGAGGATGCGTCCGTCGGAGCTGAGGTCCCAGTAGCGGAAGCTGCCGGATTGGAGGGTGAGGATTTCAATCCACTCGGATAAGCCGCCGCTGGGGCCTTGGCTGAATTCGTTGATGATGGCTTGGCGTGAGATGTTGGCGGAGTTGCCGGCGAGGACGAGGCCGCTGGTGTAGGTGAAGGGATCGCCGGGGGAGGCGGTGGCGGGCGGGCGGGTGAGGAGGTTGACGGCGGCGGTGGTGAAGGGTTGGCTGTTTGAGTTGCCATCGTTGGCGGTGATGATGCAGCGCCAGAGTTTTCCTGTGTTAGATGGGTTCGGGGAGAGGGTGGCGGAGGTTTCCGACTGGTTGGTGAAGGTGATGGCATCGGTGCTGGACTGCCACTGATAGAGGTAGGTGATAGGATTGGTTTCGGGATCGGTGGCGGTGATGGAGGAGACGATGAGAGGGGTGTCTGCGTAGGCGTTGGTGGTTTCTGATAGAGAGGCGGCGGTGATTTGCGGGGGTTGGTTGATGGGGGTGGAGGGTGTGCCGAAGAGTTGGAGTTCGGCGGCGGTGAGGCTGCCGGTGGTGCCGCTGTCGCGGTCGGCGATGGTCATGGTCCAGGTGCCGATGGAGCCTTCGCCCCAATGGCGGACGGAGGAGAAGGTCCAGTTGGTGAGGGATTCGCCGGCTTTGGTGGTGTCGAAGACGGCGAGTTGGCTGACCATTCCGGAGGGGGAGGTGAGGGTGATGTCGAGGTTGCGGTGGTTGGTGTGGGAGGCTGTTAGGCGGAGGGTGGCGTGTTCGACGCGGATGGAGTCGGTGATGGTGAAGGTGCGGGTGATGCCGGTGGGGTTGTTGTCTGGGATGGCGACGGGGAGGCCGGAGGTGTTGGCGGTGATGTTGGTTTGCGGGGCGAGGTTGACCCATCCATTGGCGAGGTTGACGGCGGCGGTGGCATCGACGAGGCCTGCGCCGAACTGGTGGTTGAAGTGGAATCCGGCGGAGTTGTTAGACCAGCCGGGGTCTGAGGGTGAGATTTTGAAGGCGGAGCGGATGAGGATTTCCTGTACGTCGCGCCAGCCGAGGTTGGGGTTTTTCTCGAGCATGAGGGCGGCGGTGCCTGAGACGACGGGGGTTGCGGAGGAGGTGCCGCCGAAGTCGGTGGCGTAGTTGCCGGCGGTGCCGCTGGCGGTGTTGTAGCCGACGCTGCCGACGAGGTCTGTGGTGGTGATGGCGAGTTGTGCGCTGGTGCCATCGGATGGGGCGCAGACGATGAGGTTTGCGCCGGGTTCGCTGTAGCTGGAGCGGGTGCCGACGGAGTTGGATGCGGCGACGGCGATGGTGTGGATGGAGTTGGCGTATCCGTCGTAGTTGGAGTTGTCGCGGTTGGAGGTGCTGCCACCGTTTCCGCCGGCCCAGACGATGATGGTGCCTTTGCCATCGCGTCCGGTGGAGGTGGCGTTGGCGAAGGCGGCGAGGATGAGGGAGCCGGGGCGTTCGGTGATGAGGGTGGTGCCATCGTCGGTTGGGCCCCAGCTGTTGGATTTGATCTGGATGATGTCGTTTCTCCAAGCCATGGCGGAGGATTCCTGGGAGTCGGTGACGGTGACGGTGGCGTCGGAGATGAGTCTGAGGCCGACGAGTGTGGCGTTGGGTGCGACGCCGCTGACGCCGAGGTTGTTGTTTCCTCGGGCGGCGGCGACTCCGGCGCAAGCGGTGCCGTGGAAGTCTTCGTTGGCGACGATGGGGGAGGGGTCGTTGTCGTTTTGGAGGAAGTCGCGGTCGTTGGTGGTGTCGAGGTTCGGGGAGAGGTCCGGGTGGGTGAGGTCGATGCCGTCATCGACGATGCCGATGCGGATGCCGGTGCCGCGTGATCCGGTGTTAGGGAAGTTCCAGGTGGATTCGACGTTGGCGTGGGTGCGGGTGGAGTTGGTGTTGGAGAGGTGCCATTGTTGGGAGATGAGGGTGTCGTTGGGGAGTGCGCGTTTGAAGCGTGGGCGGCCGACGAGGATGTCGGCTTCGAGGACGCCGTTGGAGGAGCGGACGGCATCGATGACGGCGAGTGCGGCGAGGGGATCTGGGGCGGAGAGGATGACCCAGCCTGGGGCGTAGGATGGGCGTTCCTTGAGGGTGAGGCGGTGGTTTTTGAGGAGTTGGGTGAGGTTGGCTTCGCCGAGGTTGACGCTGAGGTCGCGGGTGATGACGCGGCGGTTGGCGGGGGATTTTTCTTTGCCGACGGGGTAGGCGACGGGTGAGGAGCGGGTGGTGGCGAGTCTATCTCCGAGGGTGGCGAGGGTGGCCGGGGGATCGAGTGGGATGGATGTTTCGCGGCCGTCGGGTTGGCGGGTGATGGCTTCGTCGAGTGCGAGCTGGAGCTCGACGCCGTGGGTCATGCGGATTTGGCGTGGGGGCTGGGTGGCGGCGCGGGATTTGCGGGAGGTGGGTGTGGGTTGGATTTTTTCCGCTGTGGAGAGGGTTGTGGCGGGTTGGCCTGGAGGTGGGGTTTGGCGGGTGGCGGAGGACTCCTGCGGTTCACCTTTTCTGATCGAAAGGATGAGGGTGGTGATGAGGAGGGCGACCAGTGCTGCGCCGTAGCAGCGGTGACGGGTGAGGCGATGCATAAGACGCGGTAGAGGATGACGGTAACCATTTGCCCGGGTGCCGCAAGTGCGGGAAATGTAATGGGTGGAGGTGGGGTTTGACGGATGGTGGGGATGGGTCTTGATTGGCGAGATGAAAACAACGGCGGTTTCCTTGATGATGATGGCGGCGATGGTTGGTGGTGCGGCGGGGGCTTTGGTGGAGCGGGTGGTTTCGTATGAGGAGGGCGGGGTGAAGTTGGAGGGGTTTCATGTGTATGATGATGCGGGGGCGGGGAAGCGGCCGGCGGTGTTGGTGATTCACCAGTGGACGGGGCTTTCGGAGTATGAGAAGCGGCGTTCGCGGATGCTGGCGGAGTTGGGTTATAATGTGTTTGCGGCGGATGTTTACGGGGCGGGGATTCGTCCGCAGCCGCCTGAATCGGGGAAGGAGGCGGGGAAATACAAGGGTGACCGTGAGCTTTTCCGGGCGCGACTGATGGCCGGGCTGGAGGTTTTGAAGGGGGACGAGCGGACGGATGGGGAGCGGGTTGCGGCGATCGGGTATTGTTTTGGCGGGACTGGTGTTTTGGAGATGGCGCGGGCGGGGGCTGAGGTTGCGGGGGTGGTTTCCTTCCACGGCGGGCTGGATGCGGCGGAGGGAATGGCGGCGAAGGAGGGTGGGGTGAGGGCCAAGGTGCTGGTGCTGCATGGTGCGGCGGATCCGTATGTGCCGGGGGAGCAGGTGGCGGCGTTTGGGAAGGAGATGACGGCGGCGAAGGCGGATTGGCAGTTGGTTTCGTATGGGGATGCGGTGCACAGTTTCACGCACAAGGAGGCGGGTGATGATGCGTCGAAGGGGGCGGCCTATCAGGAGGCGGCGGACCGGCGTTCGTGGGAGGCGATGAGGGTTTTTTTCGCGGAGATTTTTGCGAAGGGATGAGGGTTTCCCGGGTTGCGGGCGGGTGGTAATCCGTGAAGGATGGCGGGGATGAGTCTGGACGTTGGCGAGGTTTATGACGCGGAATTCGCGCGTGAGGCGCGGTTGAGGGGCTTTGCGGGCGAGATTTTGTTAGAGACGGCTGCGGGTCCGATCGTTGCCTGGGAGCGGGAGGCGGAGGGGCCACGGGTCTATATTTCCTCGGGCATTCACGGGGATGAGCCGGCGGGACCGCTGGCGATGTTGGAGTTGATGAGGGGTGGGGATTTTGTTGAGGGGATTCACTGGCTGCTTGTGCCGAAGCTGAATCCCGCCGGGTTGTTGGCGAGGACCCGGGAGAATTCCGGCGGTGTGGACTTGAATCGTGATTATTTGTTGCGGTCGACAGCCGAGGTTGCGGCGCATGTTTGCTGGATGGAGAAGGTTCCGGTGCCGGATTTGTTTCTTTCGTTGCATGAGGATTGGGAAACGCGGGGTTTTTATTTGTACGAGATCAATCTCGGGGAGGATTGGCCTGAGCGGACGCGGTCCATCATTGAGGCGGTGGGGCCGTGGTTTGAGGCGGAGCGTGGTCCGTTGATCGACGACCATGAGTCGCGGGAGGATGGTTGGATTTATCATGCGGCCGAGGCGGATGTGCCGGAGGGATGGCCGGAGGCGATTTACGTGGCGAAGCGGGGCTGCCCGCTGTCTTACACGTTTGAGACGCCGAGTTCTCTTGCGCTGGAGGACCGGGTGGCCAGCCACATTGCGGGGGTGAGGCAGGCGATCGGGTGGGTTGTGTGAATCGGGGATTTTTTTGGGTGACCCTCGATTTCGAAGCTGTTCGCTAGCGTGGTTTTGCCGATTTTTCCTTGCCAATCGGTTTTTTGCTCCCTATTTCCACCGCCCCTCCTTCGCCGCAATGCAACCAACGAAGATCCGGAGGGAATCGCCAAGCGGCAGGTCTTCAGCATCGCCCGTCCTGAATCAAGGCGGGAAATCCCATATCCCATGATCAACGAACTCATCACTGAAATGGTGGACGCCGGCGTCCACTACGGCCACCAAACGAAAAAATGGAATCCCCGCATGAAGCCCTACCTTATGAAGGACAAGGGCGGGATTTACATCATCAACCTTGAGAAGACTGTCCAGCAACTCGACAAGGCTGCGGATTTCCTCGCCGACCTCGTTGGAAAAGGCAAAAAGGTTCTATTCGTCGGCTGCAAGCGCCAAGCTCAGGACGCCATTCGCGAAGCTGCGGAGGCTACCGGCCAACACTACGTCAACCACCGCTGGCTGGGCGGAATGCTCACCAACAGCACCACGGTGCGCAAGTCGATCGAGCGCCTCAAGTACCTCGAGAACATCGAGAAACAACCGGAGTTCAAGTCGATGTCCAAAAAGGAGCTCGCCGCACTGAGCC
>SYAP01000229.1 GCA_005787565.1 Verrucomicrobiaceae bacterium | reverse complement strand
GACTTGGGGGACGCGGCTTGATCTGGAGGTGCATTCGTTTTTGCGGGATCACGTGATTCAGAACCACGCGGTGTTTCCTGCTGCGGGGTATCTTGAGGCGGCGTATGCTGCGGGGCGGCAGGTGCACGGGGATAAGCCGGTGGTGGTGGAGGATGTGGATTTCGTGAAGGCGATGTTTTTGCCCGAGGGATCGACGAGTTTGATGCAGTTGGTGCATCGTCCATCGGATGCGGTGTTTGAGATCAGTTCGCGGAGCGAGCAGGAGGGGTCCGACTGGAGCATGCATGTGAAGGGGCGGATCCGTTTGGACAGCAATCCGGTGGTGAACCGGAGTTTTGATCCGCAGGCGATGATCGCGGCGGCGGACCGGGTGCTGCCGGGTGAGGTGATTTACCGGACGTGCGAGTTTGTGGGGCTGATTTACGGTCCGACGTTCCAGGGGATCCGGAAGATTCATTATAGGCCGTGGGAGGTGTTGGCGGAGATTGAGATGCATGCGGGGTTTGAAAAGGCGGCGTCGGTGTTTTTCATGGCTCCTTCGCTGTTGGATCAATGTTTCCAGGCTATTACCGCGGCCGCGCCGCCGGATTACACGTTGGTGAACGAGACGGGATTCATGCCGGTGGGGTGCGAATCGTGTCGGTTTTTCGCGCGGCCCAAGGGTCGTCGTTTTTATTGCCGGGTGCGGATGACGCATTGTGCGGGTAAGATCATGCGTGGGGATCTGGATTTGCAGGATGAGGAGGGGAATTTGATTGCAAGGGTGATCGGGCTGGAGAGCCAGGCGGCGATCAAGACGAAAGAGTTCCGTGCGACGAGTCCGGACGAGTGTCTCTATCAGAATGGCTGGGTTGAATCGCCGTTGGACGGGGTGAAGAAGGTGGAATGGGTGTTGCCGGATCCGGTGTGGGGGAAGGTGGAGGTGGTTGAGGCGCGTTCGGTTGCGTTGCGGAAGATGTTGGATCGCTTGGCAGCGGGTTGGGTGCGGCGTGGGGCTGCGGGGCGCCGGCGTTTGCCCGAGCGGATGAAGGGATTGGAGGGTGAAGTGGCGAAGTTGGGGAAGGATGTTGAATTCGATGAGGTGGTGCGGCGTTTTCCGGATGCGTATCCGGAGGCGATGATGATCGAGCGGGCGGGGCGGGAATTGTGTGAGGGCGTTGAGATTTCCGAGGGTGGTTTGGTGTTGGAAGAGCATTTTGTGCAGGATTCGCCCTCGATGCGTGAGGATCACGAGCGGTTGCATGGGGTGATCAAGGGATTGCTGGCGGGTCAGCCGGAGGATGCGGTGTTAGAGGTGCTGGTGGCGGGTGCCGGGACGGGCGGGATGATTCACGGGTTGTTGCCGGAGTTTGCGGGGGAGCGGGTGAGGCTGGTTTATCTGGAGGCGGATGCGAAGCGAGCGGCGCTGGCGGAGCAGAAGTTTTTCGATTTCCCGTTCATCGAGTATTGTCAGGGATCGCTGGCGAAGATCGCGCGGAATTCCCCGTTGCAAGGTCGGCGTTTCGATCTGGTGATGGTGTTTGGTGAGGCGGTGAGTGTGGTGATGGAATCGCCTGCGGGGTTGATGCAGGTGTTGGAGTCGGGTGGTTTGTGTTTGTTTGATGTGCGGGTTGCGCCGCCCTTGTGGATGCGTTTGGCGTTTGGCGGGCATCTTGCGGGTCATGTGGCGGAGGATGCGGAAGATTTCAAGAAGCGGCTTGGCGGGTTGGGTCTAACAGTTTTAGGTGGTCAGCGGATCGCGCAGACGGGAGGGTTGTTGTTTGCGGCGCGGGGGCCTGCGCGTGAGGCGGCGGTGGAGAAGAAGGCGTTGCCGGTGGGGTTGTTGCGACACCGGCCATCGATTTACTGGGTTTTGCTGGCGGACGAGGGTGGGGTGGCGGATGAAGCGGCGGAGCATTTGTTAGGGAATCCGAAGGACCGGGTGATCCGGGTGAGGCGGGGTGAGGTTTTCCGGCGGGTGGGGGATGGCGGCTATGAATTGCCGGCGGGAGATGTGGGAGCGATGCGGAAGCTGGTGCGTGAGCTGGACTGGCGGTTTTCGTTGGATCGGACGCATTGGGTGTATGGGTGGGCGCTGGATGCGCCGAAGGGTGGTGAACTAACAGAAGGTCGTTTGCTGGCGGCGGAGGAGCTCACGACATCGGCATTGCTGGCGTTGGGCAAGGTGATGCCGCCGACATCGGAGGTTTTGCCTATGGCGATCAGTTTGCTGACCCGAGGCGGGCAGTCGGTGAAGACGGCGGATATGCAATTGGAGCCGGTGCAGGGGTTGGTGATCGGATTGGGGAGGACGATGATCAGCGAGAATCCGCGGGTTCGGGTGCGATTGATCGATTTGGAGCCGGTGGCCTGGAAGCAGGAGGCGCGTGTTTTGGTGCGCGAGCTGACTTCTGGTGCGATGGATGACGAGGTGGCTTACCGGAAGGGTGTTCGTCATTCGCTGCGGTTGGAGCGGATGGCTTTGGTGGATCGTGGTGCGAGTGCGGGATCGGGGTATCGGTTGGATGTTTTGAATCCCGGGGTGCTTGATTCGATGACGTTTGTGGAGACGCCGCGGCGGAAGCCGGGTCGTGGGCAGGTTGAGGTTTCGATCCGGGCGGCGGCATTGAATTTCCGCGATGTGATGAAGGCGCTGGGGATCTATCCTTCGGATCAGGCGATTGATTTGTTTGTGGGGGACGAATGTTCCGGTGTGGTGGAGCGGGTGGGTCCCGGAGTGACGCGGTGGAAGGTGGGCGACCGGGTGATCGCGCTGGGTGCGGGGTGTTTTGCCTCGCATCTAACAGCTCCGGAGGAATTGTTGCTGCCGTTACCGGATACGATGACCTTCGAGGAGGCGGCGACGTTGCCGGTGGCTTACATGACGGCGGTGCATGCGTTGTGCGGGATCGCTGGATTGAAGCGAGGTGAGACGGTGTTGATCCAGGCGGGGAGTGGCGGGGTTGGAGTTGCGGCGATCCATTTGGCGCGTTCGTTGGGTGCTCGGGTGATGGCGACGGCGGGGAGTGCGGTGAAGCGTGATTTCCTGCGTGGGTTAGGGGTGGATGAGGTGTTTGATTCGCGTTCGCTGGCGTTTGCGGAGGATGTGCGTGAGGCGACTGGGGGCAAGGGTGTGGATGTGGTGCTCAACTCTTTGGCGGGGGCTGCGATCGAGAAGGGGATTTCCTGTCTCGCGGCGTACGGGCGGTTTGTTGAGATCGGCAAGCGTGACATTTATGCGAACACGCCTGTGGGGTTGCGGCCGTTCCGGAACAATCTTTCGATGACGGTTGTGGACCTCGGTCAGGCGATGCAGGATGGCGGGGAGAGGTTGCGTGGTCTGTTAGGAGATGTGGCGCGGCGGATCGGGATTGGCAAAGACGGTTTGCCGGCGCTGCCGCACCGGGTTTTCCCGATGTCGCGGGCGAAGGATGCGTTCCGGTGCATGGCGCAGGCGCGGCATATCGGGAAGATTGTGTTGAGTGCGCGAGGGGCGGCGGTCGAGGTGCGGCCGACGGCGGCGGGTGCGGCGTGGCGATTTGATCCGGAGGGGGTGTATGTGGTGACGGGGGGGCTTTCGGGGTTTGGCCGGGAGATCGGTTTCTGGCTGTTAGGCCAGGGGGTGAAGCATCTTTATCTGGTGAGCCGGAGCGGCAAGCCGGATGAGGCGGTGAGGCAGGCGATTGCGGATGGGGACCAGCATGGTTTCCGGGTGGTGGCGGCGGCGTGTGATGTGACGTCGCGCAAGGCGGTGGACGGATTGTTGGCGAAGATTCGGAGCGAGGGGCGTGCGATCCGCGGGATTTTCCATTCGGCGATGGTTTTGGAAGACAAGACGCTGGCGAACATGACGCCGGAGCAGATGACGCGGGTGTTGGCTCCGAAGGTGCGTGGCACGTGGAATCTGCATGAGGCGACGCTGAATGATCCGCTGGATTCGTTCGTGATGTTTTCCTCGGTGAGTTCGCTGTTAGGAAATGCGGGGCAGGGGAACTACTCGGCGGCGAACGCGTTTCTTGATTCGATGGCGCATTTCAGGCGTTCGCGGAAGCTGCCGGCGCTGACGGTGAACTGGGGGCAGTTGGGTGATGTGGGTGTGGCGGCGAGCAATGAGAAGTTGAAGGAATCGCTGACGCGTCAGGGGATTTTGCCGCTGCCATTCGGGCGGGCGGTGGATCTGTTGTTGAGATTGATGTCGAACCGGCGGGTGCAGTCGGGAGTGATTCCGGTGGATTGGAAGGCCTTCCGGTCGACGCATCCGCAGTTGGAGAAGTCGACGCGGTATCAGAGCCTGTTCGCGGCGGTTTCCGGAGGGGAGTCCGAGACGGGATCGCGGTCGGCGAGGTCGATCCTGATGGATACGCCGCCGGCGAAGCGGAAGGCGGTGATGCATGACATGCTGAGGGAGGAGATCGCGAAGGTGTTGAGGTCATCGGCCTCGAAGATCCGTGATGACCGGCCGTTGACGCAGCTGGGATTGGATTCGCTGATGACGTTCGAGCTGATCGTGCGATTGGAGCAGCAGTTCGAGATTTCGTTGCCGCCGGCGCGGATGAAGGAGGGGACGACGTTGTCGGATGTGGCGGTGCATTTGTTAGAAATCATTTCCGGCAGTTCCGCTGCTGAATCCGGGGGCAGTGGTGCGGCGGGAGCGGAGGTGGTGGATGGTGTTGAGAGCGGGGCGGCGGTGGCGGCGTTGCCGCCGGGGTGTCTGGTGTCGCTGAAGAAGTCGGGCAGCGGATATCCGTTGTTCATGATCCATCCGGCGGGGGGGATGGTTGGGGGGTATGATGCGGTTGCGGCGGTGCTGCCGGAGTCGGTGCCGGTGATCGCGCTGCAATCGCGAGCGCTGTTAGGTTCAGATGCGGAGTTTGCGGATTTCGATGCGATGGCGGCGGCGTATGCGGGGGCGATACTGAGCCATCAGAAGTCGGGACCGGTGCATTTGTTCGGGTTTTCCTTCGGATCATGGTTGGCGCATGCGATTGCGACGCGGATCGAGGCAGCGGGGCGTGAGGTGGGATGGCTGGGGATGGTGGATCCGATGGACCGCATTCTAACGGAAGGTGCTTCCGGTGCGCAGGCGATTGTGGATTGGCATACGGGCAATCTGAGCGCGCTGCTGACGGAGTTTCTGGGGCAGCTGAGGTTGTTGACGCCGGCGATGGGTCGGGAGTTGCAGCCGTTGGCGGTGGAGTTGGTGGGGCTGACGGCGAAACGGCGTTCGTTGCGTTTGGGTGAGTGGTTGAAGAGGCATCGACTGGATGATGCGGGGCTGGATGTGCGTTTGATTTCGTTCCTGATTTCGATCCAGATCCAGCATGCGGAGATTGGGCGGAAGGCGGTGTTGGAGCCGGTGCGCGCCCCGGTGGTGTGTTGGCGTGGGCGGCATGAGTGGTCCCAAGCGTCCGACGCGTTGCGGCTGGGCTTGGGGACGGTGGAGACGATTGAGATGCCGTATGGGCACTTTGATTTCCTTGTGGGGGATGGTGCGGTGACGCTGGGGCGGTCGCTTGCGGCGAGGATTTCCAAGGAATGGAAGCGAGGGGCGGGTGGCTGATGAGATTTGGCGTGTGCTGGAGAAACATTCCGTTGCGAATTTTCTCCGGAGCATCCAATCTGTGCGCGATGAAAGACAAACGCATTGGCTTCGTCGGAGTTGGCCGGATGGGTGCCAACATGGCCCGCCGTCTCAACGATCTTGGATACACGATTTCAGCAGTTTATGATTCGTATGAGGCCTCCGCGGTGGCGCTGGGTGAGGAATTGGGCTGTGTGGTGGCGAAGACTCCAGCGGAGTTGAGTGGGGCGAGCGACGTGGTGTTTACGGTGGTTACGGATGATGCGGCGATGGCCGGGCTTTTTGAAGGGAGCGCGCCGATTCATCAGGATGCCGGGGGCAAGGTTTTCATTCATTGTGCGACGGTGAGTCCCGGCGCGCATGAGGCGGCGGAGGCGGCTGCGAAAGCGGTTGGCGCGTCGACGTTGGCGGCGAGCATGGCATCGAGCATCACGCAGGCGCGGCAGGGGACCTTGTATTTGATGATCGGTGGGGATGCGGAGGTGTTTGCTGCGTGTGAGCCGCTGTTGAAGGATCTATCGACTTCGTTGCGGCATGTGGGTCCGGTCGGGCATGCGGCGAAGATCAAGGCGCTGGTGAACATGGTGATGAACATCAATACGGCTGGGCTTGCGGAGGGGCTTGGGTTGGGTGCGGCGTTGGGATTGGATCTTGGGGTGCTGAAGGAGGTGTTTTCACAGACCGGGGCGAACTCGCGGGTGTTGGAGACCGATGGAGACGATATGATTTCCCGCGAGCATGATTGTTTTTTCTCGGCCGGGCATGCGGCGAAGGACAGCGGGATTGCGAACGCGATCGCGCAGGGGGCGGGGGTGAAGGTGCCGCTTTCGCTGGCGACGGAATCGCAGTACCGGCGGTTGATCGATCTTGGTTTGGGGGAACTGGACAAATCCGCCATCGCAGAACTGACCTTTCCGGGTCGCAAAGGAGCCTGATATCATGCATTCATTGGAAATGAGCAACAGCGCGGGAGAGGTGATCGACCGTGCATTTCATCCGGCGACGCGGCGGGACACGCTGGTGATTTTGGGGCATGGGGTGACGGGGAACAAGGATCGACCGTTGTTGGTGGCGATTGCGGAAGGGCTGGCGTCGCGGGGTTGGCCGTGTTTGCGGATTTCGTTTTCCGGCAATGGGGAATCGGGCGGGCGGTTTGAGGATTCGTGCATCACGAAGGAGGTTGGGGATCTGAAGTCGGTGCTTTCGGCGGTTCCGGATTATGTGCGGGTGGTTTATGCGGGGCACAGCATGGGTGCGGCGGTGGGCGTTCTAACAGCGGCGGATGATTTGCGGATCCGGGTTTTGGTTTCGCTGGCTGGGATGACGCACACGGCGGAGTTCGTGAGGCGGGAGTTCGGCGATGTGATGCCGGGGCAGGGGAACATGTGGGACGACGAGGATTGCCCGCTTTCGAAGACGTACGTGAGTGATCTTGCGATGATCGGCAATACGTTGCATTCGGCGGCGCGGGTGACGCAGCCGTGGTTATTGATCCATGGCACGGAGGATGATGTGGTGCCGATCGGAGACGGGCGTGATGCGCATGCGGCGGCGGTGTGTGACAAGCGGTGGGTGGAGATTGCGGGGGCGGGGCACAGTTTTGATGAGACGAGTTATCCGGCGATCATCGAGGCGATGGATGGGTGGCTTTCCGTTCATCTCGGCAAGGCATGAGTCGTGTCCCGGGAGGGGCAAGTGTCCCAAGGGGTATGATAAATGGTGAAGATTCGATTTGAATTTTCACCAAAAATCACGGAATTTGGCGTGGTGCGAATCACGATTGAGATTGATGACGAGATCTTGGCTCAGGCCATGAAACTGACCGGCGAGGCCAAAAAAGGTCCGGCCATCAGCAAGGCTGTGAAAGGCTTCGTCCGCCGAGAGATGGTCCGAAAGTTTGCGGCCATGGTGATGGAAGGTGAGTTTGAAGACTACCCACTGACCAACAACGAGTTGGAAGCCTCGGATCGCTGAAGTGCCATGGTGATCGTTGATACCAGCGTTTGGGTCGAATTTTTCCGTAGGGATGGGGCCCCTCATGTGAAACTCGCTTTGAAAGGATTGCTTGATGCCTATGCGTGTGCGGTATGCGGGCCGGTGGAGATGGAATTCCTTGGAGGTGCCCGGGTGGATGAGAGGAAGAGAATCCAGTCTTGGTTCAATGTCATTCCGTATGTGAAGAACGATCCCAAGATTTGGCGGCTGGCGGCCACGAACTATGCACGGTTGCGCGGAGCTGGCTTCACTGTGCCTTGGAATGACATCCTGATTGCCACGCTTTCGCTGGAAAAGGACATGGCGGTTTATGCACACGACAAGCATTTTTCGGTCATGCGAGATGTGTTAGGAATTCTGCTCTACGAACCCGGGTACAATGGCATGTTCAATTCCGATTTCGAGAAATGAGAGTCTTGGAGCGGGGGGGCTTCCCGGGTGTGGATTTCAGGGCTTCCGTTGGATTTGTTTCGGCATGAATCGCGATCATGGCGAGTCCGGGATTGGGGCTTGCCGTGACAAGGTGGGCTTGCCAGTGTTCGTGCCGATGATCGGCAGATTCTCCCGCAAACTGGCAACAGGCGTCGTTCTTTTCGCGGCACTTCTTTTCTCCACCACCTGGGTTGCAGCTGCGGAAACCGCCGCCCAAGGGAAGACGATGGATCAGCGAATTGACGAATTCTTCGGTTGGGCGACGGGTTGGTTTGTAAACCTGATCTTTGTCGATGTTCCGGTGGATGGTTATCCGGTCAAGGCCGTCGTGATTTGGCTCGCTCTCGCCGGGGTGATTTGCACGGTGTATTTCAAATTCATCAATGTCCGCTCCTTCGGCCTAGCGACCCGTACTGTGCGGGGTCAATACAGCCTACCGAACGATCCTGGCGAGATCTCGCATTTCCAAGCACTGAGTGCCGCGGTGTCCGGTACGGTGGGTTTAGGCAACATCGCGGGTGTGGCGATCGGGATCATGATTGGTGGGCCGGGTGTGGCATTCTGGTTGTTTCTATCGGGTTTCCTTGGCATGGCGACCAAGTTCGCAGAGTGCACGTTGGGGGTGAAGTATCGGGAATTCGATGCTGAAGGGCGGATTCACGGTGGGGCCATGTATTATCTGAAGAAGGGGCTTGCCGAGCGCGGTCTGGCTCCGTTGGGCACCTTCCTTGCCGTTTTGTTCGCCGTGTTCTGCGTCTTCGCCTCGTTCGGCGGCGGCAATGTGTTCCAAGTCAATCAGGCGACTTCCCAGTTGCTCAATGTGACTGGTGGCGAGGGTAGTTTTTTTGTCGGGAAACAGTGGATTTTCGGACTGATTCTTGCGGTGATCACGGGGCTTGTGATCATCGGAGGGATCCGGGGAATTGCTAAGGTAACGGAGCGTCTTGTGCCAGCGATGTGCCTGATTTATGTGGGCAGTGCCCTCGTCGTGCTCATCTGCAACGCCGGTCACGTGCCTGCCGCGATCGCGATGATCGTCACCGAGGCCTTCAATCCGCGCGCTGCGGTGGTGGGCGGATTGTTAGCGGCTTTTGTTTGGGGCATGCGCCGTGCAACGTTTTCGAACGAGGCCGGTATTGGGTCCGCTCCGATCGCGCACGCGGCCGCCAGAACCCGCATGCCCGCCTCGGAGGGAGTGGTGGCGTTGCTCGAGCCCTTCATCGACACCGTGATCGTCTGCACCATGACTTCGCTGGTGCTCGTCACCTCGATGTATTTCAAGGGTGATAGCGGTGAGTTCCTCATCAACGGTCAGACTTTCATGATTGGAGACGCAGCCAAAGCGAGCACAGCTTACGGGATCAGCATGACCTCGCACGCCTTCGAGACGGTTCATGGTAGTTTCAAGTATGTGCTTTTCATGTGCGTGCTGTTGTTTGCGTTTTCGACGCTGATCACTTGGAGCTACTACGGTCTTCAGGCATGGCAATACCTCTTCGGTCGCAACAAGACGGTTGCGCTTGTTTACAAGATCATCTTTTGCTGCGTGATCGTGGCCGGTTCATCGGCATCGATGGACAAGGCGGTTGATTTCTCCGATGCCTCACTCTTCGCGATGAGCATCCCCAACCTCATTGGCGTTTATCTTCTGTTTCCGGTGGTTGCGCGCGAGTTGAACCGTTTCATCGACTTCACCCGTCGTGTGGACTCCGGGAAGTCGATCAAACAAGCTGCCGACGAAGTGGGGGAGTGAGATTTCGGCGATCTTGTGGATGTTCGATGCGCGGCATCTTTCACTCGTCGCTTGGCATTGGCGGGATGCCGGGCCACACTGCCGCCCGCGCATGGCCCGAGAATACACATTGCACCGAACCGCATCGGCTCCGGCATCGGGGATTGATTATGCGGCGTCGCTCAACGAGGAGCAGCATGCGGCGGTGACTTCGCCGCCGGGGCATGCTTTGGTGATTGCGGGAGCGGGATCGGGGAAGACGCGGACGTTGACGTATCGGGTGGCGTGGTTGCTGGATCACGGTACGGATGCGCGGCAGATTCTCTTGCTGACGTTCACAAACAAGGCGGCGAGGGAGATGGTGGGGCGGGTGCGGGAGCTGTGCACGCATGACACGAGCAATCTTTGGGCGGGGACGTTTCACTCGATCGGCAACCGGATTTTGCGCCGGCATGCGGAGGTGTTAGGTTTTACCCGTTCGTTTTCGATTCTGGATACGGATGACCGCAAGTCGATGATCAACGCGATTGTGGGCGGGCTGAACATCGACACGAAGATGAAGCGGTTTCCGAAGGCGGATGTGTTGGGAGCGATCTTCAGTCTTGCGGAAAACACGGGTGAGACGTTGGAGGATGTTCTCTACAAGCGGTATGATTACTTTCTGGAGTGGTTCGATGAGATCGAGAAGGTGCGGGACCAGTATACGCAGAAGAAGCTTGATACGAACTCGATGGATTTCGACGACCTGCTGACGTTGACGGTGCGGTTGCTGCAGGAGAACGATGAGGCGCGGGCTCTCTATCAGAAAAAGTTCCGGCACATCCTTGTGGATGAGTATCAGGATACGAACGCGGTGCAGGGGCGGATGATCGATTTGTTGACGGGTGGTTCCAACAGCCTGATGGCGGTGGGTGACGACGCGCAGTCGATTTATTCGTGGCGGGGTGCGGACATGCAGCACATTTTGGGATTTCCGCAGCGGTATCCCGGGTCGAGGGTTTTCACGATCGAGACGAACTACCGGAGTGTTCCGGAGATTCTGGAGTTGTCGAATGCGGCGATCCGGGCGAACCGCGGTCGGTTTGAGAAGGATTTACGATCGTCGAGGGAGGAGGCGGGTGTGCTTCCGGCGTTGGTGGCGGTGGAGGATCCGGGGACGCAGGCGGCGTTTGTGGGGCAGCGGATTCAGGATCTGCGGGATCAGGGGACGCCGTTGAGTGAGATAGCGGTGTTGTATCGGGCGCATTTCCAATCGTTGGAGATCCAGATGGAGCTGACGGGGCGGGGGATTCCGTTTCAGATTACGAGCGGGTTGCGGTTTTTCGAGCAGGCGCACATCAAGGACATTTCGGCGTTTCTGCGGTTTGTGACCAACCGGCGGGATGAGGTGAGCTTCAAGCGGATGGTGAGCCTGATGCCCGGTTGCGGACCGACGACGGCGGAGAAGCTTTGGCGCGGGTGGTTGAACAGCGGGTGGGCGACGCGGGAGGAGTTGCCGCCGAGGTGGTCGGAGGTGTTAGAGAAATTTCCGGTTCCGAAGAAGTCGGCGAAGCATTGGGAGCAGTTCTGTTACACGTTGGACGAGTTGACGCCTGCGGGTGAGTTCGCGAAGCCCGCGGAGATGATGTTCAGCGTGCTGGAAGGGGTTTATGATGAGTATTTGAAGGCGTCTTTCGACAACTACGAGGGTCGCCGCAATGACATCGAGCAGGTGATCCAATACAGCACGCGGTTTGATGACATCATGGAGTTCCTGGCGCAGATGTCGCTGATGAGTTCGGTGGATGGGGAACCGACGGGGCGGCAGGAAGAGGAGGCTGATGGAGAAAAGGTGACGTTGTCATCGATTCACCAGGCGAAGGGGTTGGAGTGGAGGTCGGTGTTTTTGATCTGGCTGGTGAACGGGCAATTTCCGAACGGGCGGATTCTGGATTCTGAGGATGAGGAGAGTCTGGAGGAGGAGCGCCGGTTGTTTTATGTGGCGCTGACGCGGGCGAAGGATGATCTTTATTTGATCTATCCGATGATGAATCCGCGGTCGTATACGGGCGATATCATTTGCCGGCCGTCGTTGTTTTTGGAGGATTTTCCTGCGGCGCTTGTGGAGGAGTGGCGGATCGGGGCCGGGAACGACGAGCCGTTCTGATCGAGAAGGGCGCGGATCCGGTCATGGGACGCGGATGGGCTCGATGACGTCCTGGGTAAAGCGGACGACGACCATGAATTGGTTGCCCTCGCAGGATGTTCCGAGGAGGGCGCTGCCGCCGCCTTCGAGGCGCCAGAGGTGAGAGGCGAGGAAGAGGCCGTCGGCGAGGTCGGTTTGTTTGGGGAATTCGGCGTCCTGGAGGGGTTTGCCGTTGAGGTTGGTTAGGAGTTCGATGAGTTCCTTCCAAGAATCCTGGATTCGGCCGGAGTAGGAGCTGGCGGCGAGGGGTTCGGTTTGGAGTGAGACTTCGCGCATGAGGCCGCCATCGGACCAGTCGAAGTAGAGGAGGCAGTGGAGACCGCCGATTTTCTGGCGGGTGCGGAAGGTTCCGTTGAGTCCGAAGCGGCCGAGGAAGGTTTCGTCCATGGAGAGTTCCACGGCTTTGCTGGCTTTGAGTTTTTTCTCTACGGTTTTGCGATCGTCGCCGAAGTGGAGGGTGTCGAATACGGCGGTTTCGTCGGGGACGGGTTCGGCGGGTTTTCCGCCGGCGATGGGGTGGGATTGGTTGAGCCACTGGAGGTCATCGGGGTGGAGTTTGGCGACTTCGAGGGTGAAGACGCGGCCATCGGTGCGGCGGATGGTGACGTGGCGTGCGTCGCGTTTGAGGAACTCGCCTTGGATGGAGCGGGTGCCGTCTGCGCTTTTCCAATCGCGTGGGGCGGCGGAGATGGGGAGGGTAAGGGCGAGGAGCGAGAGGATGAGGGCGATGCGGCGCATGGGAAGGGTGTAAGAGACGTTGGTAGAAACCCGGAACTTTTGGGAATGGTGTGAGAGAATTGAATTTCGGGAAAAAAAATCCCGGCAGAGGGCGGTGCCTGTGCCGGGATTTGAGAGGATTGAACCGAGGGTCCGATCAAAAGCGCTGGGTGCGGGTGTGACCGAAGTAGGTTTCGAAGCCGAGTTCCGGTGGGAATTCGGAGAGGCCGTCGGCGACGTTCATTTCGATGCGGTTGTCTTCACCACAGCGCTCGTAGGGAGGGCGGAAGGTTCCACGATAGGTGGGGCAGGTGAAGGTGAAGAGTTCGTAGAAGCCGTAGCCGAGGCGACGCATGGCGCGGTTGGTGCCATCGACAGCGCCGTAGGACCAGCCTGCTTTGCGGCCGTGGGTGTCTGTTTTGCGAACGATCTGCTCGGGGATTTCGATGAATCCGTAGAGGATGTTGCTGATTGCCCGACCGAGTTTGCGGGAAGCGGTGTATTGGGATCCGGGAGGTGCCTGGATGTCCGCTGCGGCGAAGCCGGTGAGGACGGTGAAAACGGTAGCGATGACAGCGAGTTTTTTCATGCTGGGAGGAGACTAGTGGGGAGGGCGGGGGCTTGGCAACGGGATTTTTGCGGAATCGTAGCTTTTGCGGCGGGGGGTGGGGTGGATTGGTAGGATTGGTAGAAGGGTTGCCAATAGGGGGGGTGGGTGTGTATGTTTTGGATCGAACGATGGAGCGACGGCGGACATTTCAGGTTTGGTTAGGGTTGTTGGCGGCCTGTGCGCCGGGGTTATTGATGAGTGAGGAATTGCCGCGTGTGCCGCGATTTCATGATCCATCGACGCCGGTGCGGGTGGGGAATTCTTGGTGGATTTTCGCGACGGGGACTGGGGTGGTTTCGCGGGTGTCGGAGAGGCTTGAGGGGCCGTGGCGGGAGGGGCCGCCGGTTTTCAAGGAGATGCCGGCGTGGCATCGGAAGATTGTGCCGGAACACAAGGGGCATTTGTGGGCTCCGGAGGTGTTGCGTTTTGGAAGGCGTTACTGGGTTTATTATTCGGTTTCGAGTTGGGGGAGCAATCGTTCGGCGATCGGGTTGGCGAGCAATGAGACGTTGGATCCGGGTGATCCGAAATTCGGGTGGAAGGATGAGGGGGTGGTGATCGAGTCAAAGCGGGAGGATGCTTACAATGCGATCGACCCGCATGTTTTGGCGGATGACGACGGGCGGTTGTGGATGAGTTTCGGTTCGTTTTGGTCCGGGATTCATCTGGTGGAGCTGGATGCGACAACCGGTAAGGCGCATGGGGAGAGGAAGGAGGTGCATCGACTTGCTTGGAGCAAGGAAGTGGAGGCACCGGCGATTTTGAAACGGGATGGGTATTACCATTTGTTTGTTTCGCGCGGGTTGTGCTGCCGGGGGGTGAAGAGCACTTATGAGATCCGATATGGGCGAAGCCGGAACATTACGGGGCCGTATGTGGATGAGGACGGGGTGGAGATGGTGACGGGTGGGGGGAGTTTGCTGGTGAAGGGGGAGGGGTTTCGGATTGGTCCGGGGCATCCTGCGTTTTTTGTGAATCAGGGGCGGACGTTTTTGTCGTTTCACTATTACGACGCGCGGTTTGATGGGCGGCCGAGTTTGGGGATGGGGAGGTTGGATTTCAGTGAGAGTGGTTGGCCGACTCTAACGGTTGATTGATGGCAGGAGGCGTTGTGGGAGACGGGTTTGGAGAGGTTTCCGCAAGTTGTTCACAGGGGGATGAAATTTGCCTGTTTTGTGGTTTCAAACGCGATTGCTGCTGTTGGTGTGGGATTGGGTCGTTGCTGATGGGGCGAAGGGTGAGGGTGGTTTGGAGAGTGGTGAGTCGACTTTTTTGGAGTTGAAAATCAGTGATTTGCGGGGTTGTTCACTCGTTTTTCACAGGGTGAGGAAGGGGTGCAATACGGTTGGGTGTGCGATGGGTGGCGATCCGGCGGATTTGGAGGGGCGCGCTCTGGACAGGGCTTTGGTGCGGTGAATCAAGGGTTTTTTGAGGTTTCCCCCAAGTTACTCACAATCGGTTGGCAGGTGCTTGTGAGAGCCATCGCAGAAGGGTGGGGAGGCGGTGTGTTTGCACTGGCACCAGGAGAGGGTTGAACGTTCGGCGACTTCGATTTTGACGGGTTGGAGGCCGGTTCCTTTGTGAGAACCATCGCAGAAGGGGGGATGGGAAGATCGTCCGCAGGAGCACCAGAAGTGGGTGCCGGGTTCGACTTCGAGGAAGAGGGGGCGGCGGGCGCAGATGATTGGTTTTTCGGCCATGCGCGAATGAACCGGTTGGTGCCGGGCATTTCAAGCGGGGAAAACGGGAGGATGCCGGAAGCTCGGGGAGTTCAGCGGGATTCGCTAGTTGGGGTGACCGGGGCGGGTGCCGGTTCGGAGAGGCTGACGACGGCGTCTGTCTTGGAGGGCGTTGGCAATTTCGCGGAGACCGGGACGGATCCGGTGGTCTGGGGCGAATAGGGCTTCGAGGGGACTTCGGTAAGGAAGGTCAGTGCGAGCCACCCGACGAGCAGGAGTGCGGAACCACTGACAAAATGTGACACGCTCATCGAAGTAAGGGTAGGGGGGCGAATGGGCGCGCGAGTGATGGGGGATTTGGTTAGCGAATGCAAACCAATTTTGCGGGGTGGGGCAGGAAAAGGTTCGGGATTCGAGGTGAAATCGGTGTTGTCGGGATGGCGAGTGGTGTTTAGGGTCGTGGTCGCGATTCGATTCACCAGACGTTTCAACGAGAGAAATTTTTCGACCCCATGGGCATTTTCAACAAACCCCGCCTGCGCGGAAAAGACCGCCGCGAAGACATGCCGGAAGGCCTTTGGATCAAGTGCCCGGATTGCGGTGCGATGATTCACACGATCGAGCTGAAGCAGAACCTGCATGTGTGCCACCACTGCAATCATCACTTTTTGTTGGATGCGCGGGAGCGGATCGTTCAGATCGCGGATGCGGGGAGTTTCGAGGAGACCGAGTGCGGGTTGATTTCCTCGAATCCGTTAGGTTTCAGCGGTTATGAGGACAAGACGGCGTTGTTGCGCGAGAAGACGCGGTTGGACGACGCGGTGGTGACGGGGCGGCTGATGATCGGTGGTGTGCCTGCGATGATCGCGGTGATGGATTTCAAGTTTTTTGCCGGATCGATGGGATCGGTGGTGGGTGAGAAGATCACGCGAGCGATCGAGATGGGGATCGCCGAGAAGCGGGGTGTGGTGATCATTTCGGCATCGTCGGGGGCGCGGATGCAGGAGGGGATGCTTTCGCTGATGCAGATGGCGAAGACGTGTGGTGCGCTGGCGCGATTGTCCGAGGCATCGCTCCCGTATGTTTCCGTTCTGACGCATCCGACGACGGGTGGGGTGACGGCGTCGTTCGCGACGATCGGTGATATCAATTTGGCGGAGCCGAAGTGTATGATCGGCTTCGCCGGGCCGCGGGTGGTGAAGGAGACGACGCACCAGAATCTGCCGCCGGGTTTTCAGACGGCGGAGTTCATGTTGGAGCACGGATTGATCGACGCGATTGTTCCGCGGCACCGGTTGCGTGAGAAGCTCGCGACGGTTTTGTCTTACTTGATGCCGCAGGGCTGAGAGTGGGGAGGTTGTTGATGACCTTGGCGGGTTGGAAGACATTCGCCTTGGCGTGGCAATGGGTGCGGAATAGAACCGCGGTGCCATGATTCGTTTTTTTGCCCTGTCCTGTGCGCTGAGTGTTTCGGTTTTCGCCGAGCAGCCGTTAGAGATTCGTTTTGATGATCCGGCGATGTCGAAGAGTTGGGAGTCCCATGCGTTTCCCGTCGGCAACAGCCGTTTGGGGGCGATGGTTTTTGGTGATCCGCTGAAGGAGCGAATCCAGTTCAACGAGAGTTCGTTGTGGTCGGGCGGGGAGAATCTTTCCGGTGGTTATGACGAGAACGAGTTCGGCAGCTATCAGAGTTTTGGAGATTTGTTCATCACGACGGAGGCGACGGGTGGCGGGGCGGGGCCGAGTTTTGAGATCGAGTGTGTTTCCGGGCACCAGCCGTATCATGCGGCGGAGGGTGTGGGATCGAGCCACGATGGAGATGTTTCGACGAAATGGTGTGTGGAGCCCAAGGGCAAGGCGGTGGTGTGGCAGGTGGCGCTTGATGCGCCGATGGCTCTATCAGAATATACGTTTGTTTCGGCAAACGATGTGCCGGAGCGGGATCCGAATACGTGGGTTTTCGAGGGTTCGGACGATGGAAAACAGTGGACGGTGTTGGATCGGAAAGAGAAGCAGGCTCCGCATGCGGCACGAGGTGAGGCGCGGAAGCATGGTTTTTCGAACAAGAAGGCGTATCGGTTTTATCGTTTTGTGTTCGAGGTGACTTCCGGGGTTTCGCATTTCCAGGTGGCGGAGATTTCGTTGGCAGGGTTGGGGGTGGCGACGGGTGTGGAGGATTACTCAAAGGTGTTGGATTTGAAGACGGGGATTGTGAGGGTGGAGTGGCGGCAGGGCGAGGTGGCTTACCAGCGTGAGACTTTTGTGAGTCGTGAGCATCAGGTGATCGTGACGCGATTGTCGTGCAGCAAGGCGGGTGGTTTGAATGCCCGGATTGCGATGAAGGATGCGCGGGCGGAGGAGATGGTTGCGGGCGGGTTTTCGGGGGTTTTGGGGAATGGATTGCGATATGCCGCTCGGATGCGGATCGTGAGCGAGGGAGGGAAGCAATCGATGACTGCGAGTGAGGCGCGGCTTGAGGGGGGCGACAGTCTGGTGTTGATTTTGGCGGCTCATACCGACTATCTGATGGATCCGGTGAAGGGTTTCCGGTCGGGCAAGGATCCGATGGGGTTGGCTGCGGCGACTCTCGATGCGGTGGTGGACAAGGATTATGAGGGTTTGCGGGCCGCGCATGTGGCATCGCATGCTGAATTGTTTGACCGGGTTTCGCTGGAGATTGGGGCACCGCCCGCGAAGCTGGATACGCCGGCGCGGATCAAGGCGGTGGCGGGTGGGTCGGCGGATCCGCATCTTGAGGCGCTGATTTTCCAGTATGGGCGGTATTTGCTGGTTTCCTCGTCGCGCGATGCGTTGCCAGCGAATTTGCAGGGGTTGTGGGCGGATGGTTTGAAGCCGGCTTGGTTTTCCGACTATCACACGAACATCAATCTGCAGATGAACTACTGGTTGGCGGGGCCGTCGAATTTATTAGAGTGTGAGCGTCCGCTTTTCGGTTGGATCGGCGCGATGATTCCCGGAAGCCGGGCGGATACCTTGCGGAGTTTCGGTGAGAAGACGCCGGGATGGACGATGAGGACGTCGGTGAACATTTTTGGTGGGAACGGGTGGGAGTGGAATTTGCCGGCGTCGGCTTGGTTGGCGTCGCATTATCGTGAGCATTATGCGTTTAGTGGAGATCGGAAGTTTCTGGAGGAGGAGGCATGGCCGGTGTTCCGGGATGTTTCAGCGTTCTGGCTTGATCATTTGGTGGAGAAGGATGGCAAGTTGTTGGTTCCGAAGGGATGGTCGCCGGAGCATGGGCCGAGGGAGGATGGAGTGGCGCATGACCAGCAGATCGTCTGGGATTTGTTTACGAACACCTTGGAGGCAGCGGAGGTTTTGGGTTTTGGGAGTGATCCATTGGTCAGGAAAGTTTCTGCTGCGAGGGGGCGTCTGTTAGGGCCGCAGATCGGATCGTGGGGACAGATCATGGAATGGACCACGGAGCGTCCGGATTTGGAGAAGTCCGGGCATCGACATACCTCGCATTTGTATGCGGTGTTTCCTGGGCGGCAGATCAGTTTGAATGCAACGCCGGATTTGGCGAAGGCTGCGGCGGTTTCTTTGGAAGCACGTGGGACTTCCGGTGACTCGCGGCGTTCGTGGACGTGGCCATGGCGGACGGCGTTGTGGGCGAGGTTGAATGAGCCTGAGAAGGCGCATGCGATGATCCGCGGGTTGCTGACTTACAATACTTTGCCCAATTTGTTTACCACGCATCCGCCGTTTCAGATCGATGGGAATCTTGGGATCACGGCGGGGGTTTGTGAGATGTTGGTGCAGTCGCATGAGGGCGAGATTTCGCTATTGCCGACGATTCCCAAGGCGTGGCCGTTTGGGAGTGTTTCCGGGATCCGGGCGCGAGGTGGATTTGTGGTGGATGCGGCTTGGGCCGATGGGGTGGTTGCTTCGGTGGTTTTGAAGTCGGAGCAGGGGAGGGAGGCGGTGCTACGTTTACCCTCGGGCAAATCGAGGGTCGTAATCAAGGGGGGAGACGGAAAAAATGCCACGCTTGAGGTCAAGGACGGCGTGGTTCGTTTTCCGACGGTTGCGAAAGGGGTTTATGGACTTTCGTTTCCTTGAGATCGGGGCGGGTTTTGTGAGAGAACCAATCGGCCTGCGCGACGTCTGAGGCTGTTGTTTTGAGGCAGATTGACCGCTGGTGGCGAGGCGGGGTCGAGTAATCCAACGCATCGGGTGAGTAGGTTGCGGGTCAGGATTCCCAAGCCGTGGGACTGAAGGAAATCGGCGATCACTGCTGATTGTAGTGATTTGGGTAGTTTGCGGAGTGCGGTGAGATGGAGGCGTCCTTGCGGATCGGTGGCGGCGGCGTGTTGGACGGCCCAGCGGGTGATTTCCCTCAGTTCTTCGTCAGCGGTTGCGGCCCGGCATAGCATTTCGGTGGGATCGCGGCCGGTAATCTCGGCAAGTTGGGGAAGGATTTCGTTTCTCAGGCGGTTGCGGATCGCAATGGGTGTGGCATTGCTGGCATCCTCCCGCCAGTTGAGGTTTCGCGATTGTAGCCAGTCGCGGATTTCCTCACGCCGCCAAGTGAGGAGGGGTCTGTGGATTTCGATGGGCACTCCGCCCATCTTCAGGATCTTGGGCTGTTCTGACATTCCGCGAGCACCGTGTGATCCGCGCAGTAGGTTCCAGAGGACCGTTTCTGCCTGATCCTCCGCGTGATGGGCCAAGATCAGGCGGCGGCATCGCCATTTCTTCGCGCACTGACCGAAAAACTCATGTCTGGCAGAGCGTGCCGCTGTTTCTAGAGACTCGCCATTCTGTCGCATCCGGTTGCGGACGTCGATTTCTCCGGATTCAAAGGGCAGAGCAAGTTTTCCAGCGAGGTGAGCGACCCACTTTGCATCCGCCGCTGAACTGCGGCCTCGCAGGCGATGATTGAGGTGGCAGATCACGGCGCGGTGGAATCGACTCTCCGCAAGCATCGCTGCCAAAGCCACCGAATCCGCGCCTCCTGAAACGCCAACCAGCCATCGTCGGGATGACGATTCCCTTCCAAACCAATCGAATGTTTCTGCCATTGTGCTTCGCCAGACGATTAACGGGTAGGCTTGAACTGAAAGAAAAATCAAAATTTAAGCATAAAATTTACATTCATTAAGAAAACTTAATTACCTGATTAAAAGGCTTTGATTGTGAGATTTTTGAAAGATGACCACCATTTCCTTAAAATGTTCAAAATTTTTATTGCAAACTGACGATTATCTTCATATTCATCGTAAAGGCAAGCGGGCCTGATATTTAATTTTTCTTGATTATCGGGTCAATTGCCATAAAACCGCGAGCAATTCCACACCCAAGAAATGCAATCAACGTCACCCACCATCCATCTCGGCTCCGGCATGGAAATCGGCTACGGTCGACCCTTGGCGCGTTTGGAGCAATCGGTGACCCTCACCGGAGGGACTCACTTCCTTCTTGCTCGCAACGGTCGGGGTAAAACCACGCTGTTGCGCACCCTTGCAAAGACCCTCAAGCATCTGGCAGGAGAGTTCAAAACGGAAGGTCACACCCAGTATCTCCCTGAGGACATGCGGTTTGACCCTGAGTTGCCCGTAAAATTGATTTTTAAGAGCTTGTTGCCTAAGGAGCGAGTTGCTGAAGCGCTGAAGCTGGCTACGCGTATTGAGTTGGATATCAAGAAGCCCTATGGTCGTCTTTCGACCGGAAATCGCCGCAAAGCGAGTCTGATCATGGCGGAGTTTTCCGTTGTGCCGGGTAAAGGGAATATTCTTCTGCTGGACGAACCGTTCAGTGGTTTGGACGCCTATGCGCGGCAGGCGTTTGAAGAAATTTGGAAGCGCTCCGGTGATCAGGTGCTTCGCTTGGTGAGCTGCCATCCGGACTACGATTCGATGGAAATGCCAAGCGCCCTTCTGATCGAAGGCAGCAGCATCCGCTATCAAGCGGGTGAGGGACAAACTTGGAGCAGCCTCAAGCAACTTCTCAACTTGGAATGCTCCCCAAAAACAGATCCATCAGTTATGAGAGTCCCGGCGCGTGAGCGCCACCGACTCCCATGAAAAGAAAACGACACACCCCCGAGGAGATCATCAAGAAGCTACGGAGCGCCGAAGAGGCCTTGGCCG
>SYAP01000228.1 GCA_005787565.1 Verrucomicrobiaceae bacterium | reverse complement strand
GTGGGATGGGGCCGAAGATTTGACCGAGGATGAGGATGGAGGAGGCGGCGAGTCCGGCGAGGATGCCGGGTTTGGCGGACTGGAGGGTGGGGGCGGGTTGTTTTTTGCGGGAGGGTTTTGAGTTGGCGGCGGGTGCGGATTTCAGGGTTTTTCGGAAGATGGAGATGGCGGCGATGAGGCCGATGGTGTGGGCGGCGAGGCACCATGGGCAGAATTGTTTGAGGATGAAGGCTTGGACGATGCCGAACCAGATGGCGGCGGCGGCGAGGGCGGTGGCGACGGCGAGGAGGGCGGTGCGGTGGGGGCGAAAGGTGAGGAAGAGGAGGGTGGCGTAGAGGGCGAGGGCGGGGGCTGTGACGGGGATCAGGAACCACTGGGACCAGCGGGAGCCGAGGACGTTCGCGCAGCCGGAGCCGGCACCGCAGCCGACGAGGTAGGTGATGGAGTCGGTGGCTTTTTGGAAAAGGAGCCAGCCGCTGAGGAGGATGCCGGCGATGGAGAGGAGGCGGACTGTCATGGGTGTTTCCGGAGGATGATTTTTGATTCGGGACATGAAAAGCCCTTCGTTCCACGGGGGAGCGAAGGGCTTTTGGGAGGGGCATGGGAGGAGGTCAGGGGGGGGGGGACTTCCTCGACGATGTAGAAGGCTTTGCCGACGGGTGGGGATGGGTCGGTGACGACTTCGGTGGCGGCAGCGGGAGTGAATGGGGCACCGACATCGACGAAGTCGTCGGTGATGGTCTGGCTGCGGCGGAGCTGATAGGATTTGGCGGTGTTGAAGCCTTGGACGGTGAGTTCGAAGGCTGCGCCGTTGAATCCGGAGGCGGTGACGATGAGGGGGGCGGGTTCGCCAGAGGTCTGATAGACGGTGATGGCGTTGTATTGGGAGCCGAAGCCGAGGCTTTCGATGTAGAGGTAGTGGCTGGTTTGGGTGGCGGTGAAGGTGCCGGTGACGAATTGGCCGGGGAAGGTGGCTTCATTTCCGAAGACGCCGGAGTTGAGCTCGGCGATGGGGTCGGTGAGGTCGTAGGTGCCGATGTTCCAGGTGCGGCCGCCGGTTCCGTTGCGGGTATCGGCGAGCCAGATTTGGATGCGGTAGGTTTCGCCGACGGTGAGGCCTGGGATTTCGAGGAATCGGTTTTGGCCGTTGTAGGTGCCGGAATTGAGGAGTGTTTCGTAGTCGGCGTCGTTTCCACGGTTGTAGGGGTCGTAGCCGGTGAAGCTTGTTCCGAGGGAGGGGCCGGGCTCGAAGGTGAGGCTGAGTCCGGGGATTTCGATTTCGGTGTTGGCTCCGGTCCAGGCGTGGACGAGGGATCCGGTGGTTACGAAGTCGGTGAGGTTGCCGGTGATGTTGGTAGGGGAGCCCCAGTCGACGGGTGTGAAGTCCGGGAGTGAGAAGTTGTCGTTGGGATCGCTGTTTTTGGCGATTTCGAAGCCGTCGGGGATTTGGTCGTCGTCGCTATCCCGATCGAGTGGGTCGGTGTTGTGGGTGTTGATTTCGGCGGAGTCTGTGAGGCCGTCGTTGTCGCTGTCGGGGTTGTTGGGGATGGTGGCGTTGGTGAATTCCTGGAGGTTGGAGAGGCCGTCGGTGTCCTGGTCGAGGGCGGCGTCCGCGGGGTTGTGGAGGTCGAGGAAGGCGAATTGGTTTTCGTAGTAGTCGGGGAGGCCGTCGTTGTCGGTGTCTAGGTCGATGCCGAAGTATTCGATTTCACCGAGTTGGTGGAGGGTGCTGGAGGTGGCGGTGACGGAGTAGCGGAAGAAGCGGTATGCGGGAGCCGGGGAGTCGAGGTCGAAGCGGATGACTTGGTCGCGTGCGGTCCAGAATTGGCGGGTGGTATCGCCCATGGTGAAGATGGGGGTGAAGGAGATGCCGTCGTTGGAGCCGAGGATTTGCCAGGCGCGTGGGTCGCGTTCGGGTGCGTCGTTTCCGGAGGTGACGGTGAAGTGGGTGAGTTGGACGGGGAATTGGAATTCGACGGTGAGGTCTTGGGGGGCGCCGTTGCAGCACCATTCGGCTTCGCCGCCGCCGACCTTGTTGTCGAAGACGTCGAATGAGGCTTCGCCATCGGCACCGAAGCCGCCGAAGTTGGGTTCGCTGGATGCGGTGATGTTGATCCAGTCGAAGCCGGAGTTGTTGGGGTTTGCGGATTCGACGCCGTTGTTGTCGCGGTCGGTGATGTCGCTGGTGAGGAGGGATGCGGTGCCGGTGCCGAGGATGGAGACGGTGACGCCGTCGGGGGTGCTGCTGGAGTCGGCGGGGTCGGAGAGGTTGGCGACTTCGTAGGCGTCCTTGAAGAAGTCGTTGTCGGTGTCGATGTTGAGGGGGTTTGAGGAGTGGAGGTTGATTTCGTCTCCGTCGGTTAGGGTGTCTCCATCGGTATCGGCGATGAAGGGATTGGTGGAGTGGGTGTTGACTTCAGCTCCGTCGGAGAGGCCGTCGTTATCGGTGTCGTCGAGTTCGAGGTTGGTGCCGAGAGTGATTTCCTCAAGGTTGGTGAGGCCGTCGGAGTCTTGGTCGAGAGCGGCGTCTGCGGCGTTGGTATCGGAGAGGAATGCGTAGTAGTCTTCGACGAGTTTGGGGATACCGTCGTTATCGCCATCGGAGCCGTCGGTGACGCCGAAGTATTCGATTTCGCCGAGGGCGTTGTTTACGCCGCCGGAGGATTGGACGCGGTAGCGGATGTAGGTGTAGGGGAACGAGGGAGCGGGCAGGTTGACGCGGAGGACTTGGTCGCGGGCGGTCCAGATTTGTGATTGAGGCCAGTTGAAGGAGATGATGTTGGTGAAATTGATTCCGTCGTTGGAGCCTTGGATTTGCCAGACGCGGGGGTCGCGTTCCGGTGCGTCATTTGAGGAGGTGATGGTGAAGTGGGTGAGTGATGTGAGGGCTGAGAACTGGACGGTTGCGGACCAGGTTCCGCCGTCGCAGCAGAATTTGGCTTCGCCGCCGCCGACTTTGTTGTCGAAGATGTTGAGGCCGCCTTCGGTAGTGGCGAAGTTGGGTTTGGTGGAGGAGGTGGCGGAGACCCAGTTGAAGTTGGTTCCGGCGAGGGTTGCGTCGCTGCCGTCGTTTTCGGGGTCGGTGAGGTCGCTGGTGAGGAGGGCGCCGGTTCCGGTTCCGCGGAAGGAGAGTTGGGCACCGTTGGGGGTGCTGGTGGAGAGGTTGGGGTTGCTTGATTGGGCGACTTCCCAGGCGTCGGTGAAGAGGTCGCTGTCGGAATCGCGGGAGAGCGGGTTGGTGAGGTGGATGTTGACTTCGTTGCCATCGGAGAGGGTGTCGGAGTCTGTATCGGCGATGACGGGGTTGGTGAGGTGGGTGAGGACTTCGGGGCCGTCGTCGAGGCCGTCGTTGTCGGTGTCCGGGTCGTTGGGGATGGTTGCGTTGGTGTATTCGCCGAGGTTGTTGAGGCCGTCGGTGTCTTCGTCGAGGGTTGCGTCTGCGGGATCGTTTTTATCGAGGAAGGCGTAGAGGTCTTCGTAGATGTCTGGGATTCCGTCGGAGTCGGAGTCGAGGATATTGGCGGTTTTGCGGAGGACGTAGGCGTTGATGTTGTTTTGGGATTGTGCGACGCCGAAGCCGTAGATGGATTGGGTTACGGCATCTGCGACGAAGGTTCCGATGACGTAGGAGCTGGAGTTGTGGGTGAAGGTGGCGGTTTCGTTGCCAGCGCCGTTGACTGGGTTGTCGCTCCATTTTTGGGTTCTGCCGCCGCAGCAGGAGCGGTCATCGGAGACGAAGATTTGGATTTGGTAGGTTGCGCTGATTTCGAGGCCGCCGAGGACGAGGACTTTTGGGTTCGGGCCATCGTATGCGACGCCGCGCATGATGGTTTGGAAGTTGGCGTTGATGGCACCTGGGGGGATGAAGGCGTTGGCGTCGTTGAATTCGCCGCCGGCGGTGGCGATGGCGGGGTTGGTTCCGAGGACGGTTCCGGTGGGGGAGTCGGCGAAGTTGATGGTTTCGGAGCCGACGGTGACGCTGAGGGGGCCGGTGCCCCACGAGCCGGCGTGGACGAGGGTTCCGGCGAGGCTGATGTCGTTTTCGTTGGCGGTGGAGGTGGGGCCAGTGGTCCAGGTGATGGGGGCGGCTAGGGCGGAGAGACCGGTGCAGAGGACGGCTCCGGTGTAGAGGAACAGACGTTTCATGTTAGAGTTTTTGGGAGTTTGCGAGGTCTAACGAGGAGGGAACCGAGCGTCAAGGAAGCGTTGAAGAAGTTTCAAAAGTGCTCTTTTTCCAGAGGTTGGGGGAGAAAAGAGGGTTGGAAGATCATTCGATTCCCCGAAGTTTTTTCTGATCGGCGATCCATTTGCGATCTGCATCGGAGAGTTTGTCTTCGGAGGTGCGGGCGCGGGTTCCGTCGGGTTGGATGAGGATGAGTGTGCCTTGGTGGTAGGAGGTGAGTTTGGCGAAGGTTTTTCGGCCTTGTTTGTCGGACCATTCGCGGTAGCCCTTTTTTTCGAGGCCTTTGCGCCATTCTTCGCGTTGTCCGGCGAAGACGGCTTCACCGTGTTTGATGAGGCCCCATTTGAAGTCGGCCTCGCCGCGTTTGTAGCCGCGGTATCGTCCGAGGACGGAGCCATCGGGGCTGAGGAGGATGAGGAAGGGTTGGCCGAGGACTTTGTAGCGTATTTTGAGGGCGGTGGCGTATCTTCGGAGGTCGGTTTCGCGGTTGGTTCGTTCGTCCATGGAGAGTTTGGGGTCGGTGACGCGGTAGTTGGAGTCGACGCGGAGGCGGACGAGTTTTTCGGAGGCCCATTTTTCGAACTCCGGGGTTGAGAAGAGTTCGGCGGAGAGGGCTTTGCACATGGGTGAGCGTGCGGAGTCGGTGAACCAGATGAGGAGGGGTTTGCCTTGTTGTGAGGCGCGTTGTTTGGCGATGGTTTCGCTTTCTTCCCAAGGGCCGCGTTTGGGTGCGGCGAGGAGGGTTGAGAGTTCGGGGAGTGAGGCGTCGGGGTTATCGGGATCGGTGAAGTGGATATCGGAGTCCGGGGTGATGTTGAGAGGGAGGGGTTGGTTGGCGACGTTTCCGCCGGGGGTGACGGGGGTTCCGGCGGGGCCGCTGGAGCGGAGTTCCGGGGGGATGCCGGTGGGGCCGAAGGGGCTGGGTTCCTGGTCCGGGGATTTGTCCGGGAGGAGTCCACAGGATGAGGTGGCGAGGGCCAGTGCGGCGATGAGGAGGCGCGTGGCGGTGGGTTTCATGCTTCGGATTCTGGCGTTGGCTGAGAAACTTGGAAGCTTTGAAAGCGGGTCGTTATTTTTTCAGGCGGACGGGGGTGCCGCAGAAGGTGCAGCGGAACCAGCTGAAGAGGAGGAGGTGGAAGCAGAGTGGGACGATGTAGCCGATGAATGGGATGTGGTGGGCCTTGGCGTTTTTGCGGCAGGCGCGGGGCATGAAGAGTTTTTGTCCGCAGATGCGGCAGGATCCTGTTAGGCCCCAGATGAGCCATGCGATGCCGACGACGGGGAGGGCGAGGGGGAAAGCGAGGATCCATTTGGGGACCCATGAGAAGGTTTCCGGTTTTTGGTCGGAGAGGAGGAGCAGGATGGCGGAGATGATGGAGAGTGGGAGGAGCGCCATCTGGATGAGGGTGATGATGGCACCGAAGCGGATGGAGAACGGGTGGGTGTGGAGGACGCCGCGGACGTAGCGGCGGGATGAGGGGTCGAGGCCGCGGTTGGTGGACTCGCGTGGGGCGCGGATGAGGGCGACGCGGTCATCCTGTTGTGGGGTGGGTTTTGAGGAGGCGAGCTTGCGAGGGACGCTTTGCATGTCCTCGGTGGAGCGGAGGCGTGAGACGTCGATTTCGAGGCGTGCGGGTGTGGAGTCCGCGACCTGGACGTAGCCTGGGGCGTTCTGGCGTTGGGGTTTGGCGACGGATGGGGAGCGGTCCTGGATGCGGACTTCGAGATCGCCGGAGTAGCGGTTGAGGAGGATAGCGGGCGGGATGTCTGAGACGGCGATTTTGTTTTCGACGAGTTGGCGAGCTGGGAAGGGGATGGCGAAGGGTGCTTGTGAGAGCATTTTAAGCACCTGTGGGTTGCCCTCGTAGTTGACGGGCATGGTGGGTGCGGGTTTTTCGGCGGCGGGGGTGCCTGGTGAGGTTGGGGTGTCTTCGAGTTCGGGGAGGTCGAGGTTTTTGCGTGCGGCCTGGATCCATTTGAGGACGTTGCCGCGAGCGGGGGCGCGTTTGGCGATGCCGAGGATGCGGTTGGCGCGGACGAGTTCTTCGGTGAGTTCGTCGACGCCGGCTTTTGCGAGCGATTCGGCATCGAGAAAACCGGCCGCTTCGAGGAGTTCGAGCGAGGTTTTGCCGATGCCGGGGATGCTGATGAGGGTTGCCATTCTTGGTCGCGTGGACAGGCTAGCCGGATGAGGGCATCTGGCAAGTCGTCATGCCAGCGCGGAGAGCATCTCGCCGAGTTGGATGAGTTTGGCGTTCCAATCTGCGAGGCGTTCCTTTTCCTGCAAAACGACTTCGGGCGGGGCGCGGTCGACGAAGCTGGCGTTGCCGAGTTTGCCTTCGCATTTTTTGACTTCGAGTTTGATGCGTTCGATTTCCTTGGAGAGGCGGGTGCGTTCGGCCTCGACATCGATGAGTCCGTCGAGCGGGAGGTAGGCTTCGCCGATGGGGGTGAGGGTGGCGGGGGTGCCTTTGGGTGCATCGTAGGAGGGATCGAGGGCGACTTCTCCGGCGCCGGCGAGGAGGGCGAGGACTTTGGTTTCGTTAGAGAGCCAGTCCGGGAAGCCTTTGACGATGAATTTGACGTCCTTGCGGGAGGCGACGTTGGTTTCGACCTTGAGGTTGCGGAGGCGGCCGGCGGTTTCGTAGATGGCGGCGGCGTGTGATTGGGCTTCGGGTGCGCCTGAGGGGACGAGCGGGGTTTTTGGCAGCTCGCGCTGCATGAGGAACTGGCCGGCGGGGAGGTAGCCCATGAGTGAGGAGAGTTCCTCGGTGATGTGGGGCATGTAGGGGCTGAGGAGCTGGAGGAAGCGGGTCATGACGGCATCGAAGGTGCCGAGGGTGGCGTTGCGGGCCTCGAAGGTGGCGTTTTCGCGGAGGTCGAGTTTGACTGCTTCGAGGAACTTGTCGCAGAACTGGTTCCAGAGGAATTCGTAGAGATCGTGTGCGATTTCCCCGAAGCGGTATTCGGCATAGCTATCTGTTAGATCAACTGCGAGCCGGTCGAGTTTTGCCATGATATCGAGATGATAGATGGGGAGGGAATCGACGGGTGGGAGCGGGATGAACTCCGAGCCGCCCATTTGGCGGAAGCGGCAGGCATTGTAGATTTTGTTGGCGAAGTTGCGGCCTTCCTCGATGGATGCCTCATCGAAGCGGATGTCGCTGCCGACGGGGGCGATGCGGGTGAGGCCGAAGCGGAGTCCATCGGCGCCGTATTTTTCCATCAGGTCGATGGGGTCCGGGGAGTTGCCGAGGGATTTGCTCATTTTGCGGCCTTTGAGGTCGCGGATGATGGCGGTGAAGTAGACGTTTCTGAATGGGAGTTCGCCGGTGAAGCGGAAGCCG
>SYAP01000227.1 GCA_005787565.1 Verrucomicrobiaceae bacterium | reverse complement strand
ATCCGCTGCCGCTGCCCGCCCGAAAGCTTCGTCCCCCGCGGCCCCACCAGCGTCTCATACCCCTCCGGCAAATCGCGGATGAAACCGTGCGCGTTCGCCCGCTCCGCCGCCTGCCGCACCGCCTCATCACTCGCGCCCGGCAGACCATACGCGATGTTCTCCCGGATCGATCCCCCGAACAACAACACCTCCTGAGGCACAATCGCGATCTGCGACCTCAGCGCCTGCAACGCCAGCTCCTCGGACGCCCTTCCATCAAACGAAATCCGTCCCTCCTCCGCATCGTTGAACCCCAGAATCAGCGAAAAAACCGTCGATTTTCCCGCTCCCGATGGCCCCACCAACGCCACCCGCTGCCCCGGCTCCACCGCGAATGTTAGATCATGCAACACCTTCACCTCCGGCCTCGATGGATAACGGAAACCCACCCCCTCGAACGCCAACCCGCCACCCAGCTTCGCCAGCTCATCCCCGCCATCACGTTCCGGCGCCATCCCTAACAACTCACGCAACCGCTCGGTCGCCCCCGCCGTCTGCTGGAACTGCGAGATGATCTCCGGAAACGAACCCAACGACGCCCCCACGAAGATCGAAAACAAAATGAACGACGCGAAATTCGTCCAATCAATCTCACCATTCGCCAACATCCGCGCCCCATACCACGAAACAAACGCGATCGTCCCGAACAACGCGAAAATCACGAACGAAAGAAACCCCGCACGCGCCTTCGCCCCACGCATCGTCACCCCAAGAAAATCATTCAACGACCGCTCATACCGCTTCGCCTCCAACGGCTCGTTCGTGAACGCCTTCACATCCGCGATCCCCTGCACCGTCTCCTCAATCACCGTCCCCGCCTCCGCCAGCGAATCCTGCGCCTGCTTCGAATGCTTCCGCACCTTCCGCCCGAAAAACGCGATCGCCAGCACCACCACCGGCACACTCCCTAACATGATCAGCGAAAGCTTCCACGACGCGATGAAAATAAACACCAGCCCCCCGATCAGAATCACCGACTGCCGCGCCGCCTGCGGCACCGTGTTCAACATCGTGTCCCGCACCAACCCCAAATCGTTCGAAACCCGGTTGCTCAACGCCCCCGCCCGCTGCTCCTGGAAAAACGACATCGGCAACCGCGAAAGATGCCGGAAAATATCCGAACGCAACCGATTCAACGCCGACTCCACCGACCGCATGAACCCCTGCACCCGGAAAAACGCGATCACCGCCTGCAACGCCAGCACCGCCACCAACTGCAACACCACCCGGTTCGACTTCTCCAACACCTCCTCCACCGGAATCCCCTGCCTCATCGCATCCGCCGGACTCCCGATCAGCTCCTTCAAAAACCACGGAAACGCCAGCGAAAGACCCGCCGTGAAAAACAACGCCGCCAGCGATGGCAGGAAAATCCGCTTCTCCCGCATCAAATACCCCAACACCCACCGGTGAGGAGAAACCACTTTAACTGCTTGCGGGTCGGACATGCCCGGATGGGAGACCATCCCGCCCCCCACGTCAACCGCCGGAAAAGTCATTGATCCACCCCGATTTTCCCATTCGCCTCCCGGCACCCCTCCTGCTTACCCTCCCCGCGTCATGCCAGACCCCGCCCTCCTCCGCTCCGCCATCCGCGATGTCGTCGACTTCCCCAAACCCGGAATCGTCTTCAAAGACATCACCCCCATCCTCTCCGATCCCGCCCTCTTCCGCGACTCCATCACCCTCCTCTGCGATACCGCGGGCGGCGTCAAAATCGACAAGGTCGTCGGCATCGATGCCCGCGGCTTCATCTTCGCCGCCACCGTCGCCGACCGCCTCGGAGCCGGCTTCGTCCCCGTCCGCAAAAAAGGCAAACTCCCATGGAAAACCCGCCAGATCGCCTACTCCCTCGAATACGGCGAATCCGTCGTCGAACTCCACGAAGACGCCGTCTGCCCCGGCGAAAAAATCCTCCTCGTCGATGACCTCCTCGCCACCGGTGGCACCGCCGCCGCCGCCGTCAAACTCCTCGACCAACTCGGCGCGGACCTCGTCGGCGTCTCCTTCCTCATCGAACTCGCCTTCCTCGGCGGTCGCGAAAAACTCCTCCCCCACCCCATCTCCTCCATCCTCTCCTACGACTAACAGCTCCCCGACCAAAGGCATCGACATCCCCCACCCCTCCAACCACACTCCCGCGCACCCCACACCCTTTTCCAATTTCTCCCATGTCCTGGCAAACCTACTCCCAATCCCTCGTCCGCTACCCAGACCTCGCCTTCTCCCTCGACCTCTCGTTGATGGACCTCCCGCAAGATCAAACCGCCACGCTCGCCCCGCAGATTGAGAAAGCCTTCAAAGACCTCGCCGCCCTCGAAAGCGGCGCCATCGCCAACCCCGACGAAGGCCGCATGGTCGGCCACTACTGGCTCCGCAACCCCGCCCTCGCCCCCACCGCCGAGCTCCGCAACGCCATCACCGCACCCCTCCAGGCCCTCAAGGACTTCGCCGACCAAGTCCACACCGGTGCCGTCAAACCACCCTCCGGCGGCATCTTCGAACAACTCCTCGTCATCGGCATCGGCGGCTCCGCCCTCGGCCCACAACTCGTCGCCGACGCCCTCGGCCACACCGCACGACTCCCCATCCACTTCCTCGACAACACCGACCCCGCTGGCATCGACCGCGTCCTCGCCGACCTCCTCCGCCTCGGCCTCGCCAAAACCCTCGTCATCGTCATCTCCAAATCCGGCGGCACCCCAGAAACCCGCAACGGAATGCTCGAAACCAAAGCCGCCTTCGATGCCGCCGGCCTCGACTTCGGACCCCACGCCGTCGCCGTCACCGGCACCGGCTCCAAGCTCGACCAATTCGCCGTCGAAAACCAATTCATCACACGCTTCCCCATGGAAGACTGGATCGGCGGCAGAACCTCCGTCCTCTCCACCGTCGGCCTCGTCCCCGCCGCACTCCAAGGCCTCGATATCGACTCCCTCCTCGCCGGTGCTGCCGCCATGGATGCCAAAACCCGCATCCCCGATGCCTCCACCAACGCCGCCATGCGCCTCGCCCTCGCCTGGCACCACGCCGGCAACGGCCGCGGCGAAAAAGACATGGTCGTCCTCCCCTACAAGGACTCCCTCGTCCTCTTCTCCAAATACCTCCAACAACTCATCATGGAGTCCCTCGGCAAGGAACTCGACCTCGATGGCAACACCGTCAACCAAGGCATCGCCGTCTACGGCAACAAAGGCTCCACCGACCAACACGCCTACGTCCAACAACTCCGCGACGGCGTAAACAACTTCTTCGCCACCTTCGTCGAAGTCCGCAAAGCCCGCAGCAAACCCGGCATCGAAGTCGAACCCGGCTTCACCAGCGCCGACTACCTCCAAGGCTTCCTCCGCGGCACCCGCAAAGCCCTCTACGGCAACGGCCGCAAATCCATCACCCTCTCCATCCACGAAGTCTCCCCCTTCACCCTCGGCCTCCTCATCGCCCTCTTCGAACGCGCCGTCACCCTCTACGCCTCACTCGTCAACATCAACGCCTACCACCAACCCGGCGTCGAAGCCGGCAAAAAAGCCGCCACCGTCTTCCTCGAACTCCTCAACCAGGTCCGCGGACGCCTCACCGCAGACCCCAAAACCGCCGACGCCATCGCCCGCGACATCGACGCCGACCCCGAAGACACCTACCACTCCCTCACCCACCTCTCCGCCAACGGCGAATGCCAAATCTCCATCGGCAACTCCCCCACCGAAGACACCTTCTCCCTCTAACAAGCCCCACCGTGGCCCGGGCATCCTGCCCGAAGCCCCCTCCAAAGCCCCCGCCCAACCTCCAAATCCCTCTCAATAAAACCCAACTGCCAGAGTCCCAGCACCACAAACCCAATCGATTCCCCCACAACACTCATCGGCCTCCCGAAATCGGGACATCTCATCCCCACTGACTTCTCCTAAAGTTTCAACTGTCCGCCTCCATGGCCGGAATGGGTCGCCTTGCGTTGAACCAGGAAATGTTCCCTAACGCCTTCCCATCCTTCACCCACGAAATGTTGGAACAAGACCTCGCCCCCCTTCACTCCCCAACACAACCTTGAAGGTCGTCACCGACACTTCAGCCCTCCCGTCTTCAGCCTTTCAGCATCCAACAAAGATCTCCCTGCCACCATCGCGTGAGGCAAAGCCTTTTACGCGACCCCTCCCCTCACCCATCGCGTGAGGCAAAGCCTTTTACGCGATCAACATCTACCAATAACCTCCCCGCCCCTTCCCCTTCCGGACCATTGACGCCCTCCCGCCGCGTGGTAGGCTCACGCCATGCCGCAGACCATCCCAGTTGCCGCCGATCTCGTCCGCAAGATCCGCCGCATCCTACCCGATCTGCGCAGGGAATTCCCCTTGCGGAACCTCGCCCTCTTCGGCTCCGTCGCACGTGGCGATGCCCATCAAGGCAGCGACATCGACATCCTCGTCGATGTCGACCCCCGCATCGGACTCGGCTTTGTCACCCTCGCCGAGCGCATCGAAAAAGAACTCGGCCACAAGGTCGACTTGGTCTCCAGACGAGCCTTGAAACCTGCCCTTTGGAAACAAATCGAGCCCGAGTTGATCCATGTCGAAGCGTGACACCCGACTTCTGCTCGAAGACATCCGGCAAGCCCTGCGGAAGATATCGGCTTACATCTCGGGCATGGATCAGCCTGCCTTCTGCGTTGACGAGAAAACCATCGATGCGGTCATCCGGAACATCTCAATCATCGGAGAAGCATCGAAACAACTGCCCGATGAATTCAAAGCCCGCCACCCGCACCTGCCTTGGGCCCAAATGGCGGGAATGCGGAACCGGATCGTCCACGACTACGCCGGAGTTGACCTGGAAATCATTTGGGAAGTCATCAGCCATTCCCTTCCTCAACTGAACCACCAACTCAATCAAATCGACCACGGTCCCAACCCATCCTGATCTTCCCCTCTTCGCACCAAATCAAAAATCATCAATCATCAATTCCCCTCTTCCTTCCTGCATTCCTGCCTTCCTCATTCCAACAACCTTCCATCAATCTTCTCCCCCTCGCCTTCTCTCTTCATCCGTGTGCCTCCGTGTTCATCCGTGGTCCCCTTCTCACCCTCCCCCAATCCAAAATCAACAATCAACAATCAACAATCAACAATCAACAATTCTCAATCCTCATTCCCCCTCGCTTACGAGTTGTTAGAGGATGTCACAGACGGCTTGCATGCCTTTTTCAATTGCTCCAAGCGGCGGGTTTCAAGAATGAACTTCCCGATCAAATCCAGCTTCTCGCCAATCGGCATGGCTCGCTGCTTGGCTCGCCAGCGGGGCATTCCCCTTGATCGGTTGTCCGGAGGCTTCGTTTCCATAGCGACAAAATGCATCGCCTGGCGACCTGTTTCAAGACCGAAGACCAATGTTTGCCCATCTTCCGCCCCCTGGGCCCTCCTCACCCCCAATCTCCAACTTGTCCGCCGTCTTGTCCGCCGAAGCTTCAGCGAAGGAGTACCCCCAATCCCCAATCCCCAATCCCCCAATCTCCCCCTCTTCTTCCTACCTTCCTGCATTCCTTATTCCCCATCAATCGCGTGAGACGAAGCCTTTTACGCGACGCAACCATCGCGTGAGGCAAAGCCTTTTACGCGACACACCCATCGCGTGAAGCGAAGCCTTTTACGCGATCAGCTTCTACCAAGAACCTCCCCCTCTCTTCCTTTGCGTCTCCGCGTCATCGCGTGAGCCCCCGTCAACCCCTCCGACCTCCGACCTCCAACCTCCAACCTCCGACGTTCAAGAGCATCGAAATACCTAGACGCTAAAGGCTGAGGACCAGCGGAGGCTACCGCAATAATGAGTTAAACGGCTCTCGCCATTTCAAAGAGTTCGGCAGGCACATCGAATTCCAATCTCCAGACCATCGAGATCGGGCGATTTCCCTCATACGAAATCAATTCCGCCGCAGGTCCAAGGAAGATAAAAGGAGACGTCTCCTTGTTCTCCCGCTTTTCCAAACGGCCGAAGAATAGAACCTTGTATCCTCGATCCAAAAAATTGATGTAATTCCGCCCCGTTTGACTGTCTTGAGTTGTTCCCGCCTGACTCTCCCAGTGCAAGACATCGCGACTGATCAGATAGTCCTTGTAGCGTGTCGTCGGCGCGAAATCGCGATCCTCTTTGCGGAATGTAACGAGGTGAATGTAGGTCTTTTGATCCGCGACCGGAATCACACCTACTCCGGCAGGTCCAGATCGTTCAAGGGTAGCCAGGCCAAAAGCAGCCTTAATCTCAGCCGTCCCATAAGCTGCGTGCAAACGCAATGGCCCCAAGATCTTCTTTGTGGGATAACGATGCTGTTTTTTTCGCCATTGAACGACTTCTACCATGTCTCTCGCACTACTCGAATTCCGCAGCCACTTCTCAAATGAAGCGCGATAACTATCCACTCCAACAACCTCCCCTTTTTGCGCCCATAGCAGATAGTGCAGCGCGGCAGCCTGTTCATCGGTGAAACCATAGAACGATGGATCTTCCGCAACTCGCGATCCAGATAGGGTCATCATCCGATCCAGCATCTCCGGATCGGTTCGCAAGCACATCCGCTTCAAGCTCGACCGAGCAGTCTCCAGATCCGGATCACTGACTGCTGACGTTCCCGCTGCCCGCGCCTTCCATTCTGACCATGTACGATTGTTTAAAACCTCGATCGGCGAAAGCCCTGTAGAATCGATAAAATTTCCGAAGTTGAGAGGCAGCTTGGTCTCGGACTCGAAAGTACGAATCACCTCAGGAATGAATGTATTCAAATTCCCTAAGCTCTCCGCGATGTTTTTAAGAATATACTCCCGGGCAACCCGCTCCAACTGGATGCTGCACCCCGGTGGCAAATTCGGGAAATCACGCTCGATCTCACGGTCAATTCGCCGACGGGTTGAGCGTAAAAGAGCTGTAAACTTCTGGTCAATCCGATACTTACGATGGGACTGCCCTACGAAGTCTAACACAGTAAGACAGTCTTTTTCCGGTGCATGACGAAGCCCACGACCCAGTTGTTGTAAGAAGACAGTGAGGCTTTCGGTCGGGCGCAAAAATAGCACTAGGTTGATCTCTGGGATATCGACACCCTCGCTGAAGACATCGACCACGAACAAGAACGTGATTCTTCCCATGCGGAAATCCGCCAGACGCTGATCTCGCGTCTGACTGTCAGTTTCACCCAAGATCACCTCGGCCTTAAGTCCCTTTTCTTGGAACTTTCGAGCCATGTATTTTGCATGTTCTACGCCTGCACAAAACCCCACCGCTTTTGTCGAACTGATATCGGGTTGATAGCGGGCGAGACTTCCCAGAATCACATCAAGCCTTTGTAGAGCGCTCAAGTCATCCCCCGTGTAAACCATCTCCAGCGCATTCTTATCGTATTTCCCATCTTTCCAAAATGCATCACTCGAGACGTCGACCGGGTCGGTCACACCAAAGTAGTGAAACGGGCAAAGTAGTTTTTCTTCCAGCGCTTCGGGCAAGCGAATCTCCGCCGCAAACACATCGCCGAAATCCGACAAAATCGAACTGCCATCCATCCTTTCGGGAGTTGCGGTCAGCCCTAGAAGAATCTCTGGCCGAAGTTCCTCGAAGATCGCCCGATAGCTTGATGCCGACCCATGGTGAGCTTCGTCAACGATCACAAAATCAAAATGTTCAGTGCCGAGTGTGTCCCATGGCCTGCGATTTTTTAAACTCAGAACCGAGGCAAATACACATTCCCAGCGGTTCGGCGCACTACCGTCCACCAAAAGTTCTCCAAAATTCGGATCCCTCAAAACGGCTCGAAAGCAGTCCCGGGCCTGCTGGAGAATTTCCTTCCGATGGACGACAAATAGCAGTTTGGCACTTCCCTTCTTCGCTCGCAAGAACCGGGCGAAATCAAAGGCTGCAATCACTGTCTTCCCTGTTCCAGTGGCTGCTACTACTAGATTTCGCATAGCTCCCGCTTCGCGAGCCGCATCCAACGCTTCAAGAATCCGCTGTTGGTAGGAGTGGGGTTTAATCTCCGCAAAAAATCGTGTTCCAGCAGCATCATTACCGCCTCGCCCGTATTCAAGAGCCTCCCGAAATCGTGTTGTCTGAGTCTCGTTGTAAGCCTCAAATTCTTCCTTAGCCCAGTAAGTTTCGAATTCCGCAGCAAACCGCTCAAGGACATGCGGCATGTCCTGTGCGGTTACCTTTACCGTCCATTCCACCCCGCTTGTCATCGCAGGTGCCGACATGTTCGCTGAGCCAATGTAAGCAGTGGACAATCCGCTCTTCCGGTAAAAATGATAAGCTTTTGCGTGGAGACGAGTCCGGGCCGTATCATATGAGACTTGGACGGCGAAACCGACTTGCCGCGCAAGCCACTCGACTGCTTCGGCGTCGGAGGCACCCATGTAGGATGTCGTTATAATCCTAACCGGTACTTTACGCCGCACCAAATCCTCGAACGCAGGAATTAACAAACGAAGTCCAGACCACTTGATGAATGAAACCAGAATATCCACACGATCCGCCGACATCATTTCAGAACGGATTTCGTGTTCGAGCTGCGGATCGTCGCCTGCTCCCGTGAGCAAACTGCTCACTGACATCGGAGTGCAAGGAACCGCCAGAGATTCAGTGTTAAGATTACTCCTTATTTCCCGAAGAAGGGACTTGGGCCGCTCTAATAAAAGCTTCCGTTTTGTATACTCTAGCCCATCTTGTGCTGACAAAATCTCAATTAAGCGATTTACCAAGTTTCGCCGATCCTCCCTTTTTGTAATTCTCAATGCCCGCTGGATTACTTGGCCAACGAATTGACTATAAGTGTGAGTTGAAGCCTCATCGTCAATAGCTAGGAGGGTTGGTATCAGATCAGGATTCGAATCAATCAGCTCCTGTAATTCTTCATCAAGCAATGTTTCATACAGCCCAGCAGGCAATCCAATTTCTTCGGGCATACTCTTTAAATCAATTTGCTAGAATTAATCCATCATAACTTTCACGCGATCAACCGATCACGTCTCCACTTCAACCCATTTGCATCCGGGTGGAAAGCGTCATCCTGCGAGAGCAGCAAGTCTTCTCCAGATAGAGCAAGTAAATCCTGTGCGCCTTTCAAGCGTCTGGTATCGATGAGTTTCGAAACATGCCAATGCAAGGCCGGGCCGGTGGCGATGATATTCCAGTCAATGGGCCTGTGGTGGTGTTTGCTGGTCAGACGTCGCCTCTGGCAATGCCGGGCCAAGGAGCGATTGGAGGGTTGGTCGTTGTGGCGTTTTCGGGGTCGATTCTTTTGCATCTCAGCCGCCGGGTGCCTTGCGACGGTCGCAGACGCGCCGCACCATGGGATGCGCTCGGGACGGGCCTTCCGCTCCCCCGCCGCACCGATGATGCCGACGTTGAGATTGTAGAGGCGTTCGATGGCGGAGGGCATGGGGGTAAATGCTGAAGATCTGAAATGCTGAGAATTGCAGGGGTGAATTTTGTGGAATTCAGGCGGTTTTGTGGGGTAAGGTCAACGCCCCAAATTTTCATTTTAGTAATAGAATCAAAACCCAAGCCTTGAAGGACTGAAGGAGCGAGAGGCTAGTGGGCACAAGGAGATGGCTTTGCGCTGGGTCTTTCGCGCCGCTACCCCGACGGCTGACCACACCGAACCAACTCCAAAACACCCCTCCCACTTGCCACTCTCATGACCGAAGACCGGTGGTTGGAAAGCATCCGGATTACCCTCACGAAGCCTCGATGGCCCAGCCGGGTTGGCCGAATGAAAGGGGTTCCACGGTTCGGACAGACCACCCGGCAATTGAGTCCAATCCTCTTCACAACCCTCTAAAAATCCGTGCTTTCCGGGAGATTTGTGGTTCAGAATTTTGACCACGATTTCACGGATGGGCACGGATGAAGAGGAGATCGCCTCCCCTTCCCTTTCTGTGGTCGAATCAAGAGCCGGATTCCAACATACCCTCTTCAAAATTCGCGTTCATTCGCGTCCATTCGCGGTTTCATTTTTCCTTCATGGCGATGGCCTGGATCATTTGAAATCATCAAATCATCGTCCCATCCGTGTGGATCTGTGCCATCCGTGGTTCCCATCTTCCTGACCAAAAGCACTCGCCCCGGCATCGCCCTGCGACGCCGGATCCGCATTTCAGCATCTCAGCATTTCAGCATTTCAGCTTTTACCCCCCAACTTTCGTCCAGGCCGCGTTGGCTTTGGAGGAGGTGACGGCGGCTTCGATGAAGGCCATGCCTTCCACGCCATCGTCGATGGTGGGGAAGTCGTATCCTTCGGCGCGCGGATAAGTTCCTGATAGAGCATCGGAGATCGCTTCGGCGGCGGCGAGATAGACGTTGGCGAAGGCCTCGATGAAGGCTTCCGGGTGGCCGAAGGGAAGGCGGGTGAATTTCGCCGCTTCGGGACCATTGTAGGAATTCCCACGCCGCCAGACCTGCCGCGGTTGCTCGGCGAATTTCACGATCAGCTCGTTGGGATGCTCCTGATGCCACTCGATAGAGGCCTCGGTGCCGTAAACTCGGATGTTCAGGTTGTTTTCATCGCCGGTGGAGATCTGCGAGGCGTAAAGCACGCCGCGCGCGCCGCCTTCGTATCGGACGAGCATGGAGCCGTCGTCATCGAGCTTGCGGCCGGGGATGAAGGTGTTGAGGTCGGCGGCGATTTCCTCCAGCTCAAGGCCGGTGATGTAGCGGGCGAGGTTTTCGGCGTGGGAGCCGATGTCGCCGATGCAGTTGGACACGCCGGCCACGCTGGGGTCCATCCGCCAGTTGGAAATGGCGCCGTCCGCCTTGTCGTGATAGGCGGTGATGGCATATCCCTGCGGATACTCGGCAACGATCTTGAGGATCTTCCCGAGCTTGCCGGCTTTCACCATGGCGCGCGCCTCTTTCACCATCGGATAACCGGTGTAGTTGTGGGTCAACGCGAAGACGAGGCCGGACTTGCGCACGACCTCGCGGAGCTCCTTCGCCTCCGCCAGCGAGAAGGCCAGCGGCTTTTCACAGATGACATGAATGCCGGCATCGAGGAACGCCTTGGCGACGGCGTAATGCAGGTCGTTGCGGGTGACGATGGTCACAAAGTCGATGCGTTCGCCCACCGGCAGTGCGCCTTCCTTGGCGGCCATGTCCTCGTAACTGGTGTAAACCCGCGAGGGATCGAGGAACAGATCCTCGCCGGAGAGTTTGGATTTCTCGGGGTTCGAGGAGAAACACCCGGCGACGAGTTCAATCTTGCCATCGAGGTTTGCAGCCATGCGGTGGACGGCGCCAATGAAGGCACCACGCCCGCCGCCAACCATTCCCATGCGGAGTTTACGGTTCATATCGAATGATTTGTTAGGTGATATCTTTTTCTTCAGAGCGAAACGGGAGCGCCGGACTGGGCGGATTGATAGAGCGCGTCGATGATGCGCATCAGCTTGAGCGCCTCGTCCGGCGTGTTGAGCGGGGCGGCGCTGCCATCGATGGCATGGATGAAGTTCGCGGCGGAGCCGATCCGGCCCATGTCCTCGCACTCGGGGGTGACGATGCTGCGGTTCACGCTGTTGCCGTTTTCCTGCACGTAAAGCTCGCAGGTATCGATCGCGGTGGAGTCGATGCCATCGCGGCCGAACAACCGCTCGACCTTGCCACCGGCGGCGGTGCCTTGGAAGACCACGGAGACTTCCTCGCGCTTGATCATTTCCGCCCACGATGCCTGGAGCGTGAGGATCTGGCCGGTCTTGAAAGTGACCACGCCGTGAGCCGCCGCCTCGACGTCGTTGACGCCGTCCGCGCGGTCCGGAATGCCCCACGGGCCCTTGAAGCCCTTGTCGGTGATGAAGCTGTCGAAGGTGCGGGCGAGCACGTGCGCCGGCTCCGGATAGCCCATGAAATGCAGGGCGAGGTCGATCATGTGCAACAGGTCGATCACCGGACCGCCACCGGACAGGGCCTTGGTGGTGAACCATCCGCCGAAGCCGGGAATGCCGGTGCGGCGGATCCATTTCGCCTGGGCGGAATTGATGGTGCCGACGACGCCGCCATCGATGTAGGCCTTCATCGCACGCGATTCCGGACGGGCGCGGTTGTTGAAGTTGAACATGAGACGTTTGCCTGATTTCTCGGCGGCGGTGATCATCTCACGGACCTGCTCGGCGCTAAGGGCGGGCGGTTTTTCGCAGAACACGTGCTTGCCGGCATTGAGGCACTGGATGGCGAGCGGCGCGTGGAATTTGTTGGGAACAATGATGCTCACGGCATCCAGCTCCGTCGCCTCGGCGAGCATCGCATCGACCGACTCGAAGGCCTTCGCGATGCCCCATTTCTCCGCAGCCTTCGCGGCGGCGCCCGGCGCGGCATCCGCCACGGCAACGATCTCCGCTCCGGCCTGACGGAAACCCGCGGCGTGGTATTGCAACATTCCGCCTGCTCCGATGACTCCTACTTTGATGGACATGATGATATTTTGTTAGATGATGGTATGGAAAGGATCGGTCTCACTGCTTCGCCTTGTCGAAGGCGGCATCAAAGGCCACCTTGCTCGACGGGAAATCCACGCTGCGCACGAACGCGGCGGCCTCGGTGGCACCGTGCACGCGGTCCATGCGGATGTCCTCCCACTCGACGGAAAGCGGACCCTGGTAGTCAAGGTCGTTGAGCGCGACCATGATGTCCTCGAATTCGATGTCTCCGTGGCCGAGCGAGCGGAAATCCCAGAAACGCCGCGCGTCACCGAAATCGGTGTGGCCGCCGAAGACACCCACGGTGCCGTCGCCATGGTTCCACCAAACGTCCTTCATGTGGACGTGATAGATGCGCGAACCGAGCTCGCGGAGGAATTTCACATAGTCCACGCCCTGATAGCCGAGGTGCGAGGGATCATAGTTGAAGCCGAAACGTTTGTGGTTCCCCACAGCGGCAAGCGCGCGCTTGGCGGAGGCGATGTCGAAGGCGATCTCGGTCGGGTGGACTTCGAGGGCGAAGTTCACGTCGGCCTTGTCGAACGCGTCGAGGATCGGCAGCCAGCGTTTGGCGAAGTCCTGGAAGCCCTTTTCATAATACGCCTGCGAGGTCGGCGGGAACGCGTAGATCGAGTGCCAGATCGAGGAGCCGGTGAAGCCGTTGACGACGGCGGGAAACTCATCGGTTTTGCCGCGGCCGGGCTTGGCGTTGAAAAACGCGCGCGCCGCCTTCGCCGTGGCGATCATCTTTTTCGCGGCGCGCTTGCGGACACCTTCCGGCTCGCCATTTCCCCACACATCGGCCGGCAGGATCGACTTGTGGCGCTCGTCGATGAGGTCGCAAACGGCCTGGCCGACGAGGTGGTTGGAAATCGCGAACGAGGTCAGGCCATGATCGCCGAGCAGCTCCCATTTCTCCTTCACGTAGGATTTGCGCGAAAGCGCGGCATCGACATCGAAGTGGTCGCCCCAGCAGGCGAGTTCGAGACCATCGTATCCCATTTCATAGGCGAGCGGGGCGAGTTTTTCGAGCGGAAGATCGGCCCATTGGCCGGTGAAAAGCGTGACGGAGCGTGACATGGTGGTGAGGTGGTTGGGGTTTCCAAGGCCAGCTTGCGAAAGACCCGGCGGCGGGCGGAAGGAAAATCGACAGTGGAATTGCGACATCGCCCGCCCATCAAGCCCGCCATTGCGTCCGCCATCCGTCCCTGTATCATCGGCGGCAGCCCATCCCGCATGCTCACCCTCCTCAAAATCCGCAACCTCGCACTGGTCGACGAACTCGCATGGGAACTCGGCTCCGGCCTCATCGGCGTCACCGGAGAAACCGGCGCAGGCAAATCCGTCATCGTCGGCGCGCTCAAACTCGTCCTCGGCGAACGCGCCGACAAGGGACTCATCCGCACCGGCGAGGATTCCTGCTCGGTCGAGGCGGTTTTCGACCTTTCCGATGCCTCGGAAATCAACGCGATCCTCGAAGACGGCGGCCTGCCACCCTGCGACGACACCCAACTGATCGTCCGCCGCATGATCGGCACCACCGCGAACCGGCAGTTCGTCAACGACTCCCCCGTCACCCTCGCCCTCCTCAAACGCCTCGGCGAACACCTCGTCGACCTCCACGGCCCGCACGACCACCAATCGCTGCTCTCCACCGAACGCCAGCTTTCCATGCTCGACGCCCACGCCGGTGCCGAGACGCCGCTCGCCACCTACCGCGAGGCCTACCGCGCATGGCGCGCGAAATCCTCCGAACTCGAGGAACTCCGCACCGCGGAAAGCGCCAGCGAGCAGGAAATCGACCTGCTGCGCCACCAGATCGAGGAAATTTCCAGCGCCAATCTCAAGCCCGCCGACGAGCAGGACCTCGAAGACCGCTGGCGCCGCGCCAGCAACGCCACGCGCCTCGTGGAATCCGCCGCCGCCGCCGTCGCCGCCCGATCCGGCGAGGATGGCATCATCGAGCGCCTCGCCGAAGTGCAACGCCTCGTCCGCGACCTCGAAAAACACGACCCCTCCGTGCGCGAACGCACCGCTGCCCTCGAAACCGCAACCATCGAGTTGCAGGACCTGGAAGCCAATCTATCAGACTACGCCGGCGAGCTGGACATCGATCCCGCCGAGGCCGCCGTGTTGGAGGAACGCGTGAATCTGTTGGAGTCGCTCAAACGGAAATACGGCCCCTCGCTCGCCGATGTCCTCGCCCGCCGCGACCGCGCCGCCGCCCGCCTCGACACCATCGAGAACCGCGGCGAAAAACTCGAAGCGCTCGAAAAGGAAGTCGCCGCCCTGCGAACCGCGCTGGACGCCTCCGGCAAGACGCTTTCGCAAATCCGCAAAAAGGCCGCACCCAAGCTGGCCAAGGAGATTTCCTCACAGCTCAAGGACCTCGGATTCAAGCAATCGTCGTTCGAAGCCCCGCTCAAACCGCTCGCCGAACCTGGACCGCAAGGGCTCGAAGGCGTCGAGTTCCAGTTCGGCCCCAACCCCGGCGAGCCGCTCATGCCGCTCCGCCAGATCGCCTCGTCCGGCGAAATTTCCCGTGTGATGCTCGCCGTGAAATCCGCCCTCGCCGATCAGGACGCCACTCCGCTGATGGTCTTCGACGAGATCGACGCCAATGTCGGCGGCGAGGTCGCCCGCGCGGTCGGCCGCAAAATGGCCGCGCTTGGCACACGCCATCAGGTCGTCGCGATCACCCACTTCCCGCAGGTCGCCGCCACCGCCGCGCACCATTTCGTGGTCGAAAAGGAAGTCTCCGGTGGCCGCACCCGCTCCCGTCTCTATCCGGTTTCCGGCGAGACCCGCATCCAAGAACTCGTCCGCATGCTGGGCGGCGGCGGCGAACAGGCCCGCGCGATGGCCGCCTCGCTGCTCAATTCCTAACATCCCGTCCCCCACCCCATGCCACGCACCTACAAGGCGGTCCCCGAAGCGGTCGATGCCCCGTCCGCCCAGGTCGCCGCCGGCCTCGGCCTGCCATGGAAAAGCGCCGGACTCCCCCGCCTCCTCATCGGCCGCCGCGAGTGGCTCGCCCTCCCCGAACTCGGTGTCTTTCCAGTCCACGTGAAGACCGACAGCGGGGCCTACTCATCAAGCCTCCACGCCGAACAGATCCACCTAACAGAAAACGGCCGCCGCGTCCGCTTCACCACCCACAACCACCTGCGAGAATCCATCACCTGCGAGGCGGATGTCGTCCACGTCCGGCGCGTCCGCAGCTCCACCGGCATCTCCAGCCAGCGCATCTTCATCCAAACCACCGCCCGCCTCCCCGGCGGCTTCGAGTGGACCATCCGCGTCAGCCTCGCCAACCGCTCGGACATGCGCTGCCCCATGCTGTTAGGCCGCAGCGCCCTCTCCGGCTATTTCCTCATCGACACCCAAGGCACCCACCTCCTCGGCTCCAAATCCGGACTCGGCCTCCGCAAACCTTGAGCCTGCCCGGCTTCTTGACCGGAAAGGGCATTCATGTATCCTTTCCGTATGCCGACCAAGACGATTTCATTGGAGATCGACGCCTACGAGAAACTCCTCGCGGCGAAGCGCGGTGGTGAATCGTTCACCGAAGTCGTCCGCCGTGTCGTCATCCCGGACGCCTCCGCAAAAGGCAAAGCCTTGCGTGAACACTATCGCCAAGGCGGCGGAAACGTAAGCCCCGCCTACCTCGACTCCGTGGAGAAGGCAATCCAGCATGATCCGATCCCGGACGACCCATGCGCCTGATCCTCGATACCAATTTCATCATCACCGCAGAGCGAGAGGCAAGACGCCGACAGCCCGAAAGAACCGACGTGTTTTTCGCCGCGCACCCGGAGGACTATTTCTACATCACATTCACAATCGCCGGTGAACTCGCCTGCGGACGCTCCGCATCTGCAAAGGAAGATTGGGAGCACCTTTGCTCTCCGTATCCGGTCATACCATGGAGCAACGAAATCTCGTGGAGATATGGGGAGATCTACCGTCAGTTGGCCAAGAGCGGAAACTTGATTGGAACCAATGATCTATGGATTGCCGCAACCGCTCTGGTTCACGGAATGCCAATCGTCACTCAAAACATCAGGGAATTCGAACGGGTTGAAGGACTGGATCTGCTGAGTTACTGAAATGAAATCGAACTCTACACCACCTCACTTCCTCCCCCGCGCATAATCCCCTCCGCTCATCCGGCGGCTTCCTTCCGGTTGCACGCACTCCAGCTCCAACGCCCCGTCGCCACAGCCGACGATCAGCCGGCCATCGCGGATCACCACTTCTCCCGCCGGAATCGGTTCATCTAACATCACCGCTGGAGGAAACACCTTCATCCGCCGGTTTTTTCCGCCTTCAGCGATGTTGAAAAAACTTCCCGGCCACGGGTCATACGCGCGGATCCGACGCTCGACGGCCAACGCGCCGCGCGCCCAGTCGATCGCTCCATCATCGCGCTCCAGCTTGGAGATGTAACTCACCTTCGACTCATCCTGCGGCGTGCGCGTCGCGGTTCCATCGGCGAGTTGTTGGAGCGCGGTCGCCATCACCGACGGTGCCAGCGCGGCAAGCCGATCGTGGAGTTCACCGCCGGTTTCGTTAGGCCCGATCGGAATGGACTCCATGCAAATGATATCCCCCGCATCGAGTTTTCGAACGACATGCATCGCGGTGATTCCGGTCTCCGTCTCACCGGCATCAATCGCCGCCTGGATGCAGGCCGCGCCACGATATTTCGGCAACAGCGAGGCGTGGAGATTGATGATCGCACGCTTCGGCAGTTTCAGCACATTGTTGCGCAGGATTTGGCCGTATGCCATCACCACGATCACCTCGGGCTCCAGCGCGGCGAGTTCGTCGATCGCATCACCGATCACCTCCGGCTGGAAAACCGGAACGCCAGCTTCCATCGCCAGCGTCTTGATCGCCGGCGGCGTGAGTGTCTGATGCCGCCCGACCGGCTTGTCCGGCTGCGTCACCAACGCGAGCGGTCGCGGCCCGTTCCCTAACAAATGTTGGAAGGACGGGATCGCGATCTCTCCGGTGGCGACGAAAACCAGGCGCATGGGGATGATCCGTGGTTCAAAAACTCAATTTCGCCACCGCGTTGTATTCCGGCAGGGAAAGGATGCGGTTGAGGATTTCCGAAAGCACCTTCACCGGTGCCTGCGTCGCATCGATGGTGGTCACCCGCTCCTCCGGATAATAGGCGAGGATCGGTTTCGTTTCCGCCTCATAGGTGGCGATCCGCTGGTCGATCACCCGGTCGCTCGCATCGTCGATGCGGTTGTCCTTGAGCGCCCGCTTGCGCATGCGGCGCGCGAGTTCGTCGCGGTTCGGGCAGGAAAGATGGAAAACCTGCAGTACATCGATGTGGCGTTCGAGGATTTCCGCCTGGCGCACATTCCGCGGGATACCGTCGAGCACGAGAAAGTCGATGTCCGGCTTGTAGATGTGTGTTTCGCTCCAGTTGTCGATCTGGGCTTTCCACAACTCGATCGTCAGCTCGTCCGGAACCAGCTCGCCACGGCTCGAATAATGCACGAACTGCTTCCCAAGCGCCGTGCGGGTGTCGAGCGAACGGAACACATCACCGCAAGAGCAATGGAAAAACCGGGGAATGGAACCAAGGACCTTGCCTTGAGTGCCTTTTCCGGATCCGGGTGCACCGAGGAAAATGAATGCGGGACTGCGTGTGGAGGAAGCGTTCGACATGGCGGAAAAAAGCGAAACTAGAATTCGCCCGGAAGCGCGGCAAGCCCTGAATCATCCCTCGCTGATGCCCAGCTTCGCCTTCACTTTTTCGATCTCATCCGACAGGACTCCCCACCGCGAATAACAGGTTTCCAGCGAGTGCGTCACCTTGCCGACAGCATTCGTCACCTGCCGCAGTTGATCCGGATCCGAAGATACTTCCTCAGTCGCAAGATCCGCCGTGAGCTTCACCTGAGATGCTTCAAGCTCCGCAATCTTCGCCTCCAGCGTCTCCAACTCGTTCTCCAACGGTCGCAACACCTTCGAGCGGATCTCCCGCTGCTCGGCCTCGATGCGGCGCTGCTCTTTCCGGTTCACCCCGGGAATGCTCTGACGCGCTGAACCCGATGACGACGAGCCCGATGAAGCCGCAGCCGCTGCGGCGGCCTTGTTGGAACTCACGATCCCCGCGGCTTTCGCCGCATCCTCGGCGGACTTTTCGAGATAATACGTGATGTTCCCCGCATACAGCACCGGCTGCTCGCCCGGCCGGAATTCCAAGGTCTTCGTCACCAGCGGATCGAGGAAATTCCGGTTGTGGGAAACGATCATCACGCTGCCCGGATAGTCGATCAACGCGCGTTGCAACACGTCCTGCGATTGCATGTCGAGGTGGTTCGTCGGCTCGTCGAGAATCAGGAAATTCGCCGGGCGCAACAACATGCAGACCAGCGCAACACGCGACCTTTCACCACCGGAGAGCACGCCGATCTTCTTGAAAACATCATCCCCGCGGAAAAGGAAACAGCCTAACAAATTCCTCGCATGCGGCGCCGCCTCGCGCGAAGCGGCGGCCTCGACGGTCTCCAGAACCGTTAGATTCGGATCCAGCTCGTCGGCGTGGTTCTGCGAGAAGAACGACGTCGCCACCTTGTGGCCGAAGGCATGCTCGCCCGTGTCCGGCGCTTCCTGCCCGGTGATCAGGCGGCAAAACGTGGATTTGCCCGCTCCGTTAGGCCCGACGATCGCGAACTTCTCACCCTTGTTGATTTCAAAATCAAAGCCGCGGAAGATGTTGATCGGGCCGTATGCCTTGTGGACGCCCTCCAGCTTCGCCACCATGTGCCCGGAATTCGGCGGCGGCGGGAACTTGAAGTTCATCACCGCATCATCGCGCTCCGGTTGCGGGATGCGCTCGATCTTCGCCAGCATCTTGATGCGCGATTGCACCAGCGTCGCCTTATTGGCCGAGGCGCGGAAGCGGTCGATGAACCGCTGGATTTCCGAGATCTCCCGCTGCTGGGCCTCGTATTGCTTGAGCTGGATCTCCTTCCGCAACACCGACTCGCGCTCAAAATACGAGAAGTTTCCCGCATACTCCTCCGCCCGTCCGTGGGCGAAGGCGATCGTCCGCGTGCACAAAGTGTCAAGCAGCGCGCGGTCGTGGGAAATCAGCAGGATCGCACCGGGATAGTTCACCAGGTATTGCTCGACCCAAATCTGCGTGCCGATGTCCAGGTGGTTCGTCGGCTCGTCTAACAGCAGCACCTCGGGCTCCTGCAAAAACAATTTCGCCATCGCGATGCGCATCTGCCAACCACCGGAGAACTCCGAACAGTCGCGGGTGAAATCCTTCGACTGGAATCCCAGCCCCTTCAGGACCGATTCGATCTTCGGCTTCATCCGCGCGGGATCGGTCGCATCCAACCGCAGTTCGAGATCTCCGATTTCTTCTAACAAATCCCCGTAGGGCGACGAGCGCGGATCGAGTTTCGTGAGTTCGTTGGAAAGGCGATCGATCTTTTCCCGCAGCGAGATCGTTTCGCCGAAGGCGGACTCGGTTTCATCCCACAACGAGCGGCCGCGAACGTGGATGCCCTCCTGCGGCAGGTATCCGATGCGGGTCCCCTTCGGCGCGTGGATCTGCCCGGCGGTCGGACGAATGATCCCGGCCACGCATTTCATCAGCGTGGATTTCCCCGCGCCGTTGTGACCGGCGAAGGCAATGCGCTCGCGCGGTTGGACGGAAAACGAAAGGTCGTTGAAAAGGACGCGGGCGCCGAATTCAACCCGCAGTGACTGGACGGAAATCATCGGGCGGGAGAGTGCACGCCCAGCCCACCGGGTCAAGCCAAGGGTCCGGCGAACGTCTCACGGAGCCGCGATCCACCGGACTTTATACAAGGTCACCCCGGGAATCGCCCGTCGCCCCTCAGGCTTGAGAAAGCCCACCTCGTCACTCCACCACGCCTTCCCACCTTTCGCTTGGATGAACGCGATCCGCCCGGTGCCGGGATGGATCGAAACACATTTCACCAGCGCCTGATCCTTCAGCGCCTCGAACGGACGCACCTCCCGCGACTCACGATCAAAGCGCCACACCCCGGCATGCGTCGAAAAAACCAGATCCGCCGAGCCCGGCACCGCGCTGAGATCATGCCCATCCGGGTCCGGCAGCTTGGTGGTGGATTCCAGCTTGAGCGACGGCGTCGGCGTTTCCCAATCGACCAGCGAAAACTCGCGGAGATCGTCATGACCGATGGCATACAGCCGTTCTCTAACATCGTCCCACACCACCCCGTGCGCGGAAGGCAGCGGCGTTTGCCAAAGAATGCGGTCGCCGGAATCCGGGTGAAACAACACGAGTTTGTCCGCCCCCAGCGATCCTGCCACGAGCAATCTCCCGCCCGGCAATGGCTCGATGGCATGCGCATTGCCAACCCGCGCCGACCACAGCACCCGCCCAGTAGCATATTCCAACAACGCACAACCACCGCCCGATGAGGAAATGGCCAGCCGCTTGCCACCTTCTAACAAACGCATGTCCGTCGTGGTACCGAAGGCCTTGCGCAATGCCTCCGGAATCTCCGGATAATCGGCGGCTTTCCAGCTCCAGAGCTTTCGCGCACCGTCGTCCGCAGGATCGATCAGCGCGATTTCCGCCCCGCCACAAACCATCAACGTTTCCGCAGCGGAGGCGAACCGAAAGAAAAAAACCGCGAAAAGACAAAACCACTTCATGACACGGGCCGGAAACGTTCAACGCGTCCGGCCCGTTTCAGGAAATTGCGAAATATCACTTCACCTGACGCGCGCTGGCCTTGAGGCGCAGTGCGTTGAGCGCGATGAAACCGGTGGCATCGTCCTGGTTGTAGGCCGCTTCCTGGCCACCTTCCATCGTCGCCACCGCTTCGGAATACATGCTGTGCACCGAGCGCCGGCCGGCGTTCATGATATTGCCCTTGTAAAGCTTCACACGGACCTCGCCGGAAACCGTCTTCTGCGTTTCGGTGACCAGCGCCTGGATCGCCTCACGCTCCGGTGCGAACCAGAAACCGTTGTAAACGAGCTGCGCGTATTTCGGAATCAGCGAGTCGCGGATGTGCATCGACTCACGATCCACCACCAGCGCCTCAAGATCACGATGCGCGGCGAGCAGGATCGAACCGCCCGGAGTTTCATAAACCCCACGGGATTTCATGCCGACGAAGCGGTTTTCCACAATGTCAACGCGACCGACACCGTGCTTGCCACCCAGCGCGTTGAGCACACGCATGATGCCATACGGCGTGAGCAGCGTGTAACCGTCGGACTGGCCCAGCACCTCGAAGTCGCCAAGCGAGGCGATCAGATCCGCGATGCCTTCCGCTTGCAGACCGATAGCATTGCCCTTTTCAAACAGGATCTGCACGTATTCCGCTTGATCCGGCGCATCTTCCGGAGAGGTGGAAAGCACATACATCTCACGGTCCGCCGGAGTCGTGGCGTCATACCATGGATCCTCCAACATGCCCGCCTCGAAGGAGATATGCAAAAGGTTGCGGTCCATCGAGTAAGGCTTCTTCATCGATGCCTTGATCGGAATTCCGTTAGACTCGGCGTAGGCGATCATTTCGGCACGGCCGGGAAACTGGCTGCGGAAACGCGCATCACGCCAAGGGGCGATGCACTTGATGTTCGGCGCGAGCGACGCGGCGGAAAGCTCGAAACGCACCTGGTCGTTGCCCTTGCCCGTCGCTCCGTGAGCAATGGCATCCGCCCCTTCGGCGATCGCAACATCAAGCATGCCCTTGGTGATGCACGGACGCGCGATCGAGGTGCCCAGCAGATAGCGGCCCTCATAGATCGCTCCCGCCTGGATCATCGGAAAAATGTAATCGCGGGCGAACTCCTCCTTCAGGTCGCCGAGGAAATACTTCGATGCACCTGTGGTCAGCGCCTTTTGCTCCAGCCCGTCCAGCTCATCTGCCTGCCCGACATCCGCGCAGTAAGCCAGAACCTCGGCGGAATAGGTTTCCTTGAGCCACTTGAGAAGGACGGAGGTATCGAGACCACCGGAATAGGCGACGAGAATTTTCATTGCGCGCGGAGGCAATCATGCGAGCGCCCGGCGGTCAAGCGGCGGGGTGAAACGCCAAAGAACAAGCCGCAATCCCAGCCCTGGATGCCGCTTGACCGGGAAATGGAGTGCGCGCAGCCTTCGCGTCCACTGCGGTGCTCATCATGAACTTTGATCAGGGAGAATTCAATTTCGATGCGGAAGGAAGCGAGGCGGGCTATCGCAAGTGGCGGCAGGAACTCGATGCGCGGAAGCAGGAATTCGAACACCGTTGGGGAGTGGTGTTGGGGAAACGGGTGAAGGTGTGGCTCAAGAATCACGCCAAGCCGGTCAGCGGCCCGCTGGAATGGCTCACCGGAAAACGTTACAATCCCAACGACGAACCCCGTTTCAAAGTCCGCACCCTCGAATTTGTCATCTCGGAGGTTGAGAGCATGGTCAGGGACGATGAAGATTGATGTCGTGGCAAGCAGGAGGAATCTTCTCCACTGGAATCTTGAAACGATTCAGTATTCCCCCCCCTTCGATGGCACGTTGAAGTCGTATCATACAGCGACATTGAGGAGGCGTTTTTCAATACCTTTTCATGGCGAGCAATGGTGCGAAAACAATAGTACGCGGGCTATCCATTGCCTTGAGTTGGAACCAAAAGGGACAAGGCTGGGAAATAGGAGCGGAGATAGCCGCGGTCAAGGGCTGCTAGACGGTCCGCCTGTACGCTGGCATGTGCGGCGATGAGAAAATCCGGAATAAGATTCAGGCGCGGTCCACCCTGGCGCCGGTAGCGCAGAAAGATTTGGCCGGCGAGGTAGGCAGCCGCAGGGGTGATGGGATCGTAAATGACGTGAAGCAGATCCAAGTCTGCCTGAGCCGCTTCCACATCGGGATAGCCGATAGAGAACTCCGCAAAGGCAATGGGTGAAATGAGGAGCTCGCCTTCGCTGGCCGCATTCCTGAGGGTATCACGCCATGCCTCCCAGCCGGATTGCTTGCGGGAGAGAAGAACAATTACGGAACTATCGAGGGCAGTTCGCATGGTGAGGATGATTCAACATTTGCCATTGGCAGGTAGCTCAACGGGGCCGCGCAGTTCGTCCATGATCTCAAGGACGCTCATGTCCGCCCATGGGTCGGTCGCAGCCTTCCCAAACTGCTCCCAAGCCTCGGGGGAGATGGTTTTGGTGGCTTTGAGAAAAGGGGCAGTCTCATCAAATTCAAGAACGTCGCCTGGCTTGAGGTGGAGGCGGTTGCGGACGTGCACGGGAATGGTGATCTGACCTTTCGATGTAAGGGTCGCCTGCATGGCTCAATAGGTAAGCGATGAAAGTAAGGCGATCAAGGCGGAACTCTTGAACAGGGTGGCATGTTTCACACAGTGGATCAGGGCTTTGAGGACTCCGGATTCCAAGAATCAGTATTCCCCCTTCGGCAGCACGGCGGAATCGTCGGGGACGGAGACGCTGTGGAGCAATTGTTCAAGGCCGGTGAGGACGCGGTGGATTCCGTCGGCCCATTGGCGGTTGTCCCAATAGGGGCCGGCAAGTTCCAACAAATGATCGAGGGCTTCACGTTTGAGCAGCGGTTCGAGGCCGTATCCCGGCATGAGCGCGGACTCGCAGCGGGCAGGGTCGAGCACGAGCAACATGACATGGCTGTCCTTGCCGCGACGTCCGTCGCCAGCGAAGGCTCCGGCATTGAAGAGCCAGAAGACATGCATCGAAAACGGATGCTCGGCGGGAAAGTGATGGATCACCACTTGCAGCACCAGTTGCGGGAGGTTGCGCTGGATTTCCTCGATCCGGCGGCGGAGCTTCGAGGCCTCGGCGGGGAGCAGCGAGCCGGTGGTGTCGGAAACGATGGGCGTGAGACGCGGCATCGCCCCTAACAGCGCACTGGTCCGCGGATAGGTGAGGCGGCACGATGGACACTCCGCCGCATCCGCCGCGAGGGGTTGGTCGCAATAAGGGCAGCGCATCGCGCACACGATGCAATCAAACCGCCTCCGGTGCGAGGCGAAATTCTCCGGTCACTTCAGCAACGAGAGGATCGGGTCCTGCCAGAAGCCGAAGAGCAGCACCGCTCCCGTGAGCACGCCCACACAGACACGGCTGATGGTGGGCAGGACGACGGACGAGGCATCGCCGGGAAGCGACCACCACATCGAGCGGATCACCTTGAAATAATAGTAGAAACCGGCGGCGGCGGAGATGAAGGCGGCGATGATGCCGAACCAGAGCCCGGCTTTCACCGCGACGGAGAAGACGAGGAATTTCCCGACAAATCCGGCGGTTAGAGGCACTCCGGCGAGTGAGGCGAGGAGCACGGTCATGGCGAGAGCGAGGCGCGGGTTGGTTTTGCCGAGTCCGTTGAAGTCGGTGACCGACTCGCCATCACGCTGGATGCGGACCTGGGCGAGGATGAAGAAGACGCCGAGGGTCATCAACAGGTAGGTGGCCAGATAGAACGAGACGGCCCTAACCGATTCGACACCGCCCGCAGCGAGACCGAGCAGCAGGAAGCCCGCATGGGCGATGGAGGAATAGGCGAGCAGTCGCTTGAAGTTAGACTGCGGAATGGCGGCGAGATTTCCGAACAGCAACGTGACGGCGGCGAGGATGCCGAGCAGCGTCATCACCTGCACGCGCACCGGCGATGCCTCGGCGAGCAGCGGCTCGAGGAAGCGGATGAGCAATGCGAAACCGGCGGCTTTCGAGCCAACGGAGAGAAACGCGGTGACGGGGGTGGGTGCGCCCTGATAGACATCCGGGATCCACATTTGCATCGGCACGGCACCGACCTTGAAACCAAGGCCGATCATGACGAGGGCGATGCCGAAAAGCAGCGGGGTGGTTTGCAGGTTGGCGCCGCGGCCATCCTCAAACATCGCACGAATCACTCCAAGATCCATTGTTCCGGTGGTGCCGTAGATCCAGGCGATGCCGTAAACGAGGAAGCCGGTGCTGAGCGCGCCGAGGATGAGGTATTTCACGCCGGCTTCCAACGAGCCGACATTGCGGCGCATGTAGGCGACAAGAATGTAGAAGGTGACGGTGACGAGTTCCAGCGCGACAAAGGCGCTTGCGAGATCGCGCGCGGAGGCCATCCACATCATGCCGGCACAGGCAAAAACGGGCAGCGCGTAAAACTCGCCGGTGCCGTTTTCCGAGCCTGGATGATCGGTGTAGCGCGCAAGGACTTTACGGAAATCGATCGCCATCAGCAGGACCAGCGCGGTGCAGATGAGCGCGAAGGCTTTGAAGAACCGCGCCATTCCGTCGAACTGATAGAGATTCCACAGTTGCCATTTCGCCCATGCGGCGTCCGGTTTCGCCTCGGGTCCGAGGGCGGTGAAGTTGAGGATGAGGATCACGCCGAGACCGGCGGCGGCGATGAGGCCGACCCACGATTTGCTTTTCGCGGGAACGAACGCTTCCGCCATCAGCAGGACGATGCCGAGGGTGACGGTGAGGGCTTCTAGGTAGTAGGCGGGCATGGGAAGGGAGTAATAGGTCTTTCGGGTCCTATTGGACTTATTTCAGAAGATTCAGAAGCAAGTTCGGATTGACGCCCACCGCAAGCAGCGCGATGGCGAGCAGCGCGGCGGGGATGCGGTCGGCAAGGGTGAGGTCGGCAGCGGATTCGGTGGATTTCACGGCCGGGCCCTGGAAAATCCGGCGGTAGGCGCGCAGCATGTAAACGGCAGAAATGACCACGCCCCAGATCGCGAGAATGCAGGCGATTTGCACGGGGCCGAGCGGCGCGGTTCCGTTGTATCCTTGGAACGCGGAGAGGAAGACAAGCACTTCGCCGGAGAAGTTGGCGAGGCCCGGCAGGCCGATGGATGCCATGGCGGCGAGACCGAAGATGAAGGCGAGGCTGGGTGCGGCTTTGGCGAGACCGCCGAGATCGTCGAGGTCGATGGAGCCGGTGTTGCGCTCAATGCGGTCGGCAAGTCCGAACAGCAGGGCGATGGAAACCCCGTGGGCGAACATCAGAATGACCGCCGCAGGGATCGCGAGGGTGTTTTGCGGAAAGGCAACAAGCGCGGCGATGGCGAGGAAGATGTAGCCCATGTGCATGACCGAGGAATGGCCGAGCATGAGGTCGAGGCGTTTCTGCGAGATCGTGACCAAGCCGACCCACAGGATATTTCCTAACAGCAAAACCAGCAGCGGCGTGAGCCACGCCTGCATGCCTTCGGGCACCATCGGGATCGCCACACGAAGCAGGCCGTAGAGGCCGAATTTTTTCAACACACCCGCATGGAGCATGGCCACCGGAGCGGGGGCGCTGGCGTATGCCGGGGCGGCCCATGAATGCAGCGGGAACAACGAAACGAGCGTGCCGAAACCGATGATCAGCAGGGCGGCGATGCCTTTTTGCGTAACGGGATCGATTTGCAGCGCGCCGACTTTCACCGCGCGGGCCATTTCCGCCATGTCGTAGGTGCCGGCGAGATTGGCGAGCCACACGAGTCCGGCGAGCAGGATGATCGAACCGAAGCCGAGATAGATGGTGATCTTCCATGCGGCCTCGCGACGGTCGCCACGACCTAACATGCCAATCATCAGGAAGGTGGGGATCAGCGCGAGTTCGTGGAAGGCGTAGAAGAAAAACAAATCGGTGGCGGCGAAAGCACCGATGGCCCCGGCGGAGATCAGGAGGATGGACCCGTAGTAGAGCGTTTCACGGCCTTCCGGAGCCTTGCCGGAAAGCACGGCGGCAAGCGTGACGATGACGGAAAGCAGGACCAGCACCGCGCCCATGCCATCGGGGAAACCGAAGGCGAGGTGGAGCTTCGGCGTTTGCATGACCTGCACGGAGAACGAAGTGAGGTCGGCATTTTGCCACTGCGCGGCGGCAATCAGCCCGAGGATCAGATTCGCCCCGGCGGCGGCCACAGCGGTCTGTCGGGCGGGCGCACCTAACAACACCCCGGCAAAGGCGAGGATCGGAAGAAAAACGATGAGAAGTGTGAGCATGGCCGGATTCAGTAAAAGACGGTGAAGTAAACGACGAGCAGGACGCCGATGCCGAAGGCGAACGAGTAGACCTGAAGGCTGCCGGATTGAACCTTGCGGAAAATGTTTCCAAGCGTGGCCGCGAGCCGGGAAAGGCCGCCGACGAGGATCGCATTGATGAACATCTCGTCGAAAAAGTGGATGATCGCTGCAAAGGCGTCCTGGCAGTATTTCACAATGCCCTTTTCATAGATCGCATCGAGATAGAATCGGTTGCGGAAGAGCGGGATGGAGATTGGGTCCTTTTCCTTGCCGTTGTAGAGGACAAAGCCGGCACCGACGCCGAGGACCAGCGTGGCGATGGAGGCGATGAGCGCGACGGTGTTGGATTCATGCGCCGGGCGAATCGCATTGAGCGGCTCGGAAAACACGGTGAAGCCGGAACCGATGGCCATCACGGCAAGCAGGGCCAGCGGCACCCACATCAGCGGGCCAACCTCGTGGGCGTGATCGGCGTCCTTCGAGCGCGTCTTGCCAAGGAAAGTGACCACAAACGCGCGGGTCATATAGAAGGCTGTTAGAAAAGCGACGCCGACGGTGATGGCAAAAAGGAAGGTGTTCTTTTTCAGCGCTGCGATCAGAATTTCCTCCTTCGACCAAAAGCCGGAGGTAACATAGGGCACCGCGATCAACGCCGCGGTTCCGATGGCGAACGTCGCACCGGTGATCGGCATTTTCTTCAGCAGGCCGCCCATTTTCCAAATGTTTTGCTCGTGGTGGCAGGCGTAGATGATCGCGCCGGAACCGAGGAACAGCAGCGCCTTGAACCAGGCGTGGGT
>SYAP01000226.1 GCA_005787565.1 Verrucomicrobiaceae bacterium | reverse complement strand
AGGCGGTGACATTGGTGACGATGCCTGGGAGTTTCATGCCGACCTGGAGGTCAGCGGGTTTTTCGACGCCATCCTGGAAGGAGAAGAGTTCGAATTGTTTGCGAGGGTCGCGGCCGGGTTTGGCGAGTTCGGAGATGATGTCCTTGAGGGTGGGGAGTCCGACATCGGTTCCGACGTATTTCTGGAGGTCGATTTTTTTGCGGAGTTCCTCTTTTTGCATGAGGTCCGGGACGGTGCATCCGATGTCGGAGGCCATTTTTTCGACGAGGGAGTATCGTTCCGGGTGGACGGCGGAGGCGTCGAGCGGGTGGGAGGCGCCGCGGATGCGGAGGAATCCGGCGGCTTGTTCGAAGGCTTTTTCGCCGAGGCGCGGGACTTTCTTGAGTTGGTCGCGGGATTGGAACGCGCCGTTTTCGTTGCGGAAGGCGACGATGTTTTCGGCGAGGGAGGCGTTGAGTCCGGAGATGTAGGAGAGGAGTTGTTTGGAGGCGGTGTTGAGTTCGACGCCGACGGCGTTGACGCAGCTGATGACGGTGTCGTCGAGGCTGGTTTTGAGGGCGCGTTGTTCGACGTCGTGTTGGTATTGGCCGACGCCGATGGATTTGGGGTCGATTTTGACGAGTTCTGCGAGGGGGTCCATGAGGCGGCGGCCGATGGAGACGGCGCCGCGGACGGTGACGTCCTCGTTAGGGAATTCCTCGCGGGCGACGTCTGAGGCGGAGTAGATGGAAGCGCCGCTTTCGTTGACGGTGATGACCTGGATGGAGGGAGGGAGTTTGAGTTTTTTGACGAAGGCTTCGGTTTCGCGGGAGGCGGTTCCGTTGCCGATGGCGATGGCTTCGATATCGTATTTTTTGACGAGGGTGGTGAGTTCGACGGCGGCTTCGTAGAGTTGGGTGTTAGAGCCGGCGGTGGCGTGGAGGACGGTGTGGTGGAGGAGTTTGCCGGAGCGGTCGAGGACGACGGTTTTGCAGCCGGTTCGGAAGCCGGGGTCGATGGCGATGAGTCGGCGTTCGCCGAGGGGTGAGGCTAACAGGAGTTCGCGGAGGTTTTCGGCGAAGACGGAGATGGCGGTTTCGTCGGCGCGTTTTTTGGCGAAGAGGCGTGCCTCGGTTTCCATGGATGGCATGAGGAGGCGTTTGCAGCCGTCTTCAACGGCTTGGGCGACGTGGTTGCCGGCGGGGGCTGAGGATTTCACCCAATCGGGGAGGGCTTGTGAGGTGACGCGTTCGAGCGGGACTTCGACGCGCATGAGGAGGAATCCTTCCTTTTCGCCGCGGCGGATGGCGAGCATGCGGTGGGAGGGGATGGATTTGAGGGGTTCGCTCCATTCGAAGTAGTCGCGGAATTTCTGGGCGTCGGCTTCGGCTTCCTTGCCGTACATGATTTTGGAGGAGACGGTGGCTTCCTCCTCGTAGATTTTGCGGACGCGACCGCGGAGGGTGGCGTCGTCTGCGACGCGTTCGGCGATGATGTCGCGGGCACCGGCGAGGGCGTCGGCTGCGGTGGGGACTTCCTTTTCGGCGTCGATGAATTTCGCGGCTTCGTCGTTGGGATCGGCGGATTGGTTTTCGAGGATCCAGTCGGCGAGCGGGGTGAGGCCGCGTTCGATGGCTTTGGTGGCGCGGGTTTGGCGTTTGGGGCGGAAGGGAGCGAAGATGTCCTCGACGGTGGTGAGGGTGTTTGCTGCTTCGAGTTTTTTCTTCAGTTCGGGGGTGAGGAGGGAGCGTTCTTCGAGGGATTTGAGGACGGCGGAGCGGCGGGAGTCGAGTTCCGCGAGTTGGAGCATGCGGTCGCGGATGGTGGTGATTTGGACTTCGTCGAGGGAGCCGGTTTGTTCTTTGCGGTAGCGGGAGATGAAGGGGACGGTGGCTCCTTCCGCGAGGAGTTTTGCGGTGGATGCGACTGAGGAGAGGGCGATTCCTGATTCGCGGGCGATGGTTTCGAGGTGATGGGTCATGGGAGTGGAAAGATGTGCGCTGGGGCTGGGGGGTGGTTGCCATGTCCGGCGGCGGGAGACAACCGGAATTGGAGAGGATTGTGGGATGGGGGTGGGGGGCGGGAGTTGTTTGCAACGATTCCGGAAACGCTAGATTGACGTGGCGGGGGTATTTGGTAGGTTTTCGGGAATCTCAAACCCATGAAGCGATTCTTTTTTCACGCCCTTTGTTTGTTGCCGTTCGTTGGCATGCCTGCTTTCGGGCAGGGTTCCGGTGTTTCCGAATCGGAGAAAGACCTGGATTTGCTGAAGAAGGCGGCGTTGCAGATTGACCAGCAGATCGCGGCATTTTATCGGCGTCAGAATTTGCCGGTGCCGGAGGTGACGGATGACGCGACGTTTTTGAGGCGTGCGTTTTTGGTTTCCGTGGGCCGGATTCCGACGGCGGAGGAGGGGCGTGCGTTTTTGGAGATCGACGAGCCGACGAAGCGTGAGGATTTGATCGGCTATCTGTTAGCGCAGCCTGGTTATTCGAGCCACATGACGAATTGGGTGTTCGATTTGCTGCGGATTACGGACGGGCGGGTCGGGACGACGGCGAACAACGAGCCTTACCGGCACTGGGTGAGGCAGGCGATGGACGCGAACATGCCGTGGGATGATTTTGTGAAGAAGTTGTTGTCTTCAGAGGGTGACGGATGGGCACCGGAGACGGCGGCGGTGGGATATTACACGCGGGATCGCGGGATGCCGCTGGACAACATTTCCAACAGCATGCGGATTTTCCTCGGTTCGCGGATGGAGTGTGCGCAGTGCCACGACGATCCATTTGGCAAGACGGAGCGCCATGATTTCTATGAGTTGGCTGCTTTCACGAACGGGCAGGGGACTTTGAATCAGAATCACATGCGGCCGTTGTGGGATGAGTTGGGAGATGAGGACCAGCGCGGGGAGGAGTATCGGATCGCGCAGATTCTGTGGGATCGAGTTTATGGTCTTTCGCTTAGTGGTGGCGGGTCCGGTCGGATTTCGTTGCCATCGGATTATCAGTATCGCGACGCGGAGCCTGGTGAGGTGATTGGTGCGCGGACGCCATTTGGCCGGACGGTGCGGATGTCCGACAAGAAGGATGATCACATGGGCCGCCAGGAGTTGGCCGAGTGGGTGACGACGAAGGCTGGGACGCAGTTTGCGGAGGTGATCGCGAACCGGATGTGGCGCCGCGTGATGGGCAAGGGGATTTACGAGCCGGTGGATGATTACATTCCTGCGAACAAGACCCACCATCCGGATCTGGTTAATGTGATCGCGCGGGTGATGCATGAGCTTGATTACGATCTTCGCTCATTCCAACACGTGTTGCTTTTGACGCGGACGTTCCAGTTCAGTACCAACCCAAAGGCGTCGGTGGTGGATACGGGTGATGATTTTCATGGCCGGAAGATTGAGCGGCTCTCGGCGGAGCAGATTTGGGATTCGTTGATCACGCTTGCGGGCGGAGATCCGGACAAGAAGCCGCGGCGGACGTTGGATGACCGCATTTATCACAATGGGCGCCCTGTTTTGGTGGGCAAGAAGTCGATGCCGCAGCTTTCGAAAGAAGTGCTGGCGTTGGAATCCGAGTCGGCGGTGCGTGAGTATTTCGCGAAGCTGGTGAAGGAGATCAAGTCCGGTGGTGGCGGCGGCGGAGGTGGGGATTCGATGATGATGAATCCGGTTCAGAAGTATAACAACGATGCGCAGGTCCGGGCTTCCGAGTTGCCTTCTCCGGCACCGCGCGAGCATTTCCTCTATCTGTTCGGGCAGTCCGATCGGGAGGTGGTGGAGGCAGCGAGCCGTGAGCCGAATGTTGGTCAGGTGCTTTCGCTGATGAACGGATTTGTCCAGCGCCAGTTGGTGAACAATTCCGGGGCGCACGTTTACAAGAGTCTTGAGGGTGCGAGCAATGACAAGGAGAAGATCCGCCGCATTTATATCGCGATCCTGAGCCGTCCGCCGAGTGATGAGGAAATGAAGTGGATGCTTGAGGAGGTTGAAGCCCAAGGTGAGAGCGGATACCGGAACATTGTTTCCGCCTTGGTGATGTCTTCCGAGTTCCTATTCCTCCAGTAAATTTCAAGAAACCCATTCAACCCATTCAGAGTCATGAATCCCTTCAATAAAGCCGACGAACTTACCCGCCGACATTTCATGTCAAACGCCGCGCGTGCCTATCTGGGCGTGCATTTGTTTCCCATGTTGGGAGGCAGTCTTGCGAGTGCCGCTCCGGAGGGGGCGGCGAAGGCGGCCAAGGCCAAGCATGTGATCTATCTGTTCATGTCGGGCGGGATGAGTCACATCGACACCTTTGATCCGAAGCCGAAGAAGAAGGATGTGATGGGCAAGACCGAGGCGATCGCGACCAATGCGGACGACGTGATGCTCGGTCATTATTTGCCGAAGACTGCGGAAGTTGCGGACAAGCTTTGCATCATCAACTCGATGAACTCGACGCAGGGGGCCCACGAGCAGGGGGCCTACATCATGCACACCAGCTATGACATGCGTGGCACCATCAAGCATCCGTCGCTTGGATCGTGGGTTGTGAAGCTTGGTGGCCGTATTCATCCGGAATTGCCTGGGTTTGTGGCGATCAATTCATCGCCTGATCATACGGGTGGTGGATTCTTCGGAGCGAAGTATGCTGCTGCGCCGATTGGCAGTCCGGATCAGGGTTTGCAGGATTCGAAGCGCGCCGGGGAGGTTTCTTCGGAGGATTTCGACCGTCGTCTGTCGCTTGCCGACCGGCTCAACCGGCAGTTTCATGGCCGTTATCCGAATGCGGATGTGAAGGCATACGAGGAGCTGTATCGCGAAGCCATTTCGCTGATGAACTCCAAAGATTTGAAGGCATTCAATCTCAATGAAGAGGATCAGGCGACCCGTGATCTTTATGGTCAAGGCCGGTTTGCCCAGGGATGTTTGCTTGCCCGCCGTTTGGTGGAGAATGGTGTTCGGTTCGTCGAGGTTCAGCTTGGCGGGTGGGATACCCACTATGATAACTTCGCAGGGGTTGAAGGGCGATGCAAAGAGTTCGACCAGGCGTATGCCGGATTGATTGCTGACCTCGCGAAGCGTGGGAAGCTGCAGGACACGTTGGTGGTTGTTGCGACCGAGTTTGGCCGGACTCCGACCATTGTAACCGAACACAGTGACGGGCGTGACCACCATCCGGGAGCATTTTCCTGTGTTCTTGCCGGTGGCGGGATCAAGGGCGGCATGAAGTATGGGGAGACGGATGCCTCGGGCTCGAAAGTTCGCGACAAGATGGTTACCGTTCAGGATCTCAATGCGACGATTGCGCATGCGCTTGGGCTTCCGCACGATCTGGTGTTGATGTCGCCTACGAAGCGTCCATTCAAGATTGCAGACAAGGGTGCGCCGGTTACCGATTTGTTCGCTTGATGTTGTGGCATAGGTGATAGGGGTGAGTTTCCGGGATACCGGGGATTTGTCTTGTTCGCTGCTTTTCTAATCGGATTGGATGGATTTCCAATCCTCGCGGCTGTTGGTGTTCATGGTTGCATCGGCGTTTGGTGGATCGATGGTCATGCACTGGTGACTGATCAGGAAATCGCGTGGGCTGCTGATGCCCATGGTGATGGCAGTTTCCAGAAGGCGGAAGGTTCCTTTGCCATAGATGGCGCAGAGAGGTTCGGGTTTTCCATCGTGTGGGTTTCGAAAGGCGAACAGGCGCTGATCGTTTGGTTTGGATCGGACGAGGAGAGACAGATCCGAAGCTTGAAGTTTTGGCATGTCGCAGGCGATCACGAGCCAGTCCGAGTCGGGTGCGGAGTTTAGTGCTGTTGCGATGCCGGCGAGCGGGCCTGCGATGTTTTTCACTTTGTCGCGGATGATCCGGTATGAGGGAGACTCGTGCATGCCATTTGGGATGGGTTGGCCGAGGCGGAGGGACATCACGACGGCATCGCAGCCGGCCTCGTGCAAGAGTTCCACAGCTCTTCTTGCAAGAGTGCGTCCGTCCGGGTGGACGAGGGATGCCTTGTCGCTGCCCATTCGCAGACTTCTACCGCCTGCGAGAATCAGTCCGTGGAGTGGAGTTCTGTTTTGGGGCACCGGGAGAGCATGGTTGATTGATGTATGGTGGCAAGGCCGAGGCTGCTCCGATGGGGGTGATGAAACGTAAGAACGCCCCTGGATGAATCGTTTGAGTTTCATGTTTTCCCGTTGGTTGATCGCATGGATCTTAGTTCTACCGCTGAGTGCCGCGAGTGATATCAAGTATGGCCGGGACATCCGGCCGATTCTATCAGACAAGTGCTTCTTCTGCCATGGCACCGATCCTGAAACACGGGAAGAGGATCTGCGGCTCGATATCCGGGAAGAGGCGATCGCCGGGCGTGCGTTTGTACCTGGGAATCCTGAAAAGAGCCGGCTGATCAAGTTGATCAACGCGACCGATGAAGATGACATCATGCCGCCGCCAGAGAGTCACAAAGTCCTGACTCGAAAGGAGAAGCAGTTGCTTTATGATTGGATCAAGTCCGGAGCGGAATATGAACTTCATTGGGCCTATGTTGCTCCGAAGCGGGATGGAGGGGAGACGATTGATTCGCTGGTTGCCAAAGAACTTCAATCAAGAGATCTGGAAATTTCTCCTGTGGCCGATCCGGTGACGCTTCTTCGCAGATTGCATTTTGATGTGACCGGTCTTCCGCCTTCTCGTGAAGAGACTTCCACATTTCTGCAGATGCATGCCAGTGATCCAGAAGCTGCGCTTGTGCAGTTGGTGGAGAAACTTCTGGCTTCGCCGCATTTTGGTGAGCGGATGGCGGTTTCGTGGCTTGATGGAGTGAGATATGCCGATACGGTGGGGTATCATGGTGACAAAGAGCGTTCGGCATCGCCTTATCGAGATTATGTGATCGAGTCGTTCAATTCCGACAAATCGTTCGATCAGTTCACGATTGAGCAGATTGCCGGAGATCTTCTGCCAGATGCAGCGCTTTCACAGAAGGTTGCGGCTTCGTATCTCCGGTTGAACCAGATATCCGAAGAAGGTGGAATTCAGGATGCTGAGTATCTTGCGAAGTATCAGGCGGAGCGGGTGCGTACGACTTCGTCCGCGTGGCTTGGTTCGACGTTGGCTTGTGCGGAGTGTCACGATCACAAGTTTGATCCGTTCACCGCGAAGGATTTCTATTCATTCGCGGCATTTTTCAGCGATATTCTGGAGAAGGGGGCGTGGAATGGGGATGGGAGATATCAGGAGGATCCTGAGAAGTGGGTGAAGCAGGGAATGGCGTTTGATGAATGGGGTCCATTGCTTCGCGTTCCGACGAAAGAGCAAGCCGTGCGGCTTGAGGAGATTGAAGGGTTGATCGGGAAGTTGCGTGGAGAGCGTGATTCGATCGTAGTCGAGGGGGTGGCGGTGGATGCGTGGATTTCCCAACAGAAGGCAATGTTGGGCGATCGGTCGCCGCAGGATTTTCCGCTGGTGGATGAAACGTTGCCGGAGCCCGTCAACATTGATGGCGGAGTGCTGGTGGATGTTGGAGGTGGTCCGGTTCAATCCGGCACCCATTCGCGCAAGCAGGAGGGAGACGGATTGGTGCAGCATATCATTGCTCTGAAGAATGCAGTGGCTGTCCATGAGGGTGATGTTTTTTACCTTTGGGTTCATTTGGATCCGGCGAAGCCAACGCGGGGGCTGATGCTTCAGGCGAACGTCGCGGGAGATTGGGGTCATCGGGCGTATTGGGGCGAGGCTGTGATTCCTTATGGCAAAGAGCAGGGAGGAACGGCCTATCATCATGCTGGGGAATTGCCCGAGGCTGGGAAGTGGCTGCGCCTAAGCATTCCGGCCGCCGCGCTGGGGCTTGTGGCGGGAGAGATGATTGGGCAGATCGCCTGCACGCAGGTCGGGGGACTGATTCATTGGGACAATGTGGGGCTTCATACTTCGCACCCGGAGAAGCGTTACCGGCATCTTTCCGCCGAGGTGGTTGCCATGCTCAAGGCTGAAAAGCCTGATGTGGAGAAGTTGGCTGGCTTTTACCGACAATCCACACCGGAGTGGAAACGCATCACGAGTGAGATTGGAAATCTCGAAAGCGAGCATGCAGCGCTGTTGAAGGCAGTTCCGAGCGTACCTGCGACGGTATCCGCAACGCCACGGCCGATTCGATTGCTGAACCGCGGTGATTGGCAGGATCAGACCGGTCCGTTGGTGGAGCCAGCAACTCCGGGTTTCCTAACGGGAAGCAACGATGCTTCCGGTTCGCGTCCGACACGGCTTGATCTTGCGAAGTGGATGGTTAGTCGTGAGAATCCGCTGACTGCGAGGGTGTTTGTCAATCGGTTGTGGGCGCGGTTGTTCGGCACCGGACTTTCCAAGGATACTGGAGATCTCGGGATGCAGGGAGAGTATCCGAATCATCCGGAGTTGTTGGATTGGCTGGCGGTTGAGTTCATGGAGAACGGATGGAGCGTGAAGCACCTGATGCGGGTGATCCTGCTTTCGAAGACCTATCAGCAATCGAGCGTGTCGACGCCGGAGTTGTTGGAGATTGATCCGCAGAACCGTCTGTTGGCGCGGCAAAGCCAGTTGCGGTTGCCGGCGGAATTGATTCGGGATCATGCGTTGGCGGTTTCCGGGTTGCTCAATCCGATGATCGGCGGGCCGAGTGTGAAGCCGTATCAACCTGCGAAATATTATCGTAATCTCAACTTTCCGCAGCGGGAGTATCAGCAGGACCGGGGAGTGCTTCTCTATCGTCGAGGAATTTACACTCATTGGCAGAGGACTTTCCTGCATCCGATGTTGAAGGCATTTGATGCTCCTGCGCGTGAAGAGTGCTCAACCGAGCGCGCGTATTCGAACACTCCGCTTCAGGCGCTGAATCTGCTCAATGACCCGACGTTTACGGAGGCTGCGCGGGTGATGGCGGCCCGACTTCTTTCGGAACCGGAGGGTGCTGAAGATTTGGTTAGGCGAGCGTGGATGCTATGTCTGAGCCGACCGCCCAGCGCGGAGGAGAGCCAGATTCTGGGTGAGTTTCATGCCAAGGAGTTGCAGCGACTTACGGAGAGTCCGGATGAGGCGATGAAGGTCCTCAGTATCGGTGAGATGAAGGTTCCTAATGAGATTCCGCCGGTGCAGCTTGCAGCGGCGGCATCATTGGCCCGGGCCATTCTCAACCTTCATGAAACCATCACGAGATATTGAGTTTATAGAGGAATAATCCATTCACGAATACCATGTTTCATTCATCCAATCGCCGCACTTTTCTTAGTCAGAGTTTAACTGGTATCGGTTCGATTGCTCTCGGGCGTTTGTTGGGGGCCGGGTTGTCGGCGGGGGCTTCTCCGACGTTGCCGGCGAAGGTGAAGCGGGTGATTTTTCTGAGTATGGCGGGTGGGCCGTCGCACCTTGAGACGTTTGATTTCAAGCCGAAGCTGCGTGAGTTGCACGGTCAGCCGATGCCGGAGTCGTTCACGAAAGGGCAGCAGCTTGCACAGCTTCAGGGCAAGGCCTTGAACTGCATGGGGGCGCAGCATGATTTTTCGAGACATGGAAAGTCCGGAATCGAGATTTCCAACATCCTGCCCAACATTGCGAAGCATGCGGACGAAATTGCGGTGATCCGTTCGATGCATACGAAGCAGATCAACCATGATCCGGCGCACACGTTCATGAACACGGGGTCGATCATTCCAGGTCGGCCGTCGATGGGGTCGTGGGTGCTTTATGGTCTGGGGAGCGAGAGTCAGAATCTGCCGGGATTTGTGGTGCTTACGAGTGTTGGGGGTGGGCAGGGCCAGCCGATTTCATCGAGGCAGTGGAGCAGCGGATTTTTGCCCGGGCATTTGCAGGGGGTCGAGTTTCAATCGGCAGGTGATCCGGTTCATTATGTGCGCACGCCGGACGGGAATACCGCGGATTCGCAGAAGCATCTCATCGATACCGTGAATCGACTGAACAGGCTCAGCGGATTGCGGACGGGAGATCCGGAGGTGGCGACGCGGATCGAGCAGTATGAGCTGGCGTTCCGGATGCAGGCGGCGGTGCCGGATTTGATGGCTTATCAGGATGAGTCGCAGGCGACACTTGAGATGTATGGCTGCACTCCGGGTGATGGGTCGTTTGCGTCAAATTGTCTCTTGGCGCGGCGGTTGGCGGAGCGCGGGGTGCGTTTCATCCAGCTTTATCACCGGGGTTGGGATCATCATGGTGGGATCAGGAACGGGATCGCCACGACCGCGAAGCTGGTGGATCAGGCGACGTCCGCCCTGTTGACTGATTTGAAGCAGCGAGGGATGTTAGATGATACGCTGGTGGTTTGGGGTGGTGAGTTCGGGCGGACACCGATGGCGCAGGGGGATGGTAGGGATCATCACATCAAGGCGTTTTCGGTGTTTCTTGCGGGAGGAGGGATCAAGGGTGGGACGGTTCATGGAGAGACCGATGAGTTGGGGTATGGCATTGCCCGGGATCCGGTTTCCGTGCATGATCTTCATGCGACGCTGCTTCATCTGTTAGGTATGGATTTCCAGCGGTTCACCTTCCGTTCCCAGGGGTTGGACCAGAAGCTGACGGGCGTGGAGCCGGCGTCGGTGATCCGGCAGATTCTGGCTTGAAGGAATTTTTGGATCAGAGGGATGGATGGCGGATGGCCGCGATCTGAAATTCGTCCTGATAGATGATTGTTCCCGGGGTGTCGGTTGATTCCGTGAGGATTTCGAGTCCGTAGCTGGCTGCGAGAATTTGATAGAATGATAGGCGTTCCAGCAGCGGCTGGACGGTGGTGGATTGCTTGAACCAGGTGATGGCGCGTTGGGGATTGCCCTCGGCGTAGTAGGGTGGGACCGGGAGATTTGCTTCGAACCAGGCACGGTTTTCCCAGTAGTCGGCTTCTTCCTGATTGGTGATGAGTTTGTCGCGGATGAGATGCCAGACGGCGACGAAGATGCCGTAGGGCTCTCCGGTGTAGGGTTGACGGATTTCGAGCAGAAGCTGAAGACCATGAGGCTTCGGATGTTTCAGTGCTTCAGATTCTGGCGGCGTTGATCTTCGTAGCCTTTGCGGGCCTGGTGGATGGAGCGGACGATGATGAAGCCGGGCCATGAGGCGAGGATGCTGGCGATGCAGGAGAGTTGTCTCCAGAACCGGAGTTCGTCCTTGTAGATCTTGAGCGAGAGGCAAACGGGCAGGATGAAGAGGGGTGGTATCCCGAGGAGGACGAATAGTTCCGGGATGCCCATGGGTTTGGAGGTTGGATTTTGTTAGATCATTCCGATGGATGAGTAAAGGTGGGTGATTGCCACAAAAAAGCCGCTCCTTTTGGGGGGCGGCTTTTTGAGAATCTTGTTCGCGGTGTGGATTAGCGCTTGGAGAACTGGAAGCGCTTGCGGGCACCGGGTTGGCCTGACTTTTTGCGTTCCTTCATTCTGGGATCGCGGGTGAGGTAGCCGTGTGGTTTGACAAGCTTGCGGTTTTCCGGGTCGACCTGGGTGAGGGCGCGGGAGATGGCGTGGCGGATGGCGATGGCCTGGCCGTGGACGCCGCCACCTTTTGCGACGACGTTGAGGTCAAACTTGTTGACTTGAGCGACGGCTTGGAAGGGGGCGAGGATGGCGTTTTGCAACTCGACCGTGGGGAGGTATTCCTCGAAGGGGCGGGAGTTGATGGTGATTTGGCCAGAGCCTTCGGTCATCCAGACGTGGGCGACGGCGT
>SYAP01000019.1 GCA_005787565.1 Verrucomicrobiaceae bacterium | reverse complement strand
TTGGTGAGGGGTTTGGAGTGTTCCGGTGTTTTTCCCGATTCAATGGTCGGAGCTGCCATGTTGATGAATAGGGCAAGTAATAATTTGTGTCTGCTGTTATTAGAAAGCGGGGAGGGGATTAGGGGGCGGGGGTGGTGCAGTTCCAGCATTCGCTGAAGATGCCTTCGATGGGTTCGGAGCAGGTGGGGCAGGTCCAGTCGGGTGGGGGTGGGGCGTTTTCGAGGGTGCGGAATTCGCGGATGAGTTGGCGGGCGCGGGGTTCGTCGTGGTTGTTGAGGATCCAGAGTTCGGGGTAGACTTGGGTGAAGGGGAGTTCGCCGGCGGCGCTGGAGCCGGCTTCGTTGCGGATTTCGGTTTCGATGCCTTCGGCGGCGAGGATGGTCTGTATGTGGCCGACGATGGTGAAGTCGATGTGGTCGAAGACGTGTTTCATGGGTCGTTTGGCTGGGGTTTTGGGGACATCATTCGCCGATGTCTTCGTTCCAGAGTTCGGGTTTTTCGCGGATCATGCGTTGCATGAGTTCGATGCAGCCGGGGTGGTTGACGAGAGTGAGTTCGACGCCGCGGGAGAGGAGGAGTGCTTCATCGCCCATGAAGGTTTGGTTTTCGCCGATGACGACGCGGGGAATGCCGTAGAGGAGGATGGCACCGGAGCACATGGGGCAGGGGGAGAGGGTGGTGTAGAGGGTGCACTCGCGGTAGGTTTTGGCGGATTGGCGGCCGGCGTTTTCGAAGGCGTCCATTTCTCCGTGGAGGATGGGGCTGCCGTTCTGCACTCGGCGGTTGTGGCCGCGACCGATGATGCGTCCCTGGTGGACGATGACGCTGCCGATGGGGATTCCCCCTTCGTCCCAGCCCTTTTGTGCCTCCTCAAACGCCGCTTGCATGAATTCGTCCATCGGGGTTAATCTTAACTTCCGTGTCCGGCGCGTCGAGTTTCCTCTTCGGCGGGCACGCAATCCGCTAATATACCGTCCACTCATCATGCCTACCGTTCGACTTGCCGGAACCGTCCGCGGAGAAAAGGATCCCAATCGCGAGATCCGCGCCCGCCTGCTTTATCAGCTCTTCAGCAAGGGCTGGGATATCTACAATTCGAACGGGGATCAGCGGGTGACGCTGGCGAACATCGAGGAGAAGATCATCGAATCCGAGGCGTTTGTTTTCACTCCGGGGGCGACATTGGAGGATTTGTTCAAGGCGGTGTCGGTGTTTGTGGGCTATCAGACGCTGGACCGGAATCTGGCGGGTAAGCCGACGGTGTTGTTGAATTCGGATGGGTCGTGGACTCCGCTTTTCTCACTGCTTTCGCATTTACGGAAGTTGGGCACGGTGAAGCAGAATCACGCGGAGTATCTGTTATTGGCGGAGACGCCGGAGGCGGTGATCGAGCTGTTGGAGAATGCCAGGGAGAAGGGTTTGCCGGATGTGGGGCGTGAGAAGAGCGGTTCGACGGCGGGGCCTTCGTTCGAGACGCCGGTGCCTGCGGATTATGAGGGCAGCGTTTGTGTGTTTTGTTCTGCCTCGATCGAGGATCCGGCGTATCTACACGATGGATATGAGTTGGGCCGGATGCTGGCGGAGAACCGGTTGGGGTGTGTCTCCGGGGCCGGGAATTCGGGGATCATGGGGGAGGTGGTGCGAGGGTCGGTGGATGCGGGTGGATGGACGGGCGGTTCGAATGTTCCGCACATCATCGAGTTGGAAGGATTGCCTGAGGGGTTGTCGAGTTTCTGGCTGCGGCCGGACATTTACACGCGGATGGAGGTGATGATTCAGCGGTCGGAGGGGTTTGTGATCTTCCCGGGCGGGTCCGGGACGGTGCAGGAGTTGCTGGCGCTGATGATTTTCAAACATCAGGGGAGCGATTTGATGAAGGGCAAGCCGGTGGTGGTTTTCAACCGGCTGGATGCGTCCGGAGTGAGGTTCTGGGATCCGTTGATCGAGCTTTTGGAGCCTTGGTGCAAGGCTGGGGAGTTCGTGGTGGTGAATGAGCTGGAGGAGATCATTCCGGCGGTTCGTTCACAGATGGTGAAGGTCTGAGATTTCAGCACAATTTCGGCTGATGGCATGGCGGATGCTCAATAGAGGTGCGCCCAAAGCCTTCACCGTCAATCATGTCGATCCACGTCGCCCTTCGTCACCGCACTTCTTATGAATATCCCCGCCCGATCGAGCATGGTCCGCATGTGGTGAGGTTGCGCCCTGCGCCGCATTGCCGTTCGAGGGTTTTGGCGTATGGCATGAAGGTGGCCGGCGGGCCGGTTTTCACGAACTGGCAGCAGGATCCGCAGGCGAACCATTTGGCGCGGCTGGTGTTTCCGGAGCCTTTGGAGCGGTTGGACATCGAGGTGGATCTGGTGGTGGAGATGTCGGTGTTGAATCCGTTCGATTTCTTTCTTGAGCCGCAGGCGGAGCGGTTTCCGTTCAAGTATGAGGGTGTGCAGAGGCGTGAGCTGGCGTCGTTTTTGGAGGTGCCTGAGGCGGGTGCCTTGCTGGCGCAGCGATTGAAGAAGTATCGGAACCGGGATGACCGGACGATTGATCTGTTAGTGGAGATCAATGCTGACCTGCAACGGGACATTGCCTATCAGATCCGGCTGGAGCCCGGGGTTCAGAAGCCGGAGGAGACGTTGAGGAAGCGTTCGGGGTCGTGCCGGGATTCGGCGTGGTTGCTGGTGCATTTGTTGCGGCATCTGGGTTTGGCGGCGCGGTTTGTTTCGGGATATCTGATCCAGCTGAAGCCGGATGTGAAGTCGCTGGACGGGCCGGTGGGGGCGTCGGAGGATTTCACGGATTTGCACGCGTGGGCGGAGGTGTATCTGCCGGGTGGCGGGTGGATCGGTTTGGATCCGACGTCGGGATTGTTGGCGGGTGAGGGGCATTTGCCGTTGGCGTGTTCGCCGGAGCCCGGGAGTGCTGCACCGGTGACGGGGGCGGTGGAGCGGTGTGAATCGAAGATGGAGCATGAGATGACGGTGACGAGGATTCACGAGTCGCCGCGGACGACGTTTCCCTATCAGGATGAGGCGTGGGAGCGGATTCTGGAGGTTGGGAGAGATATTGATTCGGAGTTGGAGGCGATGG
>SYAP01000225.1 GCA_005787565.1 Verrucomicrobiaceae bacterium | reverse complement strand
GATTCAAATCAATATATGCCGCCATCGTCCGTGCCGCGACTCCATCTTCAACAATCACGCTCTTGTAAGCATCCTCCCACAAATTGCCGGTTCGCTTCTGACTGCGATTGAACCAAATCGTAAACCTCTGCAGCAGCGTCTTCATGAACTCGCTCAAATCGTGCATTCGATGCGTGAATCGCTCATGAATCCGCCCGACAACCACCGCTTCCTGGGCACTACCATTCTTCACCTGCATCCTGGCCTCGGCCAGTTCCTTGGCCACTTCCGCGACAAACGCTTCGGAATAAAGAGCCCTCAGCCGCTTCAGCAGTTCGTCGTCGTTCAACCCACCCTCAGGCATGGGAGGCACTTCCAACAGCAAATGGAAATGATTGCCCATCAAACAATACGTCAGCACACGGCAACCCGAAAAATTCTCCGTCATCCGCATGAACGTCCGGAATTTCTCCTTCTCATCCGCCTCGAAAGCCAATCGCCGCTCCACCACGCGGGACATGCAGTGGTAAATCACCGGCTTCTCCAACGAATTCTTCCAAGGAACCAACCATCGACGTGGCATGCACCACCCTTTCCCGAAATCCGCCGCCCCAGTCAAGGACGAAATCAATAACAGTAGTCTATTACTGCGACGTCAAGCATGGAATCGATAGTAGTAGTCTACTGCAATCTTTCAATCTCTGCAATTTAGGCGCGTCTCTTTCTTCTCAAAATCCACTCACTTCCAAAACCCGATCCCATTAGATTTCCATCGCCCTCTCACATCACTTGGATGATTGAAAACTTGAAAAGCCCACGCCTTGGGTTTTGGCTTTGGCCGTTCTTCATTTCACCTTTTGTTCCGTTTGTTGTCCTACTTGATCCGTCATTTCCATGTCCACGCCTACCGAAACCGCTGTCATTCCCTCGCCCGAATCACGTCCTGTTCGCATTCTCTGTGTCGGAGCCGGTCACATGGGGCGTTCACATGCCCTTGCTTATCATCGACTTGCGGGTTTTGAAATCTGCGGAATTGTCACCCGCTCCCCTGAGAGCCGGGCCGCGCTCAACGCGGAACTTGGCGGCGGATATGCCGAATTTGGCGACTTCCACGAAGCCCTCGCCGCGACCAAACCCGACGCCGTTTCCATCTCCACCTACCCGGACACCCACGCGCCCTACGCCGAGGCCGCATTCGATGCCGGCTGCCATGTGTTCATCGAAAAACCCCTCGCGGAAACCGTCGAAGCCGCCGAGCGCATCGTCGCCAAAGCCCGCGCCACCGGCCGCAAACTGGTGATCGGCTACATCCTCCGCCACCACCCCAGCTGGATCAAGTTCATCGAAGTCGCCCAGACCCTCGGAAAGCCGCTGGTCATGCGCATGAACCTCAACCAGCAATCCTCCGGCGCCAACTGGCGCACCCACAAGGCGCTGATGTCCTCCATCTCGCCCATCGTCGATTGCGGCGTCCACTACGTCGACGTCATGTGCCAGATGACCCGCTCGAAACCGGTCCGCGTTTCCGGCATCGGCGCGCGGCTCAGCACCGAGCTCCCCGAAGGAAAAATCAACTACGGCCAGCTCCAGGTCACCTTCGAGGATGGCTCGGTCGGCTGGTATGAAGCCGGTTGGGGCCCCATGATGAGCGAGGTCGCCTTCTTCGTAAAAGACGTCGTCGGCCCCAAAGGCTGCGTCTCCATCGTCGCGGAAAAAGCCGCCGCCGAAGGCCAATCCGCCAACGTCGACGCCCACACCCAGACCCAGGCGATCCGCCTCCACCACTCCGACCTCGATGCCGACGGAAATTGCGTGAAATCCGACGACATCATCCGCCTCGACGACGAACCCGATCACGACGGCCTCTGCCACCGCGAGCAGGAGTATTTCCTCAAGGCGATCCACGAAGACATCGACCTCAGCGACCACATGGACGACGCCATCGCCTCGATGCGCATCGTCGTTGCGGCGGACGAAAGCTTCCGCACCGGAAAAACCATCGACCTGTGATCCTGCCCAACAGCACCGCAGCGATCTTCGGCCAACGCCCGTTCTGCCTGATCGACATCGAAACGACCGGACTCTCGCCAAATCGCGACGAAATCACCGAAATCGCCGCCCTTCGCGTCAACGAAGCCTTCGAAATCACCGGAGAAATCAGCCGCCTCGTGCGCATCCGCGGCCGCGTTCCGTGGCAAATCACCCGCATCACCGGCATCTCCGACACCATGCTCCACGCCCACGGCCAACCGCTGGCGGACGTGTTGGAGGAAACCCACCAGTTCGTCGCCGGCGCGCCCTCCTTCGCCCACAACGCCCGCTTCGACCGCGGCTTCCTCAACGCCTGGAGCGAGCAATGCGGCATCGCCTGCCGCTTCCCGCTCGAATGCTCGATCCCCGTCTTCAAAAAACTCCTTCCCCAGCGAAAAGGATACGGCCTCCCCGCACTGGCCGAGGGCCTGAAAATTTCCGGCGCCGGAGCCCACCGCGCGCTGGCCGACTGCCGGATCCTCCTTGAATGCCTGAAACGCGCCCACGGCCGACATTTCGCCTGAGAAAATCCGCCACCCGTGCGATTGAAGAAATCCACCGCGGGACGCGTCTGAAAAGTTCCACGAAACCTTTCCACCCATCGTGGTGTTCAACTTGCGTTAACCCACCTTGCCCATGCTCCCGAAAGCCACCACTCCTTGGACCTTGTTCGAAGCCGCCCACCTTCTCAACCGTGCGGGATTCGGAGGCAGCCCCACCGACATCAAAACCTTCCACGCCCTGGGTCGCGAAGCCGCCGTGGAGTCACTCGTCAATCCGCCGGACGACACCGCGCAATTCCCACCCCCGGCCTGGTCCGCTCCGGAACAAGCCATCGCCGAAATGCGCGAGCAATTCGAGAAGCGCCGCGAGTCCATGCGCGCCACCCGCGACCTCAGCCCCGAAGAAGCCGACCGCATCCGCCGCGAAGCCCGCCAGGAGATGCAACAACTGGACCGCCGCCGGGCCCTCGAAGCACAAGGATGGTGGTTCCGCAGAATGCATCGCACCCAAGCGCCGCTACGCGAAAAAATGACCCTCTTCTGGCACGATCACTTCGCCACCTCCGCACAAAAGGTCCGCCAACCCCTCCTCCTCATGAGGCAGAACGAGCTGTTCCGCAAACACTCTCTCGGCAGCTTCAAAGACCTCACCCATGCCATCGTCATCGATCCGGCGATGATGTTGTATCTCGACACCCAGAATTCGAAAAAAGGCAAACCCAACGAAAACTTCGCCCGTGAAGTCATGGAACTCTTCACCCTTGGCGAAGGGAAATACAGCGAGGAAGACATCCGCGAAGCGGCCCGCGCTTTCACCGGTTACTCCCTGAACCGCTTCAACGGCCGTGTGGATCACAACCCACGCCAATGGGATGAAGGGAAAAAGACCATCTTCGGCAAAACCGGAAACTTCAAAGGAGATGATGTCGTCTCATTGATCTTCGATCAGGAACAACCGTCCCTCTTCATCGCCCGCAAGATCTGGGAATTCTTTGTCTATGAAAGCCCCTCCGAATCCGCCGTGCAGGCACTCGGCGGCATTCTCAGGAAATCCGACTATCAGATTGCACCGCTGCTCCGGGAAATCTTTCTATCAAAGGAATTCTACTTGGATTCCACCATCCGGAATCAAATCAAGTCGCCGGTGCAATTCCTCATCAGCATGCTAAAACAGCTCGAAATCAGCGAACCGCCAGCCGGATTCCCCATCACCGGCCAGCAGCAGTTGGGACAGGTTCTTTTCATGCCGCCCAACGTCGCCGGCTGGGACTGGGGCAAGGCATGGATCAACACCAACACCCTGCTCACCCGTTACAATCTATCAGGTTTCCTCACCAAAGGATCCACCGAGGCCTCGACCAAGGCGGAGGAGCCGGATTCCATGATGATTGAAATGGAGAAAACCCCCGGCATGGCACCCCCGCCGCGCAACATGGGGAAAAACTGGCGTGGGCCCGACTACAAGAAAATCGCTCCTGCGGCGTCCCGCGGAAATGTCGAGGACCTCGTCGATACCCTCATCTTCCGCTTCTTCCAGGGCCCGGTTCCCAAACTCGCCCGCGAATCGTTCATCGACTACGCGAAAGCCAAGAAAGGTGTCATCTTCACCGACAAGGAAGTCGGCGAGTTATGCCATCTCATGATGAGCACTCCCTATTATCAACTTTGCTGAAACCCAACGGAATTTCCCGAATCCCCAACCTCCAACCAACCTCTTCCCATGAAAACCAGACGCGACTTCCTCCGCTCCACCATGCTTGGCGCATCCGCCACCTGGACCCTTCCGCTGTTCATCGACCGCACTTTCGCCCAACTTCATGAAGGTGCCAAGGACCTCGCCGTCCAGCCTGTCACCGGCAAGGACGACACCATCCTCGTGGTGGTCCAGCTGGCTGGCGGAAATGACGGCCTCAACACGCTCGTTCCGTACGCGGATGATATCTATCACAATGCACGGCCGCGGATCGGCAAAAAGGAAAAGGACCTCATCAAGCTTAGCGACCACGTCGGATTGAACTCGGCGATGCCATATCTCGGCTCACTGTTCAAGGAAGGCAATCTTGGCATCGTGCAGGGTGTAGGTTATCCGAACCCGAACCGCTCGCACTTTGTATCAACTTCCATCTGGGAAACCGGTGATACCACCAACCGCAGCGCTACCGGCTGGCTTGGACGCTATTTCGACAACTCCTGCACCGGTTCCGATCCGACCATCGGGATCAGTTTCAACAAAACCCAACCGGAAAGCTTCGGCGCATTGCGCAATCCCGGCGTTTGTCTCAACACACCGGATCTTTACCGCTGGATCCACGGTGGCGGCGAAAAGGCCGAGGCCGAGGAGTTTTTCGCGAATCTCAACCAGCCGGAAGCCGACATGGAAGGCGACGATGCCCCGGTTGATGGCGCATCGATCGGCATGGCCGGCGGCGGCAAGGTGGGTGGTATTGATGGCGAATCCAATCTCTCGTTCCTCGAACGCGTGGCGCTCGACGCCCGGGTTTCCTCGAAGAAAATTCTCGAAATCGCCGCGAAGCACAAAACCAACGTCAAATACGACGGCACCCCGGTTTCACGGAACCTCAACCTCGTTGCCCGCATGATCGCCGGTGGCATGCCGACCCGCGTGTATTATGTCAGCCATGGCGGATTCGATACCCATAACCAGCAGGTCAATTCCCATGATCGTCTGTTAGGACAACTCGATGGCGCGCTGAAATCCTTTTTCGCGGACCTCAAGCAACAGGGCAATGACAAGCGCGTGGTGCTGATGACCTTCTCGGAATTCGGCCGCCGCGTGGGAGAAAACGCGAGCGCCGGGACCGATCACGGCAAGGCTTCGTGTTTGTTTGTCGCCGGTCCCGCCGTCAAAGGCGGACTTCATGGCAAGCATCCAAGCCTTGCGGATCTCAACCAGGGAGATATCCAGCACACCGTGGATTTCCGCAGCGTTTACGGATCCATCCTCACCGATTGGCTCAAGGCACCGAGCCTCAAGCCAATCCTGGGCAAGGACTATCCGAAACTTCCGCTGATCCGAGCCTAATCAGTGATCACTCAAGAGGCTTGAGTTCGCGGATCTTGATGTTGCGGAACCAGACGAGGTTGCCGTGGTCTTGCAGGCAGATGTGTCCCGCATCCGCGGTGCCGAAACCTTCCCACGTGGCGAATTTGGATTTGGCGAGTTTGGCTTTCCAGTCATCCGAGCCGATTTCATAACTCACATACTTTTCGCCGTTCATCCAATGCTCGCAGGCGTAGGTGCCTTTGGGAGTTTTCTGACATTTCAAGATGAAGGTATTCCATTCGCCGACGGGTTTGGTGGCATCCTTGTCGGCAGCGTAGAGTTGATACATCCAACCGGCTTTTTGCGGGTCGGTGCCTTTGACGTTGTCCTGAATTTGCGCTTCCGGACCGGTCCAATAGGGAGGGTGTTCGGTTTCGAGCACCTTGAGCATGATCCCTGAGTTTCCGCCTTCGCTGATTTTCCAGTCGATGGTGAGTTCGAAGCTTTCGTATTTTTCCTTGGTGATGATGTCTCCGCCGCCTTTGCGGACGAGGGCGCCGTCTTCGGCCACCCATTCGGCGGGGAGGCTGTCCTTTTTGTAACCGCGCCAGTGGGCTGATGCGTCTTTGCCGTCGAACAGCAGCTTCCAGCCGGCGGATTTCTCCGCATCGGTCAGGGTGTTGTGCTCCGCCGCGAAGGCGATCGAGGAGAAGGAGGTCAGGGCGAGGAGGGCAAGGAGCGGTTTCATAGAATCGGTTGTGGATGTAGACGTTCGGTTGGTCGTTTGGGTTTAGCCTTGGAGTGCGCGGAGTGCACCGCGGACTAGGGCCTCGGTGGTGGAGGCAGCATCGGCTTCGAGCACTTTACGCACTGCCTTTCTGGCGTCCACTTGTTTGAAGCCTAGGGCGATCAGCGCAAGCTCTGCATCGGCGGCGGTGGCGGTGACTTGGCCGCTTGCGGCGTCTTGCCAGGTGTCCGTGACGCCGACCTTGTCCTTGAGCTCCAGCACAATGCGCTCGGCCGTTTTTTTCCCAAGTCCCTTGATGCGAGAGAGTTCCGTGACATCTCCGGCGACGACGCACTGCTTGAACCGGTTCACCGGCATGCCGCTAAGGACCGCCATGGCGATCGAGGGACCGATGCCGCTCACACGGTCGATCAGCATCAGAAAGACGTCGCGCTCCTCTTCGGTGGCGAATCCATAGAGCGTGTGGGCCGTTTCCCGGATGTGGAGGTGCGTGCGGAGATCGACCTCGATGCCTTCGGATGCGTGGAGGCGGTCAAACGTGGAAAGCGGGACCAGGACTTCGTAGCCGACGCCTTGGACATCGACCACCAATCGGTTCGGGTAGGCTTCCCATACTCTGCCTCGGAGACGCGCGATCATTGTGCGCCGAGCTTGCCCGGCACGACGGAGACGTCAATCCGGATGGGCGAAACAAGAACCCGGGAATGGGCTGTGAACAACATGGAAGAATCTGGTGATAGCGATGGTGGGCGGGGCTTCGGGCGGAGGTTCCGGTCAGCGGTTTCACGTTCGCTCGCAAGTTGTTCGTGCCGTGGAACCCGCTTGGTTGCTATGTGGAACAGTGATTTGGGCGACTTGTCCACACGCTTATGACGGTGATCTATTTGAGTTCAAAAATAAAGAATTCATCAGACTCTTCTAACGGTTACCGTTTCCATTCGATTCGAGGAATTGCCGGACATCCGTTTGGTCAGCTGCCGGGAGTTTCTTGAGCCAAGCCTCCGCCGCTGCGGGTTCGTAAGGCATCCAGGAGGTCGCCAGGTTGCGCAGGGCCCATTGGCGCGGCTCCCTGGCGGGAAGTTGCGTCACCCAGCGGCTCGCGGCCACAGGGTCCTCTGTGCCCCATGAAGTGGCAAGCTGGCTGGTTTGATACCAGATCCGTCGTTCGAGGTTCTCCGTTGGCTCATCTGTCGGGTGCTGGATCATGGCCTCAATGAGGTTCGCCTGGATGTCGATTGGGAACCGGGACAGGTCATGTTCGGAATAGTTGCGCCCGAATTTCGCTTGTTCCTCGGTAGTCATGTTGGTCAGGGAACTTCTAAATTCCTGCATGACCTGAGGACCTGCGTTTGAAAGGTCATAAGGGAGATTCGATAGCTGCCCGGCATCGTTGTTTGCGTCCTTCAATCTTTCGCGGAGGGACTCTGGATCGAGTTTCTCGGAAGTGTCGGCTTGGGACACGGAATCCCGGAGGATTTTGCGGGTGTTTTCGTCATCGGTGCGGGCGAGGTAGTAATCGAGCCACTCTTGAGCTTGCCCTTGATTCTTCCAGGTTAGTGTTCTGAGGGCGTTGCTGATGGCGTTGATTTGGGATTCGATGGGTTCCTTATTCAGCTTGTTGTAGAGGGCGAAGAACTCGAATGGAGTCTCGCTAGCCAGTTGTTGCCAGGCTCTTTGCCTGAGATCTTTTGCGGTGGACTCGATCATTCCGAGGGCCTCGAGGTCGGTGGTGATCCATGAGGCTGGATCCTTTTGGCCGAGGTAGTAGCTTCTTTGACCGAGGTGGTTGAGCCAGTCGGGAGGGAGTTGCGCAAGGTGGTCTAACAGCGAGGATAGGTGTTTGCGTGAGAAGTTGTAGTCTTCGAGAATCGCGGTCAGATCGCTCAATCCGGTGGGTGATTTGAGAAGGTTGGAGAGTTCGGCACCGAAGTTTGCTTCGAGACGTGTGGAAGTGAGGCTGGTCCGCGCGAGGTTACGGAGTTCCGGCGGGAGAGCTGGGTTTTCAAGGAGTCCGGGTTGGCTTTTGGCAATGGCCAAAAATGCGGAAGCCCAGGTGTAGGTTCCTTGGGTGGAATCAAATTGGGTGGCTGCAAGGTGAAGCAAGGCTTCAGGGCGGCTCTCACCCAAACCTTGGGCCATGTTGGCTAACAGATTTTTGCGGTCCGAGGGATTTTTGACGGTTTCGAGGTATTCGAGGGCGAAGTCCGGGTTCGTCTGGGCGATGCGTGTGGTGATGTCACCAAGGTTACTCCAGTTTTTGAGGCGAGCGCGGTCGAGAATGCCGCCGGGGTCTTCTTCGATCCAGCGGTTGCGGGTGATTTCATAGAAGACGTTGAGATCGCCGCCGTCTTGAAGGGTTAGCCATTTGGCGTCATACCATTTTGCGAGCTCTCCGATCGGCAGTGTATTGGCGAGGTGGATGACGGCCCGGAGGCGTTCGGCCGGGTTCTTTGCGGTGTGGATGGGGCGTAATTTTTCCGCGATTTCGGGTGGGATCGCGTGAGTGGTTGAGCGTGAGCGGTCGCGTGCCTTGCGGGGTGAGAGACGCGTTGATTCCTCTTCAGCGTGGATTGGTCTGTTAGGCACGGAGAGGAAGCCGATGGCACCACCTAACAGGATCATGGCGATGGGAAGGAACGTGGTTTTCATGGAAGTTCGATTCCGTTGGATTTGGCCCAAGCTGCGGCTGCCACCGGGTTGGAGTATTTCCATTTGCTGAGGATGGTCCGGGTGGTTCCTTCGATTTGGCTTTCACCTAGGTTTGAGGCGTGGCGGAGGGCGTCTTCATAATTGCCCGATTCCGAGAGGGAATGGACGAGTTTGGAATAAGTGTTGGTGCGGAGGTATGGGTCTGAAATGGCGGATGCCCAGCTGGCGAAGGCTTCGGGGTCGCGGTTGATCCAGACGGACGCAGCTTCCTGCGAGGTTGGGTTCCAGTCTTCCGGTTTGCCGTTTTTGAGGAGGAGATCGAGGGTGGCTTGGGGATCGTCTTCGGCCAACTGCCGGATGAGTTGTTGTCCTTCTTCGAATAGATAAGTGGATGAGGAATTCCCATTGGGATAGGAAGTACGGGTTTCGTAGTAGATAAAGTTCGGGTTGATTTCGGCGAGTTGGGCGAAGAGTTCGCGGGCTTTTCCCGGGTCGGTTTCGGCGAGTGCGATTTTGGCGAGCTGCTGGGTTTTGAGGCGGATGGAGGGGTTGCTTTTGGCTTGGGCGAGTGCTTTTTCGGGGTCCTTGGCGATGAGGAGATCGAAGGCTGCGGACTCGAGTTTGCGGCGGAAGGATCCGATGGGGAGTTTGGTGGCGAATTCTGTTAGGAGGTCGGGGTTTTCTCTCGCTAGAGCGTTGATGAGTGCCCGTTCCTGGCTTTCGTTGTAATGGCCGAATTCTCCTTTGTGGGTGACGAACCAGTCGAATGCGGCGTGTGGATCCTCGCGCAGCCAGGATTCAAGGGGTTTGGAATCGTAGAAATTTCCCTGTTGGTGGAGATGGTTGATGGCGGCCTCGGGGTCGTCCCGGGTGAGGCCGAAGATGATGCCGTCCATACCGGTTTCGGGTGGGAGGTCGGGATGGGATTTGAGTAGTTTGAGGGCGAGATCGGGATTGGATTGACCGATGGAGCGCATGACCCATGCGATCTGGTCATGTCCGTGTGCGATGGAGTGATCGAAGGCGGCTTGCGGGTCGTTTTTCGCCCATGCCCACCAGGGAATGTGTGCGGAAGAGGTTCCCGAAGCGGCTTTAATCGCGCCGAGGGGATCTGTGATGGTCCAACGGACGAAGAGTAGGTCGCGGATTTTGTAGTGGGTGTCTTCCTCGTGTTTGGTGGCTTCCCAGTAGGCGGCCATGTCTTCGACAGACGCGTCGACAAGCCAGAGGGCGAGGCGTTCGTAGAGGTCGTCTTTTGATAGGGCGATGAGGGTTTCGACGGTGTCGGTGGAGCGGAGGGATTGTGAGAGGTCGGCGGATGTTGCGGCAGAGAAGACGTCTGCTGGGCGGGTAGTGGTCCGGGTTGGGTTCGGGTTGTTTGCGTGTGGTGGGGGATCATCCCTTTGGGGTGATGATTTGAGCATCCTGCCAGCGAAGAAGCTGAGGATCAGCAGCGCGATGGGTAGACCGGCGCGGCGCATCGTTTGAGATGCTTGGAGCATGGGATGATTGATTCTGTTGGGTTTGGGAAAGCAAGGGGAATCGGTGGAGGGGAATCGGTGGAGGGGGCGGTGTGCCTGGCTTCCGGGCTGTGGGTGGGGAAGGACGGTCGGTCGAGCTCTGGGGTTCTTAAACTTTGTTAAGTTATATGTATAAGTTATATGTAGATTACTGATGCCGAGAAAACGCTTGCCGGGGGAAGTCAGTTTGGGTGGGGGCGGGTTGTTCCAAGTATAGATGAATGTAGACTACTGTAAGCAAGAAAATGCTTGTGGGTGGGGGATGGAGGGGGTGGAGACGAAAGAACCCGCTGGTTTTCAGCGGGTTGCTTTTGGGGAGGTTGGGTTCACCTATCGACGTTGGAGGCCGGGTGGGTGGGCTGGGGTTTGGGTCAGACCAGCATGAGGGCGGGTTGCTCGAGGAGTTTTTTGACTTCTGCGAGGAAGGCGGCGCCGACGGCTCCGTCGACGACGCGGTGGTCGCAGGAGAGGCCGAGGTTCATGCGGAGGCCGGGGACGATTTGGCCGTTTTTGACGACGGGTTTTTCGATGGCGGCACCGACGGAGAGGATGGCGGCTTGGGGAGGGTTGACGATGGCGTCGAAGGATTCGATGCCCCAGGCTCCGAGGTTGGAGACGGTGATGGTTCCGCCGTCGAATTCGTCTGGTTTGAGTTTGCGGTCTTTGGCGCGGACGGCGAAGTCTTTGACGGCGCGGGAGATGGCGAGGACGGATTTGGTTTCGGCTTCCTTGATGACAGGGGTGACGAGGCCGTCTTCGATGGCGATGGCGACGGAGAGGCCGACGTGTTTGAATTTGACGATGTGGTCGCCGGCGAAGGAGGCGTTGATGGCCGGGATGGCGACGGCGGCGTCGATGACGGCTTTGAGGATGAAGTCGTTGACGGAGAATTTGTTGCCGTGGGTTTTTTCCGCTTGGTCGTTGATTTGTTTGCGGAGGGCCATGAGCGGCTGGGCGTCGACTTCGAGGTGGAGGTAGAAGTGGGGGATGGTGACCTTGGAGGTAAGGAGGCGGGAGGCGATGATTTTCCTCATGGAGGAGAGTTCGACGCGTTCGTCGCCTTCTTTGGCGGTGGGGAGGATGGCTTGGGCGGCTGGCGCGGCGGGTGGTGCCTGGGGGGTGGCGGGGGCCGGGGTGGTGGCTTTGGCTTTGACGGCGGCGGCGAGGGCGGCGGCGGCCGAGGCTTCGGTGGAAGCGGGTTGGGTGGTGGTGCCGGATTCGACGTCTTTTTTGACGATGCGGCCGGCGGGGCCGGAGCCGGTAATGGCGGTGAGGTCGACGCCGAGGTCTGCGGCGACTTTGCGGGCGAGTGGGGAGGCTTTGACCCGGTCGTTCTGGGGGTTTGCAGGGGCAGTTGCGGCGGTAGCGGCGGTAGCGGTTTGTGCCGGGGCTGCTTGGGCTGCGGGAGCTGCAGCGGTGGCTTGTGCCGGGGCTGCGGGTGCTGCGCCATCGCCGCCATCGAGGACGGCGAGGATTCCGCCGATGATGGCTTTTTCGCCTTCGGCGATGCGGATTTCCGTGATGACGCCTTCGTCGAAGGCTTCCATTTCCATGGTCGCTTTATCGGTTTCGACTTCTGCGAGGATGTCGCCGATTTCGACGGAGTCGCCGACTTTTTTGTGCCACTTGATGAGGGTGCCCTCGGTCATGGTGTCGGAGAGCTTGGGCATTTCGATGTTCACGGGCATGGCGTCGGTGGGTATGGGGTCGGGGACAAGATGGGAGAACGGCGTGGTATTTCCAGCCTTTTTGTTTGGATTCTGGGTTGGTTCTAAGGAGCGATGGGAGAAAAGAAAAACGCGGCGACCGGTGAGGGTTGCCGCGTTTTGGGAGACTTGTGATGAGGGATCGCTTAGGGTGCGATGGGTTTCATGGTGGGGATGAGGCCGATGTGTGGGCTGCCGACGGGGCCTTGTGCGCTTGCGAGCCGGCGGGTGGACTCGGAGGTGGTGCCGCAGCAGTCTTTTTTGGGGCAATAGAAGCGGACGCAGTCACCGCAGGGGACGCGGACGGTTTTGGTGACGGTCTTGTAGCGTGGGACTTTTTTCTCGATGGTTTGGACCATGCCGCCTTTGCCGCTTTTGGCGGAGCCTGGGACGTAGACTTCCTCGGTGATGATGTCGTAGCCGCAGGTTTTGACCTGGCGGGTCTCGGTGGTGTAGCCGGCGGCTTGGGTGCCGATGCCGAACATGGAGCAGCAGGACGAGAAGCCGAGTGAGACCGCGATGAGTGCGGCGATCTGGAGCAGGTTTTTCATGGTGAGGTGGTGGTTGGTGTTAGGAGAGGGAGGGTTGGTTTGGATATTTTTGAGGGAATTGGGCGGGTCAGAACAGGCAGCAGCAGGATGACATGGCGAGTGCCAGGAGACCGAGGGCGGCAAGGGTGGCAAGTTGTTTCATGATGTGGGCATGCTAGAAACGGGGCGGGGCTTGGCAATGGAAAAAACCGCCGATTGGGGGGTCAGCCTTTGGTGATGGCGGTGACGATGCCGCCCTTGACGGTGAAATTGAGCTGTTGTGGTCTGTGTTCACGTGTTGCGGGTTGGGGCTGACCGTCCGATTTCAATGACGCGATGCGGGATTTTTTGGGTATCTGCTGCGGCTTGTGCGTATTTGAGGGGAAGACCGATGAGTGAATCCGGGTTTGTGGGGTCCGGGGAGGGGGTTGCGGGTGTGGGATTTGTGGGAGCGGTTCCGGCTGGGTGATGGGGTTCCGGGGATTTTCGTGGACTGCAGGAGGGAATGAGGATGGTGATGAGTGCGGCGAGGGCGAGGGTTTTCATGGGATGAGGATGATTAGGGGTGGAGCTGGCGGCCATTTTGGAGGTTACCGGGATTGTTGGTTTTGGTCGTGAGTGGGGTTTTTCCAGCAGGGCCAGGAGAGGAGGAGTGGGCCATCGCCGCGGCTGTAGGAGCCGAGGATGAAGCGGCCGCAGCGGGAGGGGGTGAATCGGCAGCGGCCGGTGTTTTCGCCTTCTTGCCAGGTGCCGTTGAGGGAGCCGCCGGATTCGGTGAGTTTGCTACTACCTTTGCCGTAGTTGGCGGTCCAGTTGCCGTTTTCGCCGCGGGTGAAGGTGATGTCGCCAAAGGCGGATTGCCAGGTGGTGTGGTGGAGGTTTGCGAGCGTAGGAGGTGTTAGATTCCGCGGGGAGAAGGTGAGTTCGGATTGTTTGAGGGTGATGGCGATGCGTTCGTTGCCGTGGTCATCGTGGATGGAGAGGCGGGCGGCGGGATCCGGGGAAGACCAGTCGATTTCGACGAAGCCGGTGTTGGCGCGGGTGAAGCCGGGGCCGCAGCGTTTGTCCGAGTGTCCGAGGTGTGGCCAGCCTTGGTTGATGCCGCTGGAGGTGAGGTCGAAGATGCCGTAGAGGCCGGGGCGTTGTTCGAGGCTGAGTTCCGCCCAGTGGGTGTCTCCGGAGAGGAGGATGACGCCTTGGGCGCGGGTGGAGGCGAGGAGGTTGAAGAAGCGTTCGCGTTCCTTGGGGAAGTTGGCCCATGTTTCGTAGCCGTTGAAGCCGACGGCGAGTTGGGTGGAGAGGCCGATGAAGCGGAAGGTGGCGGGTTGTTTGAGTTCGTTTTCGAGCCATTTCCATTGGGCGTCGCCTAACAAGTTTTGCTCGTCGGAGTCTGTTAGGGGTTGGTAATGACCGAGGTTTGGGTAGGGGGTGGAGGGTGCGGATTTCAGGGGTGAGCGGAAGGTGCGGAGGTCGAGGAGGAGGATCTGGACGCGTTGGTTGCCGGGGCCTAACAGGTAGCTGGTGTGGATGCCTTCGTGTTGGCGGCGTGGGCTGTCAGGGGGTTCATCGAAGAAGTCGAGCATGAGGGTTTTGGACTCGGCTTTTTTGGGGAATTCGCGGCCGCTATCGTCCGCGCCGTAGTCGTGATCGTCCCAGGTGGCGATGACGGGGCAGGTGCGGGTGAGGTCGCGCCATTCGGGTTGGCGGGCGAGTTGGCGGTATTTGCGGGTGAAGAGGGGGATGTCTTCGGTGTCGCCGTAGATGTTGTCGCCGAGGGCGATGAAGAGTTGGGGTTTGCGGGCGATGGTGTGGGTGCGTGCGGGGGCGGGGTGTTGGGGTTTGTAGCAGGAGCCGAAGGCGAAGCGGGTGAG
>SYAP01000224.1 GCA_005787565.1 Verrucomicrobiaceae bacterium | reverse complement strand
GCGGGGATTCCGGTGACGCACCGGGATCACAATACGCAGTTGACGATTTTCACGGGTCACGAGGATCCGACGCAGGGGTTCAGTTCGGTGGATTACGCGCAGTTGGCGAAGGCACCGGGGACGAAGGTGTTTTTGATGGGGGTGGCGAGGTTGCGGGAGATTACTGGGGCTTTTGTCGAACATGGAGCCGATCCGGAGACGCCGATCGCGCTGACGCGGTGGGCGACGACGGGGTCGCAGTGGACGATCGAGGGGACCTTGGCGACGATTGCGGACATTGCGGATGAGGTGAAGTTTTCCTCGCCGGCGGTGGCGGTGATCGGGACGGTTGTTAGAGAGCGGGCGAAGATCAATTGGTTTGAGAAACGGCCGTTGTTCGGGAAGCGGATCGTGGTGACGCGGACGCGTGAGCAGGCGGGGGATTTGTCGAAGGCGTTGCGAGATTTGGGAGCGGATGTGATCGAGTTGCCGACGATCCGGATCGAGGCGCCGGAGGACCGGTTGACGTTTGCGGAGATGGTGACGCATGCCCACGAATATGACTGGCTGGTTTTCACGAGTCCGAATGGGGTTGAGCGGTTTTTCGACGCGTTTTTCAAGGCGTATGAGGATTCGCGGAGTTTGGGGAATCCGCGGATTGCGGTGATCGGGGCTGGGACGGCGGCGAAGGTGCGGGAGTATCGGTTTGCGGTGGATTTGATTCCGGAGCGGTTTGTGGCGGAGGGGTTGATCGATGCGTTCAAGAAGGAGTCGGTGGAGAATCTGACGATGTTGTGGGTGAAGGCGGCGGAATCGCGGGAGGTGGTGGGTGATGGTCTAACCGCATTGGGTGCGATTGTGGACGAGTGCATCGCGTATCGGACGGTGCCTGAGACGGAAGATCCGACGGGGGCGCGGGCGCGGATCGAGGAGAGTGGTGCGGATTTGATCACGTTTACTTCGAGTTCGACGGTGGAGCATTTTTTTAATCTCGGGATCGAGTGGCCGGAGGGTTGTGTGGCGGGGAGCATTGGGCCGGTGACGAGCAAGACGTTGGGTGAGAAGGGTCAGGTTCCGGCGTTTGAGGCGAATCCGCATGATATTCCGGGGTTGGTGGATGCGATCGTGCGGTATTTTGGGAAGTGATTTCGCGTCTGGTGCCGCCTCCGGGATTGCGGGGGCGGGCGGATGGGGGTTGAATGGCGCGGATGAGAGCCCGATTGACCAAGGATTTCCGATTTGAGGCGGCGCATACATTGCCGTCGTTGCCGGAGGATCACAAGTGCCGGCGGATGCATGGGCATAGTTTCAAGGTGGAGATTTCGATCGAGGGTGAGGTGGATGAGACGATCGGGTGGGTGTATGACCACAAGCGGATTTCGGAGGCGGTGAATCCGCTGTTAGAGGTGTTGGATCATGGTTATTTGAATGATGTGGAGGGTTTGGAGAGTCCGACGATCGAGCGGATGGCGGGTTGGTTTTGGAAGAAGCTTGCGCCGCAGTTGCCGGGGTTGGTGGAGATTGTGATTTACGAGACGCCGACGGCGCGGTGTTCGTTCCGTGGCGAGTTCTAACGGATTTGGGAATGAAGGTAACGACGACTCTTGCGAGGTGTGTGACGCCGGATGGGACGCCGATGGTGTTGCAGGAGCATGACGGGCAGCATTATCTGAAGGTGGGCGGGGTGCAGTTGATGAGCACGACGGCGTCTTCCTCGGAGCAGCAGATGGCGGAGATCGCGTGTGAGCGGGTGGGGGGGAAGGCGCGTATCTTGATAGGTGGGTTGGGATTTGGATATACCTTGAAGCGGGTATTGGAGTTGTGTGGTGTGGATGCGGTGGTGGATGTGGCGGAGTTGTTGCCGGAGGTGGTGGAGTGGAACCGTGAGCATTTGCAGCATGTGAACGGGCGGTTGCTGGATGATCCGCGGGTAAGGGTGCATGTTGCGGATGTTTATGAATTGATTTCCAAGGCATCGGGGAATCCGTATCATGCGATTTTGCTAGATGTGGATAACAGTCCGGATCCTCTAGTGCAGAAGGGGAATGGTAGGCTTTACGGGCGGGACGGGATCCAGCTGGCGAAGGCGGCGCTGCGGGCGGGAGGGCGGGTGGTTTATTGGTCCGCGAACACGGACAAGGGTTTTGCGCGTGCGCTGGAGCGGGTGTATCCGCGGGTGGAGTGTGTGAGTGCGAAGGCTTACCCGAAGGCGAAGCGTTTCACGCACACGTTGTTTGTGGGGGACCGGGATTAGGTTTTTGGGAGGGTATTGGAAGGGTGAATTTGGTTTGGTCGGGGCAAGATGCCCCTAGGACGGACTGGAGCAGGATGCCCCAGCCACCTTTTCGGGGGAATGGTTAGATGGTCATGGCTTGGAAGCCGCCGTCGACGATCATTTCGATGCCGGTGATGAAGGAGCCGGCTTTGGGAGAGGCGAGGAGGAGGGTTGCGCCGATGAGTTCCTCGGAGTTTCCGAAGCGCGAGGCCGGGGTTTGGCGGAGGATGTCGAGGACGCGGGATTCGTCGAGGACCTTGCGGTTTTGTTCGGCGGGGAAGAAGCCGGGGACGAGAGTGTTGACGCGGATGTCCTTGTCGGCCCATTCGCGGGCGAGGTTGCGTGTGAGGTTGTGTACGGCGGCCTTGGAGGCGGAGTAGGTGAAGACGCGGGAGAGCGGGTTGAGACCGGAGATGGAGCCGAGGTTGATGATGGATGCGGGGCGGGATTCATCGACGAAGTATTGGCCGAAGACCTGGCAGGCGCGGAAGACGGCGGAGAGGTTGGTGTCGATGATGCGCTGGTATTCGTCTTCGGTGATGTCGAGGAAGGGGGTGGGGGAGTTGGTGCCGGCGCCGTTGATGAGAATGTCGACCTGGCCTGAGCGGTCGAGGACGGTTTCCAGAAGGTCGTGGAGGGATTCGCGAGAGGTGACGTCGACGGGGACGAAATAGCCTTTGCCGCCGTGGGATTCGATTTCGGCTAGGCGTTTTTCGGCCTTTTCGGGGATACGGCCGCCGAGGACGACTTCCGCGCCGGCGCGTGCGAGGCCGACGGCCATGGTTCCGCAGAGTTCGCCGGTTCCGCCGATGATGACGGCGGTTTTGCCTGAGAGATCGAAGAGGTCCTTGAGGAATGAGGCGGTCTGCATGTGGGTAGTTTTCGCGGTGGGTGGGTTGGTGCCAAGTCTTGATTCGCTGAAGTGCGTTTCAAGTGGGAATTTCTCCGTGCTTGCAGGGTTGGGGGTGGGGTGAATAGCGTCCGGCATGCTGAGTATTTGGATGCGGCTGGTTGGACTGGTGATGATGGCTGTACTGCTTTCGCAGTGTGGTGGAGTTTCCGGGACGGGGAATATGGGAGGGCCGACGGTGGAGGAACGGGATGCGAAGATTGCAAGTGAGCCGACGGGTGATTTTTACTATGGGCGGCGATATTTCGTGGAGAAGACAAGGTTCTGGGGATATTTGCGTCAGCCGAGGCAACCGTGGAGCAAGGCGAAGCTGGTGTTGTTTGATGAGTCGAGGAAGACGAATCCGGACCGCTTGCCGGAGAATGGGCCAGCGGGGCAGCGTTATGGATTTGATAACAATTTCGAGTATCGGATTCGTGGGAATTTCACGGGGCGTGAGGGGTATGATCCGAACAGCAACCAGTTTTTGCCGATTTTCCAACTGACGGGATATGAGGTGGTGGATCGGCAGCCGGGTTGGTTGTTCCGGCCGGATGATACTTATGACAAGTATCGGATGACGCTTTATCCGCGGTGATTGATTCCTGAGATTTTGAAAAACCCAACAGATGAAAGGCGACGGAGTTCAACGCGGGGTTCGCAAGCGTAGTGGTCGTTCCGCGGGTTCGGCACCGGCGATTGGTCGTGTGGCGCGGATGCCGGGGACGGGGCTGGCGAAGGGTGAGCGGCGGACGCGGCGGCGAGGGGAGCGTGACAATCAGGGGCGGACGGCACGGTGGAATGCGAGGTTGACGTTGGGGTGGTCGATCGGTTTTGCGGTGATTGCGGCGGCGTTGGTGGTGATTGCGGTGGTTTTGTGGTTGAAGCCGTTGTTAGGGAGGAAGGCTGACGGGGGTGAGTTGGCGGTGATGCCGAAGGTTCGAGTGGTGTCGCGTTTTCCATCGCCTTCTGAGGCGGAGGCTGTGGGCTTGGTGCAGCAGGTGATTGAGCGTGCGCGGGATGTGGAGGCGGTGGGGCGGTGGGTGGATCGTGGGGAGATGACCTCGTTGGAGGTGGTTGGGTTTTTGGAAGGGCTTGCGGAGTTGGACGGGAAGGTGGAGCGATATCAGTGGATAGCGAGTGGTGATGCGAATGATCTGCAACTTGAGGTGGTGGTGGTGATTTCGAAGAAGGGAGATGAGTATTCGTATCGTGAGGCGTTTCTGCGGCCGGATGATAAAGGGGTTTGGAAGATGGATTTTCCGTCCTTTGCGCGGCAGGTGAAGCCGAGTTGGAAGGAGATTCATGATGAGAAAACGCGGAAGGCGTTTGTGAGGGTGTATTTGGGAGATGATACTTATTACAACGGGCCGTTTCTGGATGAATCGAAGTGGGTTTGTTATGGGATGGCGACGTTGGACGACAAGCGGTTGATGGTGGGGTATTGTGAGGTTGGGTCGAAACAGCACCGGGCGATGCTGGAGATATTGAGGCGATCCGCGGCGAAGCAGCAGCGGGTGGGGAGTGCGACGTTGGAGATTTCGCGGGTGGAGGGAGCGGAGTCGCGGCAGTTTCAAATCACGAAGGTGATTGCGGAGGGGTGGGTGACGCAGGAGGAGGCGTTTGAGGATCGGGTGAAGGAGACGCAGGCATTGGATTTGGGAATCCAGTGATGGGTGGTGGAACGCAAAACGCACCGGGTTGGCCGGTGCGTTTTGGTTAGAGGATCGGTGATGGTTTGGGTGAAATCAGCCGCCGTAGGATGATTCGACGCGTTGTGCGACATCGCGGTAGCCGTAATCGACTTCGTAGATTTGCTTGAAGCAATCGAGTGCGGCGGCCTTGTCGTTGATTTCGTTGTGGATGAGGCCTTTTTCGTAGAGGACTTCCTTTTTGGTGTTGTCCATGGCGTGGAGGTCAGCGAGGGCGTCCGAGAGTTGTTTGATGGAGAGGTCGAACATTCCTTTGGCCTTGAAGGTGCGTCCGAGGAGGAGGAGGACCTTGGTTCGGATGTGAGGGTTGCGGGTGGCCTGTTGGAGGTGGGGGATGGCCGCGCTGTGATCGCCGAGGTTGTAGAGTGCCTGGCCGAGTTCGAAGCGGAGTTGGGGGTCTGTGGGGTTCTGGTCGACGCGAGTTTTGGCTTCTTCGACCTGGAGGGCTAGGCGTTCGGATTTGGCGGCGGCGAGGCGTTCCTGGAGTTCGGTGTTGGATGGGTCAGCGGTGGCGGCAGCTTCGAGAGCCTTGAGTTCGGCCTCGGTGGCGCGGTCCTTCATGGCGGAGGCTTTGGTGGCGAGTGCGACGTCGCCATTGCTGAGGGTGTGAGCCCAGCTGTAGAAGGTGTGGGAATTTGACCAGTCTTCGAGTTGTTCGTAGAGGTTGGCGAGTTCCTTGACGGTGGCGAGGTGATTGGGGTCGGCGTTGTATTTCTCGATGGTGCGATCGCGACGATCTTCGAGTTGTTCGCGGGTGAGGCCGGTGCGTGAGGCTTTTTCGAGTTCTTCGAATTCGGCGGAGTTTTTCATGAGCGAGCGCATGTCGGCGTTCTCGTCCCATTTGGCTTTTTGCATGGATGCGCGTGCGGAGCAGTCCTTGGCGCCTTTGACCGCGATGGAGTCGGTGGGGGCGTGTTTGAGGATGTCGTTGTAGACTTCCGCGGCGATGGCGGGTTGTTCGCGTGTGATGTAGTATTCGGCGAGTTTGTGGAGGGTTTTGACGGCCTCGGGTTTGTGTTTGCGGATGGTTTCGAGGGCGAATGCGGCGGTTTCGAACATTTCGAGACGGACGCAGATTTCGAAGAGGAGTTCGTTGGCTTGCTCGTTGAGCGGGTCTTTTTCGAGTTCCTTTTCGAGGAGGACGAGGGTGCCCTCCGGGTCTTTTTTGGCGGGTCCGCTGAGTTTGGAGACGCTTGCGCCGCCGGTTTGGATGCCGAAGATGGTGGCTTTCTTATTGCCGCTGTTGATTTGGATTTCGCAGTTGCGGAGGATTTTCCGGCCTTCGAGGAAGTTTGGGGCGTCTTTGAGGACGGCTTGGAGGAGGCTGACTGCGTAGGGAAGGTTTGAGGTTTGAACGGCGCTGAGAGCCTTGAGCCACAGGGGCTTGAGGTTTGGCGGGAGTTCCTTTTCGGTGATCTCGGGCATGGCTGGGGGCTGATTACGGTTTTTTGAAAGAGCCACGATGTCGTGGCGAGGGACTGGAAAGCTGGCGATTGATGTAGCGCTTGGCAAGCGCCAGCCTTCAGGCATTTCAAATTCGGTGGATCGAGTCAGATCCAATTGGAGATGAGGTCGAGGGATTCGACGGTGTGGTCGGCACCGAAGGCGGTGAGTTCCTCGACGGTGAATCGGCCGGTGGCGACGGCGAGGCAGCGGGCGCCGATGGCGTGGGCGCAGGCGATGTCCTTTGGGGTATCGCCGATGACCCAGATTTCCTCGGGTTGGAAGTGTTTGCCGGTGTGGGTGTGGGCGCGTTCGAGGGCGATGTGGCCGAGTTGGTTGCGGTCGGCGTGGTCGGAGCCGTAGGCGCCGAAGGGGAAGTGGTGGTCGAGTTGGAAGTGGCGCATTTTTGCGGCTGCGCCGGCCTGGGTGTTTCCGGTGAGGAGGGCGAGTGTGGAGCCGGGGCGGGCAGCGAGTTTTCCTAACAGGTCATGAACTCCGCTGAGGACTTTGCCGGGGAATCCGCCGCGGGAGAGGTTCCATTCGAGGCGCTGGTGGTAGAGATCGAAGTAGCGGTTGATGGATTTGTCGGAGGCTTCGATGCCGAAGTGGCGATGGATGTAGTCGACGATTCCGAGGTCGGTTGCCCCTGCCAGATCGAGGGGTGGGCCCGGGGCTTGGAAGAGGGAGAGGTTGGTTTCCTCCAAGGCTTGAAGGCCGGCACCCCCGGTGTCTACGAGGGTGCCGTCGATGTCGAAAAGGAACAGCATGTCCGATTTCAGGGGGCTGTTGGAGCGTCCGGCGTTTCGTCGGGTACTTCATCAGGGACCTCGTCCGGGACATCATCTGGGACGTCGTCGTCCTGGTCTTCCTCTTCGAAGTCGTCTTCGTCGATGAGTTCGCCGTGGAAGAGGTGGAACTTCCGTTTGCGTTGATGTTGAGGGAGTGGTGAGAGGATCATGGCGACGGCGCGACCGTTGAGTTTAGGCGCCTGATCGACTTGTGCCATGGTTTTGAGGTCTTCGATGATCCGATTGAGGACGACGAATCCGAGGTCCTTGTGGGCGTTTTCGCGACCGCGGAATTGGAGGACGAAGCGGACCTTGTGGTTGGTATCGAGGAAGCCCTCGGCGCGGCCGAGTTTGATGTTGTAGTCGTGTTGGCCGGTTCCGACGCGGAATTTGACTTCCTTCATGCGGGTGGCGCTTTTCGACTTTTGTTTTTTGAGCTTTGCCTGCTCGTACTTGTATTTGCCGTAGTCGATGATCTTGCAGACGGGCGGGTCTGCCTGACCGGCGATTTCGACGAGGTCGAGTCCGACGGATTGGGCTTTGATGAGTGCGTCCCGGGTGTTCATGACGCCGAGTTGCTCGCCAGAGGCGAGGACGACGCGGACTTTTGGGGCGCGGATGCGGTCGTTGACGCGAGTCATGTCGCGGAATCGACCCCTGTTTTGGTCTCTTTGTGGCTTAGCGATGGCTTTGTCCTCCAGTGGGTTGGTGCGACGCGCCGGGGTGCGGGCGGGCGATGCCGCTGCACGATGCCGGTGCGAAGAAGGGTGCGGAACGATGGACCGGAGGCCGAATCATAATGCGGAGACAGCGGATCCTGACCGGTCGAGAGGACCGGGGGTGAGAGTCGGGGTGGATCGTTCCAAGAAAATCATTGTGCGGCGGAGGGCCGGGAAGTGTCTCGAATGCCTGATGGCTGATCGAGTTGGGCGATGGTTTAAGGGGAATGGGATGATTCGGCAAGCTGGAAATTTCCGGGAATGGAAAAAAGGAGGCATGCTGATTTACTCGACGAGGAGGCTGGATGCGGCGGATTCGCCGACTTGGATGCGGCGGCCGCCGGCGGTTTCGAGGGTGACGATGCCGGTGATTCGGTCCCATTTATGGAATCCGATGGTTGTTCCGATGGTGAAGCCGAAGGTGGCGAGCCATTCGGTGAATTCGGCGTCGTTGCGGGTGAAGCGGTGGATGAGGTAGCGGTGGCCTTCCGGGCGTTGGGTGAGGGGTTTGAGGGAGGTGGTTCGGATGTGGCCGGAGGCTTCCGGGATGGGGCTGCCGTGAGGGTCGAAGGCGGGGTGGTCGAGGAATTTGTCGAGGAGGTTGATGACGTGGTTGGAGAAGGCGTGTTCGAGGATCTCGGCTTCGGGGTGGATGTCGGAGGCGGGCATGCCGAGGGTGTCGGCGAGGAAGACCTCGATGATCCGGTGGCGGCGGATGATTTGGATGGCGGTGGTGCGGCCGAGGTCGGTGAGGCGGATGCCGCGGCGTGGGAGGTAGTGGACGAGTCCGTTGTCGGCGAGTTGCCGGGCCATGGTGGTGACGGTTCCGGGGGTGAGATTGAGGGCACGGGCGAGTGCGCCGAGGCTGATGGAGTGCTCGGAGCCGCCGATGGCGTGGATGGTTTTAAGGTAGTTTTCGCTGGTGGCGGAAATCATGCGGGCAAGGCGATACTTTGATTCATCAAAATGCTCAAGTGCCTCGATTTGAACACGCTAAATTTATTAAATTAAATACTCAAAATGATGTTTTTGCTGGATTTTGTGTGTGGGTTGCGCCCAGATCAGGTGTCATGAGATCTATTTTGGCGGTTTCGTTGTTGGTTTTTTCGTGGGTTTCGGTTGTGGGGAAAGAGCCGGAGAATCGGTTGGTGGATGGGGTGGTTTATGGGTTTTGAGGTGTCGGCCGGAGACAGTGCGGGTGGTTTGGAGTGATGGCGAGGGGAAGAGCTTGCGGACTTTGCCTGAGGGTGTGGGCTAGATGCTGAAAAGCTGAGATTTTGTGATTGAGGAGAGCATTCGATTCGGAGGGATGATTTTGGTGGTGGAGAAGGAGTGAGGATTCAGCTTTGCACTTCGGCGCGGGAGACGAGTTGTGCGAACTCGTTTTCGATGTTTTGGAGGAGTTTGGTGTCCTCGATTTTGCGGCCGTCGTGGGTGGTGATATAGAGGGTGTCCATGGCGACGCCTTTTTCGGTGCAGATGCGGGCGTGTGCGGTGGTGAGGCCGTTTTTGTTGATGGTGTGGAAAAGGTCGTGGAGGAGGCCGATGCGGTCGAGGGCTTGGATTTCGACTGTGGTGCAGGTGGGGTGGAGTTCGTTGGTGACGTAGGCGCGGACGGGGACGCCGACGAGTTGTTGGGTGCGGGGCTTGAGGAAGTTGGCGCGGCGTTTGAGGAAGGGTTCGGGGTTGTGGGTTTCCTGGTGGAGGAGGGTGGTGAAGGTTTCGGTGAAGCGTTTGCGGGTGGAGGCTGCGGAGACGGCCTCGAAGTTGGTGGTGCAGACGCGGAAGATGTTGACGACGATGCCGTCGGTGCGGGTGAAGAGGTCTGCGGAGAGGATGTTAATTTCCTCGGAGGCGAGGGCGCAGCAGAGTTTTTCGAGGTGGAGTGGGCGGTCGCGGGCGGCGATGACGATCTCGGTGTAGCCTTTGTCGTTGTGGTCGATCCATTTGACGCAGCAAGCGAGCGGGTCGTTGGTTTCCTCCTCGTGGAGTAGGAAGTGGCGGACGGTGCGGACCTGGGTGACGATGTGGGATGCCTGGCGGAAGTGGAAGGCGGCGGCGGGCATGCGCTCGAAATGGCGTTTGACGTCCGGGTGGTAGTCTTCGCGCATGAGGCCGATGACTTCCTCGCGGAGTGAGAGGCGGTCGGCGTCGAGTTTTTTGGAGTATTTTTCGCGGCCGCCATCGAGGAAGGATTTGGTGGCGGTGTGGAGTTGGAGCATGAGGCTCTCCTTCCAGCCGTTCCATGCGTCTGGGGCGGTGCCGTTGGAGTCGGCGAAGGTGAAGAGGAAGAGTGCGTCGAGGTTTGAGGATGTTTTGACGACGGAGGCGAACTCGGCGATGACTTCTGGGTCGTCGAGGTTGCGGGTGGTGGCGGTGCGCCAGAAGGTGAGGTGGTTGTCCACGAGGAACATGATGAGGGTGCGGCGTGCGCCTTTGATTTGGAGGCGGTTGCAGAGGCGTGCGGCGAGCATGGCGGAGCCGTCGATGTGCTCGCGGACGTTTTCGGCGCGGCCGGTATCGTGAAGGATGCAGGCGAGGTAGAGGGCGACGGGGTCCTGGATGTCGTGGAGGAGGCGGCGGTAGATTTCGTGGCGGGGGTCGGTGTTTCCGATGAGTGCGTCGACTTGTTCGATGACGCGGAGGGTGTGTTCGTCGGCGGTGTAGCGGTGGAAGAATTCGTGTTGGACGAGGCAGTCGAGAGCGCCGAACTCTGGGAGGTAGCGGCCGAGGAAGCCGATGCGGTGCATTTGGCGGAGTGGGCGTGCGACGTCGCCTTTGCGTTCGAGGATGGCGAGGAAGGTTTCGCGGTTTGCCTTGAGGTAGCGGAAGGGGCGGTCGATGTCTTCCCAGTGGTCTGCGATGAGCCTGCGCATTTGTGGGCTGAGGCGGAGGTTGCGGAGCTGGGTGTGTTGGAAGACGCGCATCATGCGATGGGTGTCGTCATTGAAGATGTCCTGGTTTTCGGGGAAGATGCGTCCGTCGCGGGCGATGAAGCCGTCGAAGGTTTCGCGTTGTTTTTTGCGGAAGGTGAGGAAGGAGCGGAGGCCGGTATCGGCGGTGCGTTCTTCCTCGATCTGGAAGGTTTCCATCAGCGAGTTGGTGTGTTGATAGAGGAAGCGGGTGTGGCGGTAGTAGTCGCGCATGAAGGCCTCGGTGCGGCGGAGGATGCTTTTTTCCGGGTATTCGAAGGCGGTGGCGACGACGCCCTGGAGTTGGAGGGTGAGGATGTCGGTGGCTTTTCCGGTGTGGTAGTGGAGTTCGTTGCGGACGCGGTGTAGGAAGTCGTGAGCGGCTTCGATTTCGCGTTGGGTTTGAGCGGTGATGAGGCGTTGTTCGGTGAGTTTGGAGAGGTCGGTGATGTTGCGTTTGACGCGGGAGATCCAGAGGATGTTGTGGAAGTCGCGGAGGCCGCCGCAGGATTCCTTCACGTTGGGTTCCTGGAGGAAGACGGTGCGGGAGTATTTTTCGTGGCGGCTGCGGAGGTCGCGGCGGCGGAGTTCGAAGAAGGCGGCTTGGCCTTTGCGGATGCATTCCTTTTCGAAGCGTTGTTGGAAGTCGGAGAAGAGGTTTGCATCGCCGGTGATGAGGCGTGCGTCCATGAGGGAGGTTTTGTTTTCCTGATCGGCTTTGGCTTGTTCGATGCATTCGGCGATGGAGCGGCAGGCGTGGCCGACTTTGAAGCCGACATCCCAGAGTAGGTAGAGAATGTCCTGGACGAGTTCCTGGAGGGGTTTGGGGAGTTTGGTGGAGGCTCGTGGGAGGAGGAAGAGGAGGTCGATATCGGAGCGCGGGTTGAGGGTGGCGCGGCCGTATCCGCCGGTGGCGACGAGGGCGATGGGAGGGACTTTTCCCTGACGTGAGCGGATGGCGGCGTCGAGGATGGAGGTGAGGACGATGTCGATGAGGTGGGCGCGCAAGCGGGAGATTTCGATGCCGCCGGCACCGGCGCGGTGGCGGAGGAGGATGCGGTGTTCCTCGATTTTGAGGAAGCGTTTGTAGAGGGCGATGCGTTCAGCGGGGGAGAGCTGGCCTTCGGCGGCGGGTTTGAGGGCTTCGAGGGCGTGGGCTTCGAGGTTTTTGAGTTGCTGAGGCATGGGAGGGGTTTTTCGTTAGATGGCGCGGGCCATGCGGGTGCCGATGCGGGCGTAGAGTTCGACCTGGCTGGCGGAGTGGGTGGCGAGGTCTTCTTCGAGGTGGATTCGGCCGGGTTCGAAGAGGGTGATGGTGGAGGAGCCACCGAAGGCGAAGTAGCCTTTTTCGTGGCCTTTTTCGATGGGTTTTCCTGGTTGATAGGTTTGGGCGATGGTGCCGACGCAGGTGGCTCCGATTTCCATGACTAGGACGGTGCCGAGGGAAGGGGTTTCGAGGCGGGTGATGGTGCGTTTGTTGGTCCAGAGGTAGGCGAGTTTTTTGCGGAGGGCGATGGGAGAGACGGAAAAGAGCGGGCCGGGGATGGTGCGGGTTTCGCCGGGGGTGCCGGCGACGGGGAAGTGGAAGCGGTGGTAATCGACGGGGCAGAGGCGGGAGAGGACGAGCGCGCCGTCGGCATAGCGGGCGGCTAGATCGGCGTCGCCGAGGAGGGTGGGGAGGTCGAAGCGCTGGCCTTTGATGAAGACGCCGGAGATGGCGGAGGCTTTTTCGAAGCCGAGGTGACGGCCGTCTGCGGGGAAGACGATGGAGTCGGGGTCGGCGTCGATGGGGCGGGCGGCGGGTTTGAGTTTCCGATAGAAGAACTCGTTGAAGCTGCGGTATGAGGTGGGGGATTCGGCGAAGTCTGCGGGGTCGAGGTTGTATTGTTGGATGAAGGGTGCGATGCGGGCGGCGGAGGATGGGGTGCTCATTCGGCGGCCGTACCAGGCGGAGAAGAAGGGGCGTTTGACGAAGAGGTCGAGCGAGAGTGCGCCGAGGGGATTTCCGTAGGCCCATTTGAGGAAGCCTTCGCCGTAGACTTGTTCGGTTTCGAGGGTGCCGGTGTGGCGATTGAAGTATTGGATGGCTTCCACGCGGGAGGTTCTAGCGTGGGTGGGGTAATCCGCAAGTCTGAGGGGGGTGGATTTCCTTATTGCCAGAACGATTGGATTGGCAATGCTGATTGCGGCTTTCACTAGGGGTGGAGGTCGGTGATCATTGACCCAAGCCGTGTCCGAAGAGCTTCGCCCGAGTGAGCTGAATCAAGATGTGCCAGTTGATGGTGGGTCGCCTGTTGCCGCTGCGCCTTTGGGTGGTGTGAGTTATGGTGGTGGGACGCAGAAACGTTGGTATTTCGCGGAGTTCGGGCAGCAGATCGGGCCGGTGGATGATGTGGAGTTTTCGCAGTTGATGATGTCCCAGAGGGTGGGGCCGATGACGATGATTTGGCGGGACGGGATGCCGAATTGGATGACTTTGACGCAGGTTCGGAATGCGGGTGTATATGGTTTGCCGAATTCGTATACGTTGGGAGGTGGGGTTTATACGATGGCTCCTCCGACTTCGGGGTTGGCGATCACGAGTTTAGTGTGCGGGATTCTGGGCTTGATCGCGTGTTTCATTTTCACGGCGATTCCGGCGGTGGTTTGCGGGCACATGGCGATGTCGCAGATCAAGAATTCGAACGGGATGACTTCGGGGAAGGGGATGGCGATCGCGGGGTTGATCATGGGGTATCTGGTGGTGGCGATCACGCTGGTTTGGTTGCTGATGTTTGTGGGTATGGTCGCTTTTAGTCCCTCTTTCAGCCCTTGATTTACTGAATTTCAATCTAAAAACTATGCAATGGTATTACTCCAAAAACGGCACTCAACTTGGACCAGTTGAGCAGGGTGAGCTTCTTTCCAAAATCGCTACCGGTGAGGTGACGGCATCGGATCTGGTTTGGCGGGAAGGGATGGCGGATTGGATTCCTTCGTCGCAGGTGAGTGAGTTGACGGTGATTACGACGGGTGGGCTGGGAACTGCGGTGCCGGTGGCGGGACCGCAGGGTTCGGTTTCGCCGTATGCGCCGCCGATGGCATCGCCGCAGATCGCGCCTTATCAGGGAAATATCCCGACGTATCTTTGGCAGTCGATTGTGGTGACGCTGCTTTGTTGCTGGCCATTCGGGATACCAGCAATTGTTTTTGCTGCGAAAGTGGATGGTATGAAGTCACGTGGTGACATTGCGGGTGCCATGGCTGCGTCTCAGTCCGCAAAGAAGTGGTGCTTGGTTGCTTTTTGGTCCGGTGTTGTGATTGGGTTGGGTTATATCATCCTGGTGGTGGGATTGGGAGCATCCGGCAATTTGAATTGAAGCGTAATGCGTAAAGGCCGGGCATTGTTGGTTGCGCTGGCAGTGCTCGGGCTGGTGGTGGCGGCGGTTTATTTGCGGGAGCGTGGGGTGGCTGGACTAGGTAGTTGGTATCCGGGGTGTTTGTTCCGGAAGGCTACCGGGTTTTTATGTCCCGGGTGCGGGATGACGCGGGCGGCGGATGCGACGTTGAGGGGGGATTTGGCGATGGCGTTCCGTTACAATCCGGTGGGGATGGTGTTGTTGCCGTTGGGGTTGATCGGGGTGGGAATCGAGTTGTCGGGATGGGTGCGTGGGCGAGCAGCTCCGGTGCGGTGGTTGCCGGGAAGGTGGGTTTCGTTTTCGTTGGCGGGATTGGTGTTGGGTTTTTTCATTTTGCGGAATTTGCCGTGGTGGCCGTTCACGTATTTGGCTCCGCCGTGATTTCGGGAGCGCGGGCAAAAAAATGAGCCGCCCCCGGTGAGGGAGGCGGCCTTGATTTTCAGATCACGCGTTGGCGAGATCCGGGAG
>SYAP01000223.1 GCA_005787565.1 Verrucomicrobiaceae bacterium | reverse complement strand
GTAGGGGATGGCGTGGGGTGAGTCGGAGGGGAGGGAGGGTGCGTGGTCGAGGAGGATGGAGGTGACCTGAGGTTTTTGTTTGGTGATGGCTAACAGATAGATGGGGTTGATGCCGTTTTCGATGGTTGCTTCGCGGATGGCGTTGGCGGTGGCGAGTGGGAGGGGTTGGTGTGGGTGGGCGAGGGCTTTGGAGATGAGTTGTGGGGAGCGGGGTGTGTTGCGTTTTACGAGTTCGCGGAAGAAGGGTTGGAGGATCCAGGTTTCGCGGTTGTGGATGGTGGGTGGGCCGAGGCGGCGGAGGATGGAGGTGATGATGGATTCGAGGGTTTCGGTTTCCGCGATGGCGGAGGCGATAGAGGCGACGGAGTGGCGGACCTGGGAGTAGTTGAGGTCTGCGAGCATGGGTTTTGACTGGAGGAGGTCGAAGGCGGTGCGCGCGCGGTGGCGGACTTCGGGATCTGGGGAGAGGATGGCTTGTTTGACGGCGGGGATGGCGGCGGTGCCGAGGTCTAACAGCCGTGCGCTGGCTTCCTGACGTGCGTGGAAGTTTTCGTCGTTGAGGCGGCCGATCCAGAAGAGGGCGAGGCGCTGGCTTTCTCCGGTGGGGGTGTCGTTTCCTTCGGGGAGGAAGATGGCGTCGAGGAGGGCTTCAGGTTTGACGACGAGGTTGCTGCCGATGGGGTCCCATGGGTCGACGCCGGAGGCGAGGAAGCGGAGGAGTTCGGCGGGTTGCGCCGGAGGGGCGGGTGATGCCGCGGGGAGGTGGGTGAGCGGGAGGAGTGCCGCGATGGCGAGCAGGGCGACGGATTTCCCAGTCATGGCATGATGCTGCCGGGAAGGACGGGGGATGGCAAGTCCGGGGAGCGGGCTGGTTTGATGAGGGTTATTTGGGGATTTCGTTGAGGGTGTACCAGGCGTTGGGGTGGAGGAGTGGGGCGGCGGATTTGGATTTGACGCCTTCGGCTTTGAGGTGGTGGACGTGGCCTTTGACGAGGCCTTCGATGGTGAGGCGGACGGAGAGATTGTCGTTGGAGACGGTGGCGGCGGTGATTTTTGGGGTAGCCTGATCGACTTCCGGGCTGCCGTATGCGGACTGATAGATGTAGGTCCACGCGGCCATGGAGTAGCTGGCGGTGGAGGAGGCGGTGGCGGGGTCGACGGGTTCGGTGAAGGTGAGGGTGAAGCCGTCCGGGTTGGCTTTCATGTCGAGGATTTCGAAGGGTGTTTTGCCGGTCCAGCGGACGCGTTCGAGGGTGAAGGGTTTGGAGCCGCGAGAGGCCCAGCCGCGGTTGGTTCCGCCGGCGAAGAGGATGCCGGCTTCGTGGTCGAGGCGGACGGGGACGAGTCCTGCTTCGAAGCCTTCGAGGAAGTGGAAGACGGCTCCCTGATAGATTCCGTTGATTTGTTCGAGGGCGACGCGTTGGACTTGGGAGTGGGTTTGTTCTCCGACGTAGAGTTGGTGTTTCCAGGGGCCGAATTTTCCGTTTCCGGAGTCGTAGGCGATTCCGGTGGGGGATTGGCCGACTTTGCCGTGAGGGAAGACGACGGCGGGCGGGATGAATTCTGGGAAGCGGGCGCGTTCGGTTTCGATGCGTGATTTGTCGGTGGGTTGTGGGGGTGCGGGGAGGTTGGCGAGTTGGTGGTATTTGTTGCCGGTGGGGTTTCCTTGGAAGGATCCGGGTTTGAGCCATTTGAGTGAGGATGAGCCGTTCCAGAGGCCTTGGTTGTCTGTGTAGAACATGTCGCCGAGGTGGTTTGCGCCGATGCCGCCGGGGGAGCGGATGCCGGAGCAGGTGGGGATCATTTCGCCTTTCGGGGTGACGCGGACGCACCAGCCGCGCCAGTCCGAGCTGGCACCGCCGGAGCCGGTGAGGCAGAGGACGACCCAGACGTCGCCATTTTTATCGGGCTCGGAGCCGAAGGCGTATTCGTGGTAGTCGCCGTTGATGCCCCAGCCTGCGTTGATGGTTTCGAAGGTGTCGGCGATGCCGTCGCCATCGCTGTCTTTGAGGCGGGAGTGTTCGGGGCGTTGTGTTAGATGGAGCCAGCCGTCTTTCCAGAACATGCCGAGGGGTTCGTGGAGGCCTTGGGTGAATTTGGTCCAGGAGACTTTTGTTAGATCGGAGTCGTAAGCGCCTTTTGCGATCCAGAGGTCTCCGCGGCGGGTGGTGACGGCGAGTTGTTGATCGGGCATGAGGGCGATGGAGCCGATTTCCATGACTTCGCCGGGTGGGAGGGGGATTTCCTCGCGGATGTAGTAGTCGGATTGGGGTGCGGCTTGGGCGGCAGCGAGGGTGAGGAGGAAGAGGATGGAGCGCATGAAGAAAGGGGAATTTGGGATTGGAGATGGGGGGGTTAGTTCCAGCGGTAAGTGAGGGTGACGGGCTGGGTGGGGGTGAGTTTGAGGGTGAGGCGGCCGTCTTTGGCATCGAGGTTGGCACCGCTGAGGGTGAGGGTGTCGCCTAGCTGATAGGTGCCGGGTTTGTCTGAGGAGATGGGGAGTTTTTCGGCGATGAGGATTTCGACGGGTTGGGTGCCGCCTTTGAGGGTGAGGGTGCGGGTGAGGGAGTTTTGTGAGGCTTGCCAGGAGTCGCGGATGATTTGTTCGCCGAGTTGGGAGGCGAAGGTTGGGTTGCCTTGGGGATCGAGCTGATAGCCTCGGAAGCGGGCGGCTAGGGGGAGGGCTTTGGATTGGGTGAGTTTGACGACATTTTCTCCTGCGGGTGGTTCGGAGCCGACGCCGCGGTCGGTCCAGTGGTGGCCGCCGTCCATGAAGGGTCCGGTCCAGATGAGTTCCGGTGCGAGGTGGTCCGCGGACCATGCGAGGTTGACGGCGGAGGGGAAGCCGAAGCCGATGGCGCGAGGGGTGGTGCCGGCGATGAAGTTCCGATAGATGGCGGTGCGGCCGTTGGAGGGGGAGATGGGAATGGGTGGCCAGGAGGGTTTTGGTTTTGATGCGCCTTTGGTTTCCGAGAGCCATGTCCAGTCTTTGACGCCGGGGCCTTTCCAGCCGAGGGCGATGTCTTCCTGGCCGCGGAATTCGAGGTATTCGATGCGGATGGGGTGGAGGCCTTTGGTGAGTTTGATTTTGCCTTCCTTGGCGCGGGATCCGTTCATGGGGCCGATGCCTTTGACTTCGACGACGGTTTTATCGGCGATGAGGACGCGGGCGGCGTCGTCGGCATCGAGGCGGAAGGCGTAGTCGCCGTCGGCGGGTGCGTTGAATTTTCCGTCCCAGACGATGGCGAAGAGTTCGCGGGCGTCGGGTTTTACGGCGGCGTCGTTGATGGAGATGATGCCGTCGTGTTCTTCCTCGACGTTGATGGATTCGAGTTTGGAGAAGTCAGGGAGGGCCTGCCATTCGCCGGTGTAGGTGCGGGAGGTGAGGTCGCGGAGGGCGGATTTTTCGAGGGGGAGGGGGTGGAGTTTGAGGAGTTCGGGTGCGGTCCAGGGGGTGTTGCGGGTGGGGAATTTGGCGCGGATGGATTTGACTTGGTCGGGGGTGACGGGGGTTTCCTTGTTTCCCCAGGAGGAGCGGATGTAGGTGGCGATGGCGGCGAGGTTTGCGTCTTCGAGGACCGCGCCTTGGGGTGGCATTTCGAGGTTGTAGGTTTTTCCGAGGACTTCGACGGGGCCGGTGAGGCCGTGGAGGACGGCGAGGATCATGCGGTCCGGGGTGCCTTGGATCCAGGGGCTGCCGGCGAGTGGAGGGAAGGCTCCTCCGGTTGCGCCGAGGCCGTTGTCGGCGTGGCAAGCGGCGCAGTAGGTGGTGTAGAGTTGGCCGCCGTCTTGCGCGGGGAGGGGTAGGGCGGGGAGGATGAGGACGGCCAGGGTGGCAAGGAGGCGGTGGGAAATCATTGCGATGTGAAACGTT
>SYAP01000018.1 GCA_005787565.1 Verrucomicrobiaceae bacterium | reverse complement strand
GGATGGCGCGGCAGTCGGAAGCCGGGCGTTTGTGGACGAACTGTTCGAACGATGTCGCGAGCGCTTCGGACCGAAACGGAAAAGTGGAGCAAGAAAGATGCGCGGCAAGGCTGCGGGGGCGGCAAAGGATTTGTGGACCTGCCGTGATCTGCGGAAAGGGATCGGGCTAGAGTCTGATTCTCAACACCAAACCCAACCTAAGCCGGACTGATAGAATACTCAAGGGATTCTGCCACGGCAATGCTGGCAAAATACCCCAACAGCAAAGCCCGAGGCCTCGTAGCCATCACCGGTAACATCCTCCACGACGAGCACATCTTTCTCTTAGTCCTAAACCGCTGTCAGGAAATCCTTGGGCAAGTTTCGCCCGCCAGATTCCATTGCAAAAGTCGATCGATTTCATCCGCATCTACTTCTCACGCGCCTTGGCATCTCGCACCTCCCCCACCTCTACCCAGATCACCCCATCCCGTAAAAACGGGATCCCCTACCCCGGTTTCGGCCTATCGCTCGCCCCAATAAACCCAACACTCCCTCAAACAGCCCCTACAACCAACCATCCAAGAAGACTTGCCGAACCCACACCCACCCACATACCGCTATCCCATGATCCTTGGCGTCCGCCATTCCTCTAGATCTCAAAAGCCATCCCCAAAATGGCCCCCACCTCGCTGCCTGCCACTTCTTCTCACCCTCCTTGCCCTCTCTCCCCTCTCTTCCGCACGCGACCTCAACCACACCATCGCCTCAAACTTCAGCGGTCGCCTCGCCGAAATCGAAGCCCGCCTCGCCATCATCGAAACACAGATGGCCAACCTCCCAATCCTCCCGGACATGGACGCACTCGGTTCCCATGGCTTCCATTCCGACTTCACCGAAGACTCCGAACGCAACTGGTTTGAAGTCTCGTGGGAAAAACCCCGGTCCGTCGACGCCATCGCGCTCATCCCCACACGGCTCTCCACCCAAAGCGGCGAGATGTCCAACTACGGCTTCCCCAATCGCCTGAGAATCGTCGGATCAACCCACCCTGGCGCACCTACTATCACCCTCGCCGAAATCCAGAACACCCACCTTGATTCCCGCCGCGGCGAACCCGTCTTCATCCCCATCAAACCCACCACCCTTTCCCGAATCCGCGTCATCCCCATCGACCTACCCAAACTCCAGGGAAAATCCGTTAGGCTCTTCTCAGTCTCCGAGTTCATGGCGTTCAACGGAGATGAAAACATCGCACCTCTCGCCAACCTCAACGCCCAATACAGCATCGACGCCGAAGTCGGCTGGAACATCCGCTACCTCGTCGATGACCAATCACCTCTCGGTCCTCCGGAAACACCACCCCTGCCAGATAGCCTCGGCTGGCACACCGATGTCGCCCACACTCGCGACATACCCACTTGGGCCACCATCGACCTCGAACATCCCACAACCATCGACGGAGTACGCATCATCGCCGCCAAAGGTGACTCTCCCATCAAAGGCCCGGGCTTCGGCTTCCCTGTTAGATTCCGCATCGAGGAATCGGATGACCCTGCCGCAAAATCCTGGAAAACTCTCTGGCACAGCGGCCCGGAACCCTTCCCAAACCCCGGATACAACCCCGTCAACATCCGCTTCCCGGAAACCACCGCAACCCACGTCCGCCTACTCGTCGAGGAACAACAGCAGCCCGACATCCTCACCGCCCCACGCGTCCTCCTATCTGAAATCGAAATCCTCAGCAAAAACACCAACGTCGCCCTCAACCGCCCCGTCTCAACCCCCGACCTCGTCACCTCAAGACCACACGACTCCCGCAGAACCTGGAGCGTCAAATCCCTCACCGATGGCAACTCATCCACCGGAAAAATCATTCCCACCCGCCAATGGGTTTCACAACTCTCCCGCCGCTTCGATCTATCACTCGAACAAAAAGACCTCATCGCCGAAAAGACCACCATCCTCTCGCGCACCCGCACCTGGACCATCACCGCACTTGTCACCCTCCTCTCTCTAACAGTCGTCGCCCTCGTCTTCTGGCAACTCCGCCTCCGCCTCGCCGCCCGCCGCCACCTCTCGGATCTCCGCCGCAGGATCTCCAGCGATCTCCACGACGAGGTCGGCTCAAACCTCGCAACCATCTCCCTCCTCTCCGAACTCTCCGGGAAAGGCACCGAATCTAACAGACTCTCCGACATCGGCCGCCTCGCCCGCGAATCCTCACTCTCGCTCCGCGAAATCATCGACCTCACCCTCGTCTCAAAGCGCGCCAGAAAACCCCTCCACGAACGCCTCCGGGAAATCGCCAATCTCATGCTCAAGGACCATCGCTGGGAACTCATCGGCGATGCCTCCCCCAACCTCGACCCGGAACAACGCCGCAATCTCATCTTCTTCTTCAAGGAAGCCCTCCACAACATCTCCCGCCACGCCGCGGCTTCCTCCGTCAACATCCGCATCCAGGCCGATCACCACAACGTCGTCATCAACATCGCTGACAACGGCTGCGGCATGCCCCCCCACCACCCCAACGGACAACCTCGCCTCCGCACCCTCCAACAACGCGCGGATTCACTCCACGGCTCTCTCAATATCCACTCCGAACCAGCCAACGGCACCCACCTGACACTCCGCTTCCCACTCAGACTTCCCGCAAAATGACACCCCCAATTTCCGTTAGAAACATCTGCCTCATCGAAGACCATCAGGACTATCGAAACGCACTCAAGCTCGCCATCAACGACAGCGATCACCTCACCTGCCACCTCGACTTCTCTTCCGTCGAAGCCTGCCTCGATAACATCCCCGACAACTCATCCATCGACGTCATCCTCCTCGACCTAGGCCTCCCCGGAATGCACGGCGTCACCGCCATCCCTCAACTCCTCAAACAATTCCCCCAAACCAAAATCCTCGTCCTCACCGTCTACGACCACAAACCCGTCGTCCTCCAGGCCCTCGCCGCAGGCGCCAGCGGATACCTCCTGAAATCCGATCACATCCTCACCATCCTCCGCGGCATCGATGAGGTCGCAAACGGCGGCGCTCCCCTCAACAGCCACATCGCCCGCATGATCCTCACCACCTTCAACGCCGTCCGCCCTGCCAAACCCGAAATCGACCTAACAGAACGCGAACGCGAAACACTCGGCCTCCTCGCCAAAGGCCTCATCAAGAAGGAAATCGCCGACCAACTCGGCGTCTCCTACCACACCGTCGATACCCACGTCCGAAATATCTACGCGAAACTCCAGGTCCACAACCTCTCCGGAGCCGTCGCCAAAGCCATCCACCTCGATCTCATCTAACAAAGAAAACCCACCTCTTCCCCTTCACGTGAAAAAGGGATGCCACCCCGCTTTCATCCGCGAGCATCATCGTGCATCCTTCCACACCCGCTTTCCGCGAAAACCCATCCGCATGAAAAATCATCCGCTCAACCCACTCGTCGCGGCATTTCTCATCCTCTGCGGAAATGCCTCTGCCGTCATGTACAACCGCGACACAGGCGACTCGAAATCCCAGGACCTCGCCGATCTCGATCCATTCGATAGCCGCGCCAACATCCCCGGCTGCACCGCCGTCCTCATCGCACCCAACGTCCTCCTCAGCGCCGCCCATTGCGTCAACTACGCTTCCACCGGAACCCTCACCGCCACATGGAACGGCCAGAACCGCAGCGGCGCCGTCTACACTAACATCGGCGCGGACCACATGGTCATCGTCACCAACACCCCCTTCACCGGCACCACCGGTAAAATGACCGCCCCCTACTCCGGCAGCGCGGAAAACGGTCGCCTCGCATGGAAAGTCGCATCAGGCGGCCATGGCATCATCGGCTACGGCGGCACAGGCCCCTTCTACGACGGCCGCTTCCGCGCCATGACCAACCGCATCGAGGTCAACAACGTCTCAAATCCCCCAGCCGCCGTCTCCAGCAACTGGCTCCTCTACGACAACGACGGACCACCCTCACGCCCCAGCCGCACCACCACGCTCTACGAAGGCGGCACCGCCCCCGGCGATTCAGGCGGCCCCCTCTACATGTTTGAAAACGGCCGCTGGTATGTCATCGGCGTCACCAGCGGACCCGGATCCGGATACTATCGCGATGGCCGCGTCCGCACGGACATCGGCCAGATCGAATCCATCACCGGCCACCAATGGGCCCGCCCCGTCACACCTGCACTCGAAATGCGCTGGATCGCACACGATCTAACATCTTCTCTGTCGGATGGCGCACCCGTCACCTCCTGGACCCGCAACGGAGGCTCAGACGCATGGACCAACTCCGCACCCAACGGCGGCACCGGCACCGCCACACTCGACCACGCCGCCACACCCAACGGAACCGCCGCCATCGACTTCCCCGGCACCGCTCGCCTCGGCCTCGCCTCCACCTCCAATCCCGCCTCCGGCGAAAACTCCTTCTCCGTCGCCATGGTCGTCCGCATCGACACACCAGGCCTCGGCGGCGAAACCCAATGGTTCGACAACACCGGCCTCATCGACGCCGAGGAATCCGGCATCAAAAACGATTGGGGCCTCGCGCTCTCCTCCACCGGAAAACCCGCCCTCGGCATCGGCAACGCCGATACCACCCGCTACGCATCCTCTAACATCGCCGATGGCCAATGGCACGTCATCGTCGCCACCTGGGACGGCGCGGAAATCACCGGCGACGCCGCAGGCAGCGACCAGAACATGTCGCTCTACGTCGACTCCCCCACCAACGTCAGCCGCAGCCAAGGCCCCGAGTTCCTCAACGTAGCTCGCTCCGCCGTCTCCCTCACCCTCGGCGGCAGCCGCAACGCCGCCCGCTTCCTTGACGGCGCCATCGCCGAACTCCGCCTCTACCGCGGTGCCCTCGATGAAACCTCCGTCGCCTCACTCATCCGCGAGTTGAGAAACACCCACATCGGTCCGCAGCTCGATCTATCTGTTAACAAACCCTCCACCGGCCGCGCCGCCCTCATCCTCGGCCAGGGCCTCGTCATCGATGGCACCGCCACCGGAGCCTCCGCCATCTCCATCACCCAAACCAGCGGCCCCTCCCCTTCCATCATCTCGCCAGCCAACACCCTGCCCGCATACGTCAAATTCCCCACCGCAGGCATCTATCAGCTCAATGTCACCGCCACCCAGGACACATCCTCCGTCTCACGCCCCGTCCTCGTCGAGGTCCTGCCAAACTCCGCCACCCCACCCTCATCCCCCGGACTCAGCCTAGGCGGCGCATGGACCGCCACAAATCTCGGAAACGCAAACACCTCCGGCGCACTCGTCACCACCGCCACCACCATGAACCTAACAGGATCTGGTATGGGCTTCGAGGAGATCAGCGACTCGATGCGCTTCGTTTGGAAACCCCTCACCGGCGATGGCAGCATCACCGGCCGCGTCACCGGATTCGCCGCTGACAACGGCGGCAAGGCCTTCGGCGGACTCATGATGCGCTCCTCCCTCCGCCGCGAAAGTTCCAACGCCGCAGCCACCGTCATCAGCGGCGGCGGACTCCGCTTCACCACCCGCGATGAAAACGGCTCCTACACCGAGCCCCACCTCCACACCCTCCGCGCCCCCTACTGGATCCGGGTTGATCGCATCGGAAACACCTTCACCGGCTACCACAGCCCGGACGGCGTCACCTGGACCCAACAAGGAGGCCCCGTCACGATCACCATGGCCTCCTCCGCCCTCTGGGGACTCGCCGTCACCTCCCACGCCACCAACTCGGCCTCACAAACCAGCTTCACCAACGTCTCCCTCGAACCACTCGGCGGACAACCCGCCCCAGCAAACTCATGGTCCGGCTCTAACATCGGATCTCCCGTTCCCACCGGATCCCACTCCGGCAGCGGCTCAAGCTTCAACATCGAAGGCGGCGGAAATGATATCTTCGGCACCAGTGACCAGTTCTATTATCTCTACCAATCCTACTCCGGCGACGCCCGCCTAACAGCTCGCGTCACAAGCCAGGACCGCACCGATCCCTGGGCAAAAGCCGGCGTCATGGTCCGCGCTTCCACCGCCGCCGGAGCCGCCAACGCCTTCATGGCCGTCACCCCCCTCAACGGCCTCCCATGGCAAACCCGCACAACCACCGGTGCCTCCACCGCCGGAAACAACAGCAATACCGCAAACTTCAACGCACCCCACTGGCTTCGCCTCACCCGCAGTGGAAACAACTTCACCTGCTTCCGCTCCAGCAACGGCTCGGATTGGATCCAACTCGGCCCCACCCGAAACATCCCGGACGCCCCACCTACCCTCCACGCCGGCGTGATGATCGCCTCGATCAACAACAACGGAAACTCCGTCATCAACCTCGACAACCTCACCATCGTCGAAACCGCCCCATCCATCGTCCTCCCGGAAATCTCATTCCCTCCCGGACAAAATCCTTCAGTATCTAACACTTTTACCCTCGCGGCATCCACCGCAGGCACCCCGCTCTGGTCATGGCAAAAAGTCTCCGGCCCCGGCGACCTCATCTTCCGCACCCAAAACACCGCCACCCCGCAAACCGCATTCACACAGAAAGGCACCTATGTCATCCGCGCCATCGCCGAGTCGAACGGAGCCGCCACCTTCATCGAGCAAACTCAAAACCTCCACCTCGATGCCCGCTGGGACTTCAACAACACAGGCAACAACGAAGGTTGGATCCCTTTCAACGCCACCTCCACCGTCGCCAACGGCATCCTCAGCGGCAACACCACCGCCGGCGATCCCCAACATTCGAAAATGGCCGCCACCTACGTCAGCGGCACTCTCGCCAAACACATCCTCATCCGCTACCGCAGCAGCGCCACCGGCACCGCACAAATCTTCTGGGGCCGCGTTGGTGCAAACAATTTCACAGGATCTCGCGTCACCAATTTCCCCTCCTACTCAACCGCCAACACATGGTCCGGCCTCATCGCCAACCCCTCATCACACGCCGATTGGCTCAACCGCGAAATCATCGACTTCCGCTTCGATCCCACCGGCGGCTCATCCTCCACCCATGACATCGACTGGATCGCCCTCTCCGATGGCGACTTCGACGGCGATGGCATCACCGACCTAACAGAAGGCGGTGCGGACCCCGACAACGACGACCTCCCCAATTTCGCCGATCTCGACTCCAACAACGACGGCACACCCGACGGAGCCGTCCCTCCCGCCGACCTCGACGGCGACGGCACACCCGACACCATCGAAACCACCCGCCACTGGAATGCCTCTCCTCTAACAAAAACATGGCAGCCCGCCGCCGCCGATTGGAACACCGGCCCGCTCGGCACCGGAACCCAAAGCACATGGCTCCCCGGCGATGATGCCATTTTCGATAGACCGGAATCCTACACCGTCACTCTCGCTTCAAACCTCCAACCCGGCCGCATCAACTTCGCCGCAGGACAAGTCACCCTCACCGGTGGCGGCTCTCTCACCGCACGGGAGGTCAACATCGCCACCGGCGCCTCGCTCGCCGCAGAGGCCGCCACACTCTTCAACGCCACCGCTCCCGTCTCCTTCCATCTCGATGGAAATCTATCAGCAGGCACTCTGGTCAACGCCGCCAGCCATCCGGTCACCCTCACCGGCTCCGGCACCATGCAATCCGGCTCCCTCCGCATCGCCGATGGAGATTTCTCCGGCGTGATCTCGGGCTCCTCCTCCATCATCAAGGAAACCGGCGGCTCTTTAATTCTAACAGGCAACCACACATTCAGTGGCGACTCCCAGCTCAATGGCGGCACCCTCCGGATCGGCAACGGCGGCACCACCGGTGCTCTCGGCACCGCCACGATTTCCGGAGCAGGCACCCTCGTCTTCGATCGCTCGGACGCCCTCACCTGGGCTGGCAACCGCACCGGCGGCGGCTCGCTCATCAAGAACGGAGCCAACACCCTCACCCTAACAGGAAATCAAACCCACACCGGTGGCACCACCATCGCCGGCGGCATCCTCCAAATCGGCGATGGCGGCACCAGCGGCTCGCTCAATGGTGGCCCCATCACCAACTCCGGCACCCTTCGTTTCAATCGCTCGGACTTCTCCACCTGTGACGCATCCATCAGCGGCGGCTCTCTTTCAAAACTCGGCGCAGGCACACTCCTCCTGTCAGGAAACAACTCCTTCGGCTCTGGCACGCTCACTCTCGGCGGCGGCACCCAGAACGTCGGCTTCCTCCGCCTCGCCCACCCCAAGGCACTCGGCAATTACTCAAAGGTCAACCTCGCTTCTAACAACTCCGGAGTCTCTGGCATCGAAGTCACCGGCGGACTCACCTTCAACTACGGCATCGACACCGCAGGACGAAACTCCTCAGCCCGCGCCATCCTCCGCAACGCCTCCGCAAACAACACTTGGGCGGGAAACATCACCATCACCGGCACCGGCGGCTCTTATCTCATCGAGTCGCTCGCCGATGAACTCGAAATCACCGGCACCATCGGCGTCGGCCCGATCAATGTCAGCACCCGCACCCTCACCTTCTCCGGCCCGGGCAACATCCGCCTCACCGGCCCACTCACCGATTCCACAAACACCCCGATCTCCCCTGCCAAAACCGGAACAGGAACCCTCCGCCTCGATGCATCTAACACATTCACCGGTGCCATCAACGCAACCGCTGGCACGATCCTCGTCAATGGCTCCATCACCCCGCACATCGCCGTCGGTGCCGACACCACCCTCGGCGGCAAAGGCACCATCGGCAGCGCCACCCTGACAGGAGGCACCGCCGCAACTCCCGCCATCCTCTCCCCCGGCGACGCCTCCATCGACACCCTTCACTCCACCGGCACCCTCACCCTCGCCACCCACAGCCGAATCCGCTGGGAAGTCGGCCTCCTCACACCAACCGTCGGCGATTTCGATCAAATCATCACATCCCATCTAACCATCACCGCCACACCCTCATCCCCGCTGGTCATCGAGATCCTCCCCACCGTCCCCGAACCCGGACCCACTAACGCAGTCTTCCCCATCGCCACTGCCACCTCTCTAACAGGCTTCGCACCTGCCACAGTCGTCCTCGAGACCACAGCCTTCCCACCCAACCTCGGCACCTGGGAAGTCCGCCAAACCGGCAATAACCTCGAACTCGTCTACAACCCCGGCGGCTACAACGCATGGATCACCGGATTCCCTAACATTTCAAATCCCGACGAATCCGCCGACCCGGACGCCGATGGCTGGACCAACCGCGACGAATGGATCGCAGGCACCGATCCCACCAACCCCGCCTCCGCCTTCACCACCACGATCACTCCCACCCTCGGCCTCAGCTTCACCCGCATCCCCGGCCGCTCCTACATCGTGGAAACCGCCACCGATCTAACAGATTGGACAACCCTCGCCGCCATCCCCGACGGCTCCGGTGAAATCACCACCCCACCCCCCAATCCCCCCGGAACCATCCGCTTCTATCGAGTCCACATCGAGCTCGTCGAATAGCATTCCTCTCGATCAATGCATTTCCCGTGAACACGGGATGACTTCTCCTGGCCCGATTCGCTATCTTCGAACCGTCCGAAATTCCCTCGGTTTCCACACGAAACCACAACCCACCACGGAATTTCATCTCAACCCATGAAATCTCCACAGCATATCATCAGCCTTTCCGCCGTTTCCCTTCTCTTCCTAACAGGATTCTCGCACGGCCAATCCACACTCTACTGGAACCCATCCCCTCTCTCGGACACTTGGTCGAATCTCGCCTGGGCCACCTCATCCGCCGGAACACCATCCCTCAGCTGGACCAATGGCGATAGCGCGGTCTTCGACCAAGCCGGCACTTACACCGTCACCATCAACGCGGATCAAACCGCCAACAACATCGACATCAAAGCCGGTGCCGTCACCCTGACCGGAACCAACCGGATCTCATCCAACAACCTCACCATCGACTCCGGCGCGTCTCTCACCGCCGCCAGCGACCGCTTCCTCAAAGTAGGTACCACCACCCTAACCGTCAACGGAACACTCACCCAAACCGCAGCGGTATCGGCAAACACTCAAAGAGTCAGCATCGCCGGGGGCAGTGGCAGCATTGTGTTGTCAGGTGGATTCCGCACATCGGGCAACTTCAATTTCGCCGGAGACATCAGCGGCACAGGCTCCATCCTTACAGACGCCGCAGGCACTTTCACCCTAAGCGGAAACAACACCTATAACGGTGACACCCTGATCAGAAATGGCAACATCATCCGCGTTGGCAGTTCGACCGCCCTCTCGCCCAACTCCTTTCTTCGCTTCGGCGCAAACACCAATATCATCGAACTCACCGGCGCGAACTTCTCACGCACCGTCGGCAACTCCGCAGGCAATGTGCGCTTCCACGCAGGTGCCGACGGCGCCGGCAGCTCCGGCTTTGCCGCCGTGAATGCCGACCGCACCGTCGCCATCAACGGAACCGTTTCCTGGGGTGCCGGTCTCTTCAATCCCACCATCTTCCATCTCGGAACCGCCGCATCAACCCACAAGGTCAACCTCACAACAGACATCAACCTGAATGCCGGCACCCGCACCATCAACACCACCGACGGCACAGCTGCAATCGAAGCCGAAATCTCCGGCATCCTCAGCGGCACCGGTGCCAGTGTCCTCAATAAAACTGGCACAGGCGTCCTCCTGCTTTCCAACTCCAACACCCATGCGGGTGGAACCATCATCGCAGGCAGCCAGGGAGCAATCAACCCACTCCGGATCTCCCACAGTTCCGCGCTCGGCTCCGGCACCCTAACCATCGGCAGCGGTGGCAACAATGATCAGGCTCGCCTCGAACTAACAGGAAACATCACGGTTGCCAATACCATCGCCGCCCTCACATCACGCGGTAACAACGCACCGAACATCCTCAATGTAAGTGGAAATAACACCATCAACTCCAACCTCTCCGCAGGCGGCGGCGGCAGCCGCACAACCCTCCAATCCGATTCGGGAAACCTTGTCATGGCCGGAAACGTCTCGGTGCGGCAGCTAAACCTCTTCGGCGCAGGCAACGGCGAAATCGAAGGATCCACCACCATCGCCTCAACATACAGCTTGGAAAAATCCGGCTCCGGCACCTGGATTCTAAACGGCGGAAATCTCAACAACTCCACCGCCACAGTCTCCGCTGGAACCTTGCTGGTGAATGGCACTCTCGCTAACTCCAGTGCCACCGTCAACGGCGGAACCCTCGGCGGCAGTGGCGGCTCGATCAGCGGTGCGGTCACCATCAACAACACCGGCGTCCTCTCTCCCGGCGCATCCATTGGAACACTCGGAACCGGAGAACTATCCTTCACCACTGGTTCCTCCTTCCTCTACGAACTCAACACCAACACCCCCTCCGGCGACCTGCTCAATGCCAACGGCAACTTGTCTTTTGACGGCACGGTCAACCTCAGCCTCATCGACCTCGGCTCGAACAGCCTGCTCGCTCCCGGAAGCAAGTTCACCCTGATCAGCTACTTCGGCACCTGGGACGGAGACACCTTCAACGGCTATGCGGACGACAGCACTTTCAACCTGTTAGGAAACCAGTGGTACATCAACTACGACGATCTTTCCGCTGGCTCCATCAATGGAGGCGCATTCACCAACGCAGTCACCCTCACGGTCATCCCCGAACCCGCAGCCGCGCTCTTGGGAAGCCTCGGCCTCCTCGCAATGCTTCGCCGCCGCCGCTAAGTGTCCTGCCCGCATTCAAAAACGAGCCGCACCACCCGGAGCACTCCCTTCTCGATTCAAATTCAAACTCCAACTACCTTGAAATCTCGTTCAAATCCATTCCTCGCGGTCGCACTTGTCCTGGCTTCCGCCGCCTCTCTCCAAGCCCAACTCTACTGGAATGCCAACTCCGGCTCTCCCGACTATTCGGGCACTTGGGACGATCTCACCAACAACTGGAACACCGAAACCGCGGGCACCGGAACCCAAACAACCTGGGCGACCGGTGACGATGCGGAATTTGACGTGAATGAAACCTACACCGTCACCATCGATACCGCCCAAATCGCCACAAACCTCAACATCAGAGCAGGTGCCGTCACTTTCTCAGGAACCAATACCGCCTCATCTAACAACCTAACCGTCGCCTCCGGGGCATCGCTCACGTCTGAAAGCAACCGCTTCCTCAAATCCGGCACCACCACACTCACCGTCAATGGTATCCTCAACCAGACTGCTCCCGTCGGTTCTAACACCCAACGTGTCAGCCTCGCCGGCGGCACTGGCAGCATCGTCTTCTCCGGCGGATTTCGTACCTCGGGAAATTTCGAATTCGCCGGCGACATCAGCGGCACAGGCTCAATCCTGACCGATGCAGGCGGAACATTCACACTGAGCGGAAATAACACCTATGCCGGTGACACTTTGATCAGAAATGGAAACGCCGTCCGTGTCGGTAGCGCGACCGCCCTCTCTCCCAACTCTCTGCTGCGCTTCGGGGCAAACACCAACATCATCGAACTCACCGGAGCCGACTTCTCGCGCACAGTAGGCAGCTCCGCGGGCAATGTACGCTTCCACGCCGCAGCGGACGGAGCCGGAAGCTCCGGCTTTGCCGCTGTGAATGCCGATCGTACAGTCGCACTCAACGGTACGGTGCTCTGGGGCTCCACCACCTTCAATCCCACCACCCTCCATCTCGGCACCGCTGCCTCCACCCACAAAGTCACTCTAACCACCGACATCGACCTGAACGCAGGCAACCGCACCATCGGCTCGGCCAACGGCGCTGCGGAAATCGAAGGGGAAGTCTCCGGAATAATCACTGGAGCCGCCGGCAGCATCCTGACAAAAACCGGCACCGGTGTCTTGCTCCTCTCCAACGCCAACACCCATCCCGGAGGCACCGTGATCGCCGGCAGCCAAGGAAACGTCAACCCACTCAGAATCTCCAATGCGAATGCCCTAGGCACCGGATCGCTCACCATCGGTTCGGGCGGCAACAACGATCGCGCGAGACTGGAACTGACGGGCGGCATCACGGTCCCCAATTCCATCCCGGCCTTGACTTCCCGCAACAACGACGTCCCCAACATCGTCAACATCAGCGGAAACAACACCATCAGCTCTAACATCTCGGCGGGTGGTGGCGGTGGGCGCACCACCTTCGAATCCGCCGCTGGCACTCTTGTCATGGGCGGTTCCGTCTCGGTCCGTCAACTCAATCTCTTCGGTGCAGGTGATGGCGAAATCCTCGGAAATGTCACCAACGCAGCCACCTACTCCCTCAATAAGGCCGGAGCCGGAAAATGGACCATCGTCGGCAACATGTCCAACGGCACCGGAACCACCATCGCAGAAGGCACCCTCCAGATCGGCAACGGCGGATCCACCGGCTCGCTCGGTGTCGCTCCCGTGACGAACAACGGAACCCTGGTGATCAACCGCGATGGCGACCTAACCATCCCCGGAGCCATCTCAGGCACCGGCGCAATCATCAACCGTGGCCCCGGCACCGTCACCCTCGGCGCCACCCTCACCCACACCGGAAACACCTCCATCGAAAACGGAACTCTCCTCATCAATGGCGATGCCAGCGCAGCCACCGGCCCCGTCACCATCGGCGACGGAATCGGCGACGCAGCCTCCGCCACCCTCGGCGGAATCGGCTTCGTCGGCGCAAATGCAACACTCGCCTCGGACGGTGCCATCGCCCCCGGCGGAAACACCGTCAACACCATCGACATCCTCGGAAACGTCTCCGGCACCGGCTCCATCCTCATCCAAGTCGATGAAACCGAGTCCGACCTCCTCGCCGTCGATGGCACCCTCGACATCACCTCCCTGAGTCTCAACCTCTCCACCGTCGCGACCCCCTCCGCACCCACATACATCATCATCGACGGCGATTCACCCATCACCGGTACAGCCTTCGCCTCCGTCACTGGAATTCCGTCTGGCTACACCCTCGAATACAACTACGACGACGGTTCCGATTCTAACAACATCGCCCTCGTCTCCACCGGCGGCACCCCCTTCACCACCTGGGCCACCACCAACGGCCTCGCCGGACCCGACGCCGCTCCAGATGCGGACCCCGATCTCGACGGCCTCGACAATCTCATCGAGTTCGTCCTCGGCACCCAGCCCAATCCGGCAAACCCCAACGCCTCATCCACCCAACTCGCGCCCACCATCGCAGTCGATGAAACAAACCTCACCTTCACCTTCCGCCGCACCACCCTCTCCGGCACTCAACCCGGCCTAACAGTCATCGCCGAATACGGCTCAAACCTGACCGCCTGGACCCCCGCCGTCGATGGCACCGATGGCGTTGCCATCACCACCACCACCGATGGATTCGGCACAGGCGTCGACCGCGTAGAAGTCACCGTCCCCAAATCATTGGCCGTAAATGACCTCCTCTTCGTCCGACTCAAGGCAACCTTGCCCTGAGACCCCGGCAAGCGGGCAGAAATCACCCACCGCTCACTACCTCGGCTCCCCACCTATCGCTCCGCCCTCAAGCGGATCGTCTCCCACTCGTGCGCCCGCGCCTTCAGTGGCCTCTGGATATACTCCACAAATCGCTGAGGCCACAAGAAACCGTTGGAATCCCTAACAAAGTCAGAAAACACTACATCCACATCCGCGCCCTTGGTGCTCTCCATTCCACCCAGCGTGAACTGCAAACGTCTCAGGCTCCCATCCTTCTCATCGACACATGCGATGAAATGATCCTCCTCGGAAAACCCGAATCCCGGCCGCAACCGTCCTCCAACCAACCGTTGCCCGTCACGGGTCGACTCATCATCCGGCAGCAGCCAAACCTCATCCGCAACATCCGCAAGCCACGAACTCCCGAACAAAAAAACCGTATAAGCATCCGCCACCAACGCCGCCGCAGCCAACGAATCACCGTCATCATCCGTCACCCCATTTCTAACAACCCGGACGCTCTCCTTTTCCCGGACCACCTCCTTCACCCCCGCCGGTCCACGGTGCACCTGCCTCACCCTCTCTAACCGCGGCTCATAAACTTCTTCCGAACCCTTCCGGAAACCCGGATCGGTCAATACCGGCTGCAACCTCGTCGCAATCGCGCTCCACCGCCCCTCATACGCCACCGTCACCCGCCGCGCATTCCGCCATGCATCACCCTGGCGCTTTGCCGAATCACGCAGGATCTCCCGCGCCTCCGCCGACCGCAACGGCGCGCCCTCTCCAGGTCGCGGCAACGTCGAACACCCAATCGCAAATCCCGCCAGCACCATCAGCAACAACACACGCATGCCGCAACCGAAGTCCGGATCCTCAACAATTCAACCCCTCTTCACCCGGAAAACGAAACATCCGGAATCAATGACAACAACTCGGCAACTCCTCGCTCTCTGTCGCCTTCGCAGGCTCAACCTCCGCCCGGAACGGCAGCGTGTCATGCAATCGCCACGCCAACATCAAAGCCGTCGCAAACGCCAGCCCGCGCCGCAGCCGGTTCATCGCCAACGGCGTCAGCTTCGCGCGGATCCGGTGAAACTGATGCTGCGCCAACCACAGCAACGGAACCGTCCCCAACCCGAACGCCACCATCAGCTCCGCACCCTTCGCTGCGGATCCGCTCACCAACGCAATCCCAAAAACCACATACAACGGCCCGCACGGCAAAAACGGCGTCAACAGCCCGATCGCCGCCGCTCCACCCGCCGCCGAAAACCTCGACGCCTTGAAACGCGCCCTCGCTGTTAGACGGTTCAGCACCGCGGGCCTCGGCACCTTCTTGTCCAATCCGAACGCCATCATCAGCATCACCGCCACCATCACCCAAGGCAACAACACCGCAGGCGAATCGAAAAACCACTTCAACGGCTGCCTCCCCAACGCCCCGCAAATCCCCCCGATCACCCCATACGAAAACAACCGCGTCCCATGATAGATCGACGCCGCCGCCAGCCGCTCACCCTCGGACTTCGCCAATGTCCCCACCCCGCACGCGATCGGCCCGCACATGCCCGCACAATGCAGGCTCGTGGCCAAACCCGCCAACAACGCGGCGAATAGTGTCATGTTCATGGCCGTGGACCTCCGCTTACTTCGCAAGTTCCACCTGCTGCGGCGTATGCTTGACCGCAATCGAAATCAATGTGCTCCACGCACTGATCAGCAGCAGGAATGCGAAGACGATATAGAGCCATGGATGACGGTTGATAAATGCTTTCATAATCGATTTCATTGGGTGGTTTCAGTTGGTGGTTTCAGTTGATTGCAAGCTGCGCGGATTCGGCCCGAGAAATCGGGTCGTCTTTTCAAGAGTCACATCTCCGGGCTCAGCATGCACCTCGATCACAATGTCCGAAGGCCCCTGATAGGCCCCGGCTGGCGCGATCACGACACACGTCCGGCTGAGTTCTTCCAGCGCCTCGATCTTGAACGATTGCTCCGCGCCACTCAGCTGATACCCCGCCGGAACCTCGTCTCCCAGCCGGAACGTCACCGTCGCCGTCTGGTTGCGCTTGTTCATCACCCTCACCCGATAGATGTTTCTAACAGACTGACCGTCGCTGTAGAATCCGGTCCCTCCCGTCCGCGAAATCGTCGCCGTGAACGGCCTCGCCTTGCTGCTCGCCACCGTGATCAAAGCCCCCATCCCCAGCGCAGCCAGCGCGGAGTAAGCATAAACACGCGGCCGCAAGAAACGCCGCGTCTGCGCTGCGAATCCCTTCATCGAATCATACCGCACCAACCCCTTCGGCCGGCCCACCTTCGTCATGATGTCATCGCACGCGTCAATGCACGCCGCACACCCGATGCACTCCATCTGCAAGCCGTTCCGGATGTCGATCCCCGTCGGACAAACATTCACACACCGCCTGCAATCAATGCAGTCACCCTCCGCCTTCCCCTTCGCACCGCGCGGCTCACCACGCTTCTCATCGTAACCGATGATCACCGTGTCATCATCCGTCAACGCGCTCTGCAAACGGCCATAAGGACACATGATGATGCAAAACTGCTCGCGGAAATACCCGAAACAAAACCAAAGCACCAATGTCAGGAAAGTCACAACCCCGAAAGCCGTCGCATGCTGCAGCGGACTCTCGTTCATGAACTCATACAACCGCGGCAACGAAACGAAATACGAAAGAAACACATGCGCGATCGCCGCAGCAATCACCACATAGATCCCGTGTTTCAACAACCGCTTCGCCACCTTCCCCGCCGTCCACGGTGCCTCATCCAGCTTCTTCCGCGCCGGAGCATCCCCCTCGATCCACCGCTCCACCCGCCGGAACACATGATCCAGAAACACCGTGTAAGGACACGTCCACCCGCACCACAACCGACCTAACAGAGCCGTCACGAAAAACAACGTGAACCCCAAACCCGTCACCGCGAAAAACAAAACCCACAAATCCTGCGGCACCAACGTCAACCCGAACAGATGGAACATCCGCTGCTCCACATCCAGAAACACCGCCGGACTCCCGTTGATCGGAATCCACGGCAGCAGCACATACACCGCAATCAGCACCACCCCGAACAACCGCCGCATCAGCGTCCACTTCCCCGCGACATCCGATGGATGCAGGAAATACCTCGATCCGTCCGCGTTGATCGTCGTCACGGAAACAAGGTTCGGCTTCTTGGGTGCGCTCATGGGAACGGCAAAACACTGCCACCCATCCCCCACCTCCGCTCCGCATCCCCTGCCCAAGCCTGTGCACTCCTTGTGGCGGAAAATGCGGAGCCTCCCTCAAGCTCGACACCACCACACAAACCCCTACCCTTCACGGAAACATGAAAACCCCTGCTTTTTCCCTGCTCTGCACCCTCCTCGTCGCCTTACACCTCACCGCCGCAAACCTCGTCGTCACCGTCGATTCGGACGATTCTCTCCGCACCGCCATCCGCGATCTCAAACCCGGAACCACCATCCGCATCGCCCCCGGAAACTACCGCCCCGGCCTCCACCTCAGCGAAGTCCGCGGCACCCACGACCAACCCATCTTCATCGAAGCCGCGGACCCGGAAAACCGCCCACTCTTCAAAGGCGGAACCCAGGCATGGCACCTCTCACGCTGCGCCCACATCACCCTCCGCGGCCTCCACTGCTCCGGCCAATCCGCCAACGGCATCAACGCGGACGACGGCAACCCCCAAAACCCCAACGCCGAACACATCACCTTCGAAAACCTCCTCATCGAGGACGTCGGCCCTAACGGAAACTTCGACGGCATCAAATGCTCCGGCCTCCGCCACCTAACCATCACCCGCTGCACCATCCGCGGCTGGGGCGGCCAAGCCATCGACTTCGTCGGCTGCCACGACTCGGAAATCTCCCACTGCCTCATCGAGGGCAAACCCGGCTTCAGCCAAACCACCGGCCCCCAATTCAAAGGCGGTTGCTCGAACATCACCCTCCGCGATTCCATCCTACGCAACGCGGGCCAACGCCCCGTCCAAGCCGGCGGCTCCACCGGACTCGACTTCTTCCGCCCCCTCGATGCCAAAGCCGAAGCCTCTAACATCACCATCCGCAACAACCTCATCATCGGCGGCCACTGCTCCGCCGCCTTCACCGGTGTCGACGGCTGCACCTTCGAAAACAACACCCTCATCCACCCAGAACGCTGGATCTTCCGCATCCTCCAGGAAAGCACCGCGGACCGCTTCACCCGCTGCCGCAACGTCACCGTCTCGAACAACCTCATCGTCTTCGAAGCCGGAAAAGTCGCCACCACCATCAACATCGGCGCCAACACCCAACCCGAAACCTTCTGCTTCGAAAAAAACCACTGGTTCGCCTCAGACCAACCCGCCCGTTCCAAACCCACACTCCCCACCAACGAAAAAGACCCCATCATCGGCACCGATCCCAAACTCGATCCCACCACCCACGTCCCGGCCCAAAGCAAAGCTGGCCACCGCCCGATCAAGCGGTGACCAACATCATCAAAAGCCGGTTCTAACAATACCGCTCAAGCCCCGGCATAACCCGAACGCCCCACCGCCTTCGGTGCCGGCTGATCCTTCTTCATCAAAGCCCGGCGCATCTTCGCCAGCGCCGCGTTCTGCAACTGCCGGATCCGCTCGCGCGAAACCCCGAACTCACGGCCCACATCCTCCAACAACATCGGCTTCAGACCGTTCAGCCCGAACCGCTCGTCGATGATCTGACGCTCCCGCTTGCCCAGAATCGAAAGCAATCCCTCGACCTGCTCATGCAAATTCTTGTCCGTTAGAATATCCAGCGGATTCGATGCCGCCTCATCCCCGATGATGTCGCCATACTCCGTCGCCTCACCCTCGTTCACCGGCGCATCCAGCGAGGTCGGACGCTGCGCCGCCTGCTTCAACATCGCCACCTTCTGCCTCGGCAATCCCAATTCCTCCGCCAGCTCCGCATCGCTCGGCTCCCGACCCAATGCCTCCGTCAACATCGCTGAAATCCGACGCATCCGGGCGATCTTGTCCACCATGTGCACCGGCAACCGCACCGTCTTCGACTGGTTCGCCAGCGCCCGCTTGATCGACTGCTTGATCCACCACGCCGCATACGTCGAAAGCTTCCCGCCCTTCTCCGGATCAAACCGCTCCACCGCATGCATCAACCCGATGTTCCCCTCGGAAATCAAATCGCTCAGCCCGAGCCCATACCCCGAGTAATCACTCGCGATCTTCACCACCAACCTCAGGTTCGCCCGGATCATGTGATCCCGCGCCTTCTCATCCCCCTGCCGGATCCGCTCCGCCAGCTCGATCTCCTCCTCGATCGTTAGAAGCGGTGTCTGCGAGATCTCTTTGAGGTAAATTCTCATGCTGCTTTCGTTTTCCTGTGCCATGGTCGTTTTGTGGTTACACCGGGTCATTCGCCCGATCCGCCTCCTTGGATTCAAAAAAAGAAAAAAAACTCACAATTCTTGAATCCACGTGATTCGGTTCTACGAAGTCACACCCAGTCAGCCATGTTTTCAGCCGTCCACTCACTCGCGATCCGCACGCCACTCTCCTGGCTGTGGAATTTCATGCGCTCCCCCCAATCCGATCTCGGCCGCCCCACCCAGCGCACCACCACCCCCACCCGCCCCTCCCCTCCCCCGGACGCCCCCACCCCGGACCCCGTCCTCCTCCGCATCGCCGCCGGCGAACCCCGCGCCATGAACGCCTGCATCGCCCAATACGGCAACCTCGTCTGGGGCATCACCCGCCGCTATATCAAGGACACCTCCGCCGAAGACGTCGTTCAGGAAGTCTTCACCGAGATCTGGAAAAAAGCCGCATCCTTCGACCCATCCCTCGCCTCGGAACCCACCTTCATCGGCCTCATCACCCGCCGCCGCGCCATCGACTTCCTCCGCCGCAAAAGCCGCCAACCCGACTTCGAACCCCTCCTCCTCGCCGAGGAAATGCCCACCCCGGCCCCCACCCTCGACTCCCACGCCTGCGATCCCGAATCGGTGAAATCCTACATCGCCGCCCTATCAGACGACACCCGCGAACTCTTCGCCCTCTTCTTCGACAGCGGCCTCACACACCCCGAAATCGCCACCAAAACCGGACTCCCCCTCGGCACCGTCAAAACCCGCCTCCGCCGCGGCCTCCTCCTCCTCCGCGACCAACTCCGCCGCGGCGAAACCTCAAACCCATACCCCGCATCATGAACCCGTCTGAATCCCAGACCCGCTTCGATGAACTCAACGCGGGACAGGTCCTCAACGATCTCTCCCCGGAGGAAATCGTCGAATGGACCTCTCTATCAGCTCTCCCCGGCAACTCCCCGGACCCCGACCTCGAATGGCTCGCCACCGCCGCCGAAGTCGCCGCCGTCCAATCCGATGCCGCAAACGCCATTCCCACAGCACTGTTAGGAAAACTCCAGAACTGGGCCGACCAAACCGCCCCCCCAGCCCCCTCCAACGTCCTCCGCCCCGACGTCCCCAAATGGTGGGGCATCATCGTCCACCCACTCACCGGTTGGGCCGCCGCTGCGGCCGTCATCTTCTTCCT
>SYAP01000222.1 GCA_005787565.1 Verrucomicrobiaceae bacterium | reverse complement strand
GATGGGGATCCGGCGTCCAACACGCTTTCGTGGCGATGGGTTGCGGGGTTGCAGACGCCGGGGAAGACGTATCTGGCGCGGCGGGGGAATTTGGAGAAGTATCTGTCGGCGGATTTGTTGGAGGAAGTTTCTGGGGCAGGGGGGGATTTCGAGGAGCCGAGGGCGAGGGTTTTGGAGGCGGGGGTGAGCCATGCGGTGACGTGTCCGGAGTTGACCGTCGGGAAGGTTCGGGATGGGGTTGGGACGGGATTGTGGATCCATGAGGAGGATCTAACACCGGAGCGTTCGCCTTTGGGTGAGGTGGTGGCGGAGGCGGTGTTGGTGACGGCTGATGTGGATTTTCCCGGGCCGAAGCGGAAGTGGTTGGAGGCGGCTCTTAGGGATGCGGCGGCGCGGGCGGAGGAGTGGTGGAAGGGAGAAGTGGTGGTGGAAATGGAGCGGAAGGTGGGCGACGCGCTGGTTGATTGGGCGGTGCAGCGCGGGATCGGTCAGGTGGTGGCATTGCGGCCGGATGTGGGGCCGCTGGGGGATGCGGTGGCGGGGCTGATGGAGAAGCTTGAGGCGCGGGGGATCGGATTGGTGCTGGTGGATCGGCCGCGTGATCTGGCGCTTCGTCCGCTGGCGACGGGTGGGTTCTTCAAATTCTGGGAAACAATGCGGAAGAGAGGATTGGTGGCGGGTGTGAGGGCGGTGCAGCCGGAGTTGTTTTGAGGTTGGGGCGATTGGACGGTTGTCAGGTGGGGGTGGGAGGTGGCAGGGTGGCGGGGATGGCTGACAAGACGTTGTTCGAGAAGATTCGCGACCGGGAGATCCCGGCGGAGATTTTGCATGAGGACGAGTGGTGCCTGGCGTTCCGGGACATATCGCCGCAGGCGCCGGTGCATGTGCTGGTGGTGCCGAGGAAGGCGATTCCGAGGATCGGTGCGGCGACGGAGGAGGATGTGGAGATTTTGGGGAGGCTGATGTTGGCGGCGGGAGAGGTGGCGAGGCGGCTGGGGGTGGCGGAGGATGGGTTCCGGCTGGCGATCAATCACGGGCGGAATGGCGGGGAGACGGTGCCGCATTTGCACGTCCATCTGCTGGGTGGGCGGGCGTTGGGGTGGCCGCCGGGTTGAGGTGGTTTTTTGGGGGAATCGCCTTCCTTTACACGGTTCGGGGTCCGTGTAGGGTGGCGGGGCTGTTCACCCCAGTCACCCCCCCGAATGTTTCGAACGTCCCGTCCAAACGACCCTGACGAAGAGTGGGTCGCCCGTGCCCGTGAAGGGGATACGCGCGCCTTTGACGCGTTGATCCTGAAGTATGGCGACAAGCTATACGGGCTTGTGTACAACATGACGGGGCATAAGGAGGACACGCATGATCTGTTGCAGGAGATTTTCAGCCGGGCCTATCAGTCGTTGAGGAAGTTCCGTGGGAACTCGACGTTCTACACGTGGATCTATCAGATCGCGACGAATTTGACGTTGAATTACCTGAAAAAGCGCAAGCGGCGGAGCGGGGTGAGTCTGGATGATCCGGAGTCGGCGATCCAACAGGACCCTGCGTTGGTGGATACAACGCATGAGGCGAATCCGGAGCGGCAGAGTCATTTGCACGAGTTGCAGAAAAAATTGAACGCCGCGATGATGAAGTTGTCTGAACCCCACAGAATGGTCGTCACGATGTATGACATCCAGGGCATGCCGCATGGGGAGATCGCGAAGATTCTCGGAACCTCGGAAGGCACGGTCCGGTCACGTTTGCATTATGCGCACCTTCAGCTCCAGTCCGCCCTTCAGGACAGCTGGGATGAAAGATTTTAAAAATTTTTCTTGCCGGATGCCTAAATATTTTATAAATACGAAACATCAACCGCAGTGAAACCAACGGTCGAACAACTTGAGAACCTGCTTGCCCTCCGGCGCGATGATCGCCCAGAGGAAGGCTACTGGCAGGGTTTCCTCTGCGATTTCCACCGCCGCCAGCGAGAAGAGGCGGCGCGGAAGTCCGGAATCGCGGGCTTGATGAGCCGGGTTGGCAGTTGGTTTTCCGAGCTTGGGCCTGCGAAGTGGGCTTACGGTGCGGGTGTTGCCTATGCGGCGTTGACGCTGACATTTTTTCTGATTCCCCGCGGAGTTGAGGTCGAAGGGCCCGCTCCGACCCCCGTGAGCCGCCCCGTGGTTCCGGCACCGAAGCCCGCGCTCGAGCAACTCGAGCAGTTGGACCTGAGTCCCTCGACTCAGGGAAGTGCCGGCGAACAGGTGTTCTAACTCCGGGAGGGTACGAGATGGTGGATCTGGGTGGAATTTTCCGGCGCGGGCCGGTTGGGGCGATTGGGATGATGATCGTTTTGGTGGCGGTTGTGCTGCCGGTTTTGGCGGCGGAGCCTGTGTTGGTGGGGCCGCGTTGGCAGGTGGAGTTTCCGCAGGCGGGTGGTGGCGGTGTGGTGGAGTCGGGGGCGGTGGTTTGTGCGCATGGGGCGCTGTGGGTGGCGATTTTGCCTCCGCTGGGAGAGGTGAAGGGGCCGGTTTTGAGGCAGGGTGGGCGTGAGGTTTCGGCGCGGATGGCGGGGTATGATCCGGTTTCGCGGTTGTGTTTTCTGAAGCCGGAGCAGCCAGTGAGTGCGGGTGCGGTGGGGTGGTGTGAGGCGGTGGCGAATCCGAACGGTCAGGCGTTGCGGGCGAATGGTGCGGGTGGGGCGATCCGCGGTCGGACGAACGGGTGGGTGAAGCAGATCGGGAAGAACATTTTGCCGTTGGCGTTGTTGCGGGTGAACTTCGATCGGGCGGTGCCACCGACTGGGACGGCGTTGTATGACGACGATGGGAAGGTGGCGGCGCTGGTTTTTCAGGGATCGGGGAACGGGAATACGGGGTATGCGTTGCCGGCGGAGGCGGTGCACCGGGTGGCGAAGGATGTTTCGGCGCATGGGCGGATGCAGCGCGGGTGGCTGGGGTTGACGTTGTTGTCGGAGAATCCGACGGCGCGGATTGTGAGGGTTTTGGGTGGGTCCCCTGCGGCGTTGGCGGGGGTGAGGCCGGAGGATGTGGTGGTTGCGATCGGGGATCGACCGGTGAGTGATTATCCGGATGCGGTGAATGCGTTTTTCTATGTGGTGCCTGATGAGCCGGTGAAGTTGCGGTTGTTGCGGGGGGCGGATGAGATCGAGTTCACGCTGAAGCCGACGCGGGCGAAACCGGAGTGAAGGTTTTTGGGGGGAGGATTTCGAGTTTCCGTAGGATTTCCCGGCTTGCAAGATAGGTTGGGTTGAGGATGGTTTCTGGAGATCCGCATTTGTAAGAAACTGTTTTTTTAACGACCGACCCGCTCATGAGATTTACGATTTTCGCGCTGATGGCCGGTTGGATGGCGGTGGGGGGTGCTTTGGGGGATGTGGTGATCCGGGAGTTCATGGCGTCGAATGACCGGACGTTGGAGGATGATTTCGGTGAGGAGTCGGATTGGATCGAGCTTTTCAATGATGGGCCGGTGGCGGTGGATCTGGCTGGATGGCGGTTGACGGATCGGGCCAACCAGCCGTTTTTGTGGCAGTTTCCGAGTCGGGTGATCGGGCCGGGTGAGCATTTGGTGGTGTTTGCGTCCGGGCGGGACCGGCGGGTGAGTGGGCAGGCGCTGCATACGAATTTCTCGTTGTCGACGCAGGGTGAGTATCTGGCGTTGATCCGGCCGGATGGGAGTGTGGCGACGGAGTTTGCGCCGGCGTATCCGGTGCAGGGGACGGATGTTTCGTATGGGTTCCCCCAGCAGAGTTTGGTGGCAGCGGTGCCGCAGGGTGCGGCGGGGCAGGTGGGAGTTCCGACCAGCCAAACTGATTACAGCAACAACTTCGCGAACTGGCAGACAAGTCTGGTGAATTTCACCGGGGCTTCCTGGCAAAATTGTCAGACAGGGGTGGGTTTTGACGATCCGGGACAGCCGTATGGGGCGTGGATTGGAGTGGGTGGTGATATTTCGGCGCGGATGAAGAACCAGCAGCGCACGGCCTGCCTGCGGGTGCCGTTCCAGATCACCGATGCTTCGAAGGTGGTGTCGATCAAGCTACGGATGCGATGGGATGATGGGTTTATTGCGTGGATCAACGGGGTGGAGGTGGCGCGTGATGCGGTGCCATCGACGGTGAGTTGGAATTCGGTGGGTGGAGCGAACCGCAATGAGGCGCTGAACAACGATTGGACGGATTTCACGTTGAATCCGGCGACGCTCAATCTCACGACCGGGACCAATCTTCTGGCGATCCATGGTTTCAACACCACGAGCGCGAGTTCAGATTTCCTCGTATTGCCGGTGGTTGAGGTTGGTTATTCGTCCGCATCCCCTACCCCGCTGTATTTCACGACGCCGAGCCCGGGTGCGGCGAATGTGAACGGGGTGACGCCGGGGCCGTTTCTAACGGATGCTACGGCGGGTCTGCCAAGGCCGTTGGGCAATGGCGCGAGCCCGTCGCAGGTGATGACGGTGCGGGTGAACCGGACGCAGCATGATGTGGCGCCGGCGACGGTTCGGATGGCTTATCGGACGATGTTTGGGGCGGAGACTTTGGTGACGATGGTGGACAATGGTTCGGGGGTGGATGTGGTGGCGGGTGACGGGGTGTATTCGGCGCTGATGCCGACGAGCGGGCCGACGGCGGGGCAGATGTTGCGGTGGCGGTTCGAGGCGGCGGATGTGAACGGGAACATCGGGAGGGCTCCGGTGTATTATAATGCTTTGGATTATGATCAGTATTTCGGAACGGTGGCGGTGGATGCGACGGAGGGCACGACGCAACTGCCGCTGATCCATCAGTTCATCGAGAATGTTTCGGCGGCGGGGACGGAGGCCGGGACGCGGTGTTCGTTGTATTATCTCGGGAGGTTTTATGACAATGTGGGGGTTGATTTGCACGGGCAGAGCACGGCGTCGTTTGCGAAGAAGAGCCATAACTTCGACTTCAATCTGGACAACCGGTTCGTGGTTTCGGAGACGGCGGTGCGGAAGTTGAAGGATGTTGATATCCTATCGAATCATGCGGACAAGACGCGGACGAGAAACACGTTGGCGCAGGAGGTTTCGAAGCTGGCGGGCGGGGTGTATCATTTCGCGTTTCCGGTGCGGGTGCAGCGGAACGGTTTGTTTCACGGGGTGATGGACATGGTGGAGGACGGTGACGAGCGGATGCTTGAGCGGAACGGGCTGAATCCCGAGGGTGCGTTTTACAAGATGTATGACAGTCTGGTGAGCACCGGGCAGGGTGAGAAGAAGACGCGGCGGGAGGAGGACAAGAGCGATTTGCAGGCGCTGATCAACGGGTTGAATCCGAACACGGCGCTGGCGACGCGGAGGACGTATGCGTATGATCATTTGAATGTCGCGGCGACGGTGAATTATCTGGCGGTCCGTCAGCTGATCAGTGACAAGGATCACGGTCACAAGAACTACTATGTTTACCGTGACACGGGCCGGACCAACGAGTGGCGGCCGGTGATTTGGGATGTGGATCTGACGTTCGGGCATGATTGGAATTCAGGCCCGGGGTATTTCGATGACAACATTTACAGCAACAGTCCGATCCGTCCGGTGCAGACGGAGTTGAACCGGATGTATCGGATCATTGCGGAGACGCCGGAATTCCGGGCGATGTATGTGAGGCGGTTTCGGACGTTGATGGATGAGGTTTTGCAGCCGCACGGGGTTTCTAACGGAATGTTGGAGACGCGGATGCGAGAGATCGTGGCGACAATTGATCCGGATCCCGCGGAGCCATCGGCATGGACGGATGGGGATCAGGATTTCACGAAGTGGGGGACGTGGGGCCGCGGGTTGAGGCCGCGGGCGGAGGCGGAGTATGTGATATCAAATTATTTTAATCCGAGGCGGTTGTTTTTGGCGGATACGAGTGCAACGAGGCAGCGGTATGGGTTGACAGCCGGGTCGGGTGATGTGTTGCCGAATTCGGCGCAGGTGAATGTGGCGGGGATGGTGATTTTCGACGGGTTGGACTTCAATCCGGGAGGGGGGCAGGATGAGGAGTATGTGATTTTGCGTAACACGACGGGGCAGGCGGTGGATGTTTCCGGGTGGACGGTGGATGGGGCGATCGAGCACACCTTCGAGGGTGGGACGGTGATTCCCGCGGGGGCTGGGACGGCTGGGGTGGAGTACCAGGGTTTGTTGCATCTGGTGAAGGATGCGGCGGCGTTCCGGAGCCGGGTTTCGGGACCGACGGGTGGGCAGAAGCGGTTGGTTCAGGGGAATTATTCGGGGCAGTTGTCGGCACGCGGGGAGGTGGTGAATTTGCGGGATGCGAGTGGATTGTTGGTTGCGACGTTGGGTTATGCGGGTGCGCCGACGGTGCATCAGCAGGCGTTGCGGGTTTCTGAGATTTTGTATCATCCGGCGGCTCCGACGGCGGGTGAGTTGGCGGCGTTGCCGGGGGTAGTGGAGGATGATTTCGAGTTCGTGGAGTTGGTGAATGTGGGTGGGGTGGCGTTGGCTTTGGGTGGGTGCCGGTTTTCCGAAGGGGTTGAGTTCACGTTTCCGGCGGTTTCGCTGGGGGCTGGGGAGCGGTTGATTTTGGCGCGGCGGCCGGAGGCGTTCGCGTTGCGTTATCCGGGGAATCCGGGGGTGGTGGTGGGGCCGTATGACGGGCAGTTGGACAATGCGGGGGAGCGTTTGCAGCTTCTGGATCCGGTGGGTGAGGTGGTGTTGGATTTCGAATACAAGGATGGGTGGTATCCGCTGACGGATGGATCTGGGAGGTCGCTGGTGTTGCGGGATGAGGGGGTGGGGCCGGATGGGTTCGGGGATGCGGTGGCGTGGGGGATCAGCGGCGGCTCGGCGGGGAGCCCGGGCGGGGTGGATGCGGTGGTGGGGATGACTTATCGCGGGTGGGATCATTTCCATTTCACGGCGTTGGAGCGGGATGATCCGGGGATTTCCGGTGAGTATGCGGATCCGGATGCGGACGGGCGTCCGAATTGGTTGGAGTATGCGTATGGTTGTGATCCGCGGGTGGCGGATCGGGAGATGGCGGAGTTTGATCTGGCGGCGGCGGGCGGTGGCGTGTTGATGCGGCGGCCGGTGGGTGCGATGGATTTGGTCTATGAGCTGGAGGCGAACGGGGTGCTGGATGGGTTGTGGCCGGTGGTGGGGCACGAGGTGGAACCGATGGCGGAGGATGGGGTGGTGGAGACGGTGATTTTGCGTGAGGAGGACCCGGTGGAGGCGGATGGGCGGTTTTTCAGGGTGCGGGTGCATTTCCAGCCGTGAGGGCGGGCGGATTTTTTTCCGAGTTTTTTTTGAACGTTCGATGAAACGGGGGGTCGAAGCCCATGAAAACCGTACGCAAGTTCGCGTTTTCATGTAAGGGTGAACAGCAGTTGTCAGCCTCACCGCAAGCGGTTTTCCGCGGGTGTGTTGATGTTGCTCAACTTGACCGTCGGGGGTGGGTGCCCCCGGCGGTCTCATTTTTTCGGGGTGTTGTGAGGGTTGTGTCTTGCGGGGAGCGTTGAGTCGGGCAAGTTGGCGCGGGATGTTTCAGAGCAGGATTTTTGTCGCATGGGTGCTGATGGCGCTGGTCGTTTGGGCGGGATTGTTTTCGACGTTCAACGATTTGAAGTTTCTGGCGGAGCACTGGTATTATCCGGCGATCATGGTGCTGGGTGCGTTTGTGGCGGGGTTGACGCCGGAGGGTGGCGGGGCGGTGGCGTTTCCGGTGTTGAGTGTGTTTTTCAGCATCGACCGGATCGTGGCGCGGGATTTCAGCCTGATGATCCAGTGCATCGGGATGACGAGTGCGAGCATCTACATTCTAACAAACCGGGCGAACCAGTTGCGGGCTTACAAGCCTTTGTTGGTTTTCATTCCGGTGACGTTCGTCGGGTTTGTGATCGGGATGCGGACGTTGCAGGGGATTCCGGTGTTCATCATCCAGGCGTTGTTTCTGAGCCTGATCACGACGTTTGCGTATGCGTATTGGAGGAGCAGCCATCGGGGTGGCGAGCCGCTTCTGGTGGTGCGGGATGGGAGTGACCGTTTGAGGTTGGGAGCGATCCTTCTGTTAGGCGGGATGTGTGCGAGCCTGTTCGGGACGGGCGCGGACATCATTCTTTACACGTTGTTGGTGACGCGATTCGGGATGCGGGAGAAGGTGGCGACGCATTTGAGCATCATGTTGATGGCGTCGATGAGCATTCTGGGTTTTGCGTATCGGGGGTGGGTGGATGAGGGGTTGAGCGGTTATCAGATTCAGACATGGTTGTGTGCATATCCGGTGGTTTTGCTGATGGCTCCGTTCGGGACGTATGTGTTGCAGCGGATGAATGTGGAGTGGATGTTGCGCGGGATCGTGGTGTTGAACATCGCGCAGTTGTTGTATTTCAACGTGAACAAGCCGAGCGTGGAAAAGACGTTGGCGTCGTTGATTTTCTGTGTGGTGCTGATGGTGTTGTTTTCGACGACGCTGGCGAAGTTGGAGCGGAAGAAGCGGGAGGAGGGTTGAGGGTTGCGATTCGATTTGCCGGATGGGTGGCGGAAGGCTAAGCGGTGGTGATGAAAATCCTGATGCTCATGTTACTCGGAACCGTCTCCCTTTTTGCCGAAGGGCCTGTGAAAGCGGGCCGTGTTTATGAGATGCGGACGTATTTCGCGAATCCGGGGAAGCTGGAGGCGTTGCATGCGCGGTTCAGGGATCACACGTGCAAGTTGTTTGAGAAGCATGGGATGGAGAACATCGGGTATTGGGTGCCGGTGGAGAATCCGCAGGAGAAGCTGGTGTATTTGCTGGCGTATGCGGACCGGGCGGCGCGGGAGGCCTCGTGGAAGGCGTTTCAGGCTGATCCGGTGTGGAAGGGCGTGATTGAGGAGTCGCACAAGGATGGGGTGATTGTGGCGCGGGCGGAGTCGGTCTTTCTAACAGAGACGGATTTTTCACCGGAAGTGAAGGCGCAGGTGATGGAGCCGGCGCGGGTGTTCGAGCTGCGGACGTATACGACGACGAAGGGGAATCTCGGGAGGCTGGACGGGCGTTTCCGGGATCATACGATGGGTTTGTTCAGCAAGCATGGGATGGGGCACATCGGGTATTGGCATTTGATGGCGGATCAGAAGGGAGCGGAGGAGACTTTGGTTTATCTGTTAGCGCATCGGAGTGCTGAGGCGGGAGTGGAGTCATTTGCGAAGTTCCGTGCGGATCCGGTTTGGATCGAGGCGAAGGCGGCATCGGAGAAGGAGGCGGGCGGATCGCTGACGGTGCCGGATGGGGTGAAGTCGGAGATTCTGAAGCCGACGGACTACTCGTCGATCCGTTAGATGGGTGGTTGCGGGCAGACGGATTTTTTGAATGACAGGGGGAGGGATCTGGAGAGGATGGGTGGTGATGCGTTTGTTGACGTTGCTGTGTTTCGGATGGTGCGGAGTGGCTGCGGCCAAGCCGTTGAATGTGGTTTTCATCCTTGCGGATGATCTGGGGTATGGGGAGCTGGGTTGTTATGGGCAGGAGAAGATCCGAACGCCACATCTTGATCGGTTGGCGAGGGAGGGGACGCGGTTTACGCGGCATTATACGGGGGCTCCGGTGTGTGCACCGGCGAGGTGCATGTTGATGACGGGGAAGCATGGCGGGCATGCGGAGATTCGCGGGAACCGGCAGGCGAAGCTTTCCTTTCCGGAGTTTGATGAGGGGCAGCATCCGATTTCGGCGGAGGCGGTGACGATGGCGGAGGTTTTCCGGAAGGCGGGGTATCGGACGGGGGCGATCGGGAAGTGGGGGTTGGGTCCGGTGGGATCGACGGGTGATCCGAACAAGCAAGGGTTCGATTTGTTTTATGGCTACAACTGCCAGGCGGTGGCGCATTCGTTTTACCCCAGGTTCATCTGGCGGAATGATGAGCGAATTGAGATCAACAAGAAGCCGGTGCCGGGGCATGCGAAGCAACCGGAGGGCGAGGTGGTGTTAGATAAGTGGATTGGAGAGCAGTACACGCCGGATCTGATGCGGGCGGAGGCGGTGAGGTTCATCGAGGAGAAGAAGGATGGGCCGTTCTTTTTGTATCTGGCGTTCATCGAGCCGCATGTGGCGATGCATCCGCCGGCGGAGAGGGTTGCGATGTTTCCGACGGAGTGGGATGAGAAAGCGTATCGGGGGGAGGCCGGGTATTTGCCTCATCCGCGGCCGCGTGCGGCGTACGCGGCGATGATCAGCGATCTGGACGGGCATGTGGGAGCGGTGCGGGCGGCGCTGGAGAAGGCTGGTGTGTTGGATGAGACGCTGATTGTTTTCACGAGTGACAACGGGACGACGCATCCCGGGGGAAAGGGGACGGAGTTTCACATCGGGGGGTGTGATGCGCGGTTTTTCAATTCGACGGCCGGGTTGAGGGGATACAAGGGATCGTTGTATGAGGGAGGGATCCGGGTTCCGATGATTGCGCGGCTGCCGGGGAAGGTGAAGGCAGGCGTGGTGAGTGATGTGCGTGGATTTTTCCCGGATTGGTTTCCGACGTTGTGTGCGGCAACGGGGGTGGAGGCGCCGGAGGGGTTGGATGGGGCGAATTTGTGGCCGGTGATGTGCGGGGAGGCGGAAGCGGTGGAGAGGGAGACGCCGATGTTGTGGGTTTATCCGGAGTATGGCGGGCAGGCGGCGGTTATGTTAGAGAATGATGTGAAGGTGGTGCGGCAGGGGTTGGCCACGCGGAAGCCGGGCGGATGGGAGGTTTACGATCTAACAAAGGACCCGGGGGAGAAGAAGGACTTGGCCGGGGAGCGGCCGGAGGCGGTGGCGCGGGCGGTGGAGATTCTAAAGCGGGAAATGAGTGAGAACGCGATGTTTCCGCTGAGCCTTGATGGGAAGTAGGGTTGGAATTTCTCCGCGATGAATACGGTGACTCATGCGTTGGTTCCGGTTTTGTTGGTGCGTTTTGCGGCGGGGCTATGTCCTGTTTGGATGGGGCGCTGGGGTTTCATCCAGATTGGTTTGGCAGGGGCGTTGCCGGATTTGCTGAATCCGCATCTGACACTGGAGGAGCGGATGAACGGGTGGGCGCACGGGCTGCCGTGCTGGGTTTTGTTTTCGGTGATTATGTTAGGGATATCGGTGGTGCGGCGGGGTTGGGTTTCGCGGAGGATGGCGGGGACACTCTCGCTGGCGTATTTGTTGCATCTGATTTGTGATGCGGTTGCCGGGGGGATCAATTGGTTTTATCCGCTGGGGGAT
>SYAP01000221.1 GCA_005787565.1 Verrucomicrobiaceae bacterium | reverse complement strand
TTACCTCAGTGCAATCCTCGATCCTTTGGACCTTCGGCCACCCGTGCGTGTTGCAGCACTCACGGGTTCCGCGGGGGACGTTGAACCAAACCTTTCGGTCTGCCCAGCGCCGGTTGCTGAACGACTACATGCCGTCACAGATGAACACAGATGGAAGACTTGGGATGATGGGCAGGGGTTGAGGGCTGGGGTTGATGATGGGAACCACGGATGGACGCAGATAGACACGGATGGAAGGCTTGGGTTGATGGGGAGTGGGATGGGGGATGCAGGACGAAGAGATTTGGGATTTGGGTAAAAGGAAACCGCGGGGTCCTGGGGGAGCCCGCGGTTTTGGGTGGGGTGTTAGATTGTGGGGTGTTGGTTAGAGTTTGCGGAGTTTGGTGACGCGTCCGGATTGGTTCCAGTCCTGGACGTAGAGGTTTCCGTCCTTGTCGAAGGAGAGGCCGTGTGGGGCGGTGAAGATGCCGAGTTTCATCTGGTCTTTGGGGATGGGGAATTTGGCCCATTGTGCTTTGTCCGGGTTATCGCCGAGGAAGGCGATGGGGGCTCCGTTTTTGTCGAGGATGGTGACGCGTGCCTCGAGTTCGGCGACGGCGCAGACATCGCCGAGGATGGAGATGGTGCAGGGGCGGCGGAGGTTGGTGGCGTGGACGCCGATCCAGTTGCCTTCGAGGTCGAAGTGGACGAGGCGGCGGCTTTCGCGGTCGCAGACGAGGAGTCTGGGTTCGCCGAAGCGTGTGTCGAGGGCCATGCCGTGGGAGCAGGTGGTGAGGCCGTCGCCCTGGCCTTTTCCGCCGAAGGTTTTGAGGTGTTTGCCGGTGGCGTCGAATTTGTGGAGGTGTTGTGAGCCGTAGCCCATGGAGCAGAAGATGGAGCCATCGGGTGCGACGGTGACGGCGGTGAGGCCGTTCCATCCGCCTTGGACTTCGCCTGCGGTGGCTTGGGAGATTTCTAGGAGGATTTTGCCGGTGGTGTCGATTTTGCAGATGCGGAGGGGTTTGGGTCCGGAGAGTTGAGCGCCGTAGATGACGGTGGTTCCGTTTTCCTCGCGGATGGCCATGGCGTGGAAGCCCTGGCATTCGGGTGCGATGGCGGGGAGGGCCTTGCCATCGGGCTGATAGACGAGGATGCCGTGTGGGGCATCGGTGGAGACGTAGATGTTTCCGGTTTTTGGGTCGATGACGACGCCGCCGTGGGTGGGACCGATGTTTTTGCCGTCGGGGAGTTCGCCCCAGTGAGGGACGGCTTCGAAGGACCATTCGCCGTTGCCGGTGCGGACGGGGGCGTCGATGTCTTTGCCGGGCGGGGTGTCGTGGTCCGGGTGGGCGAGGGCGAGGGTGGGGAGGATGAGGAGGAGTGCGGCGGTGAGTTTCATGGGTGGGGGATTGAAGGGTGTGGATTGGGGTTTGGCAATTGCGAGTGCATGGAGGCTATTTGGATCCGGGGCGGATTGCGATGCGGCCGTTGGGTTTGTTGGGGTTGTAGTTGGGGTTTTTGACGGGGAATTTGGCACCGACGTCCTTTTGCCATTGTTTGAGGAGGAGGTGGAGGGATTTGGTTTCCTCGGGGAATTGGTTGGCGAGGTTGGTGGATTCAGAGGGGTCGGTTTCCAGGTTGAAGAGTTCGAGGCGGTTGTCTTCGAGCCATTCGATGAGTTTCCATTTGCCGTTGCGGATGGCGGCGGCGGGAGCGCCGCCCTGGTTGCCGTAGTGGGCGTAGTGCCAGAAGAGGGGGCGGGGTGGGGAGGGGGTTCCTGTTAGATCGGGGATGAGGCTGATGCCGTCGAGGGATTGTTCGGGTGCGGGTTTGAGGTTGGCGGCGTCGAGGATGGTGGGGAAGAAGTCGGGGCTGGAGGCCGGGGTGGCGGGGGTTTGCGCGGGTTTGATTTTGGCGGGCCAGCGGATGATGAGTGGTTCGCGGATGCCGCCTTCGTAGATCCAGCCTTTGCCGGCGCGGAGGGGTGAGTTGGAGGTGGGCCAGCCTTCGCTGGTGGAGAGGCCGCCGTTGTCGCTGGTGAAGATGACGAGGGTGTTTTCCGTTAGGTTGAGTTCGTCGAGTTTATCGAGTACTTTGCCGACGGCGAGATCCATGGCTTCGACCATGGCGGCGTAGACGACGTGGTCCTGGGAGAGGCGGACGTCGCGGGGTTCCTCGCGGCCCCATTTTTCCGTTAGGCTGAGTTTTTTGCGTTTCTCGGCGTATTTCTTGCGGAGGTCCTCGCGTGCCATGAGCGGGGTGTGGACATCGTAGAAGGAGTAGTAGGCGAGGAAGGGTTTGTCCTTGTTGGCTTCGATGAAGCGGGTGGTTTCGGTGGCGAGGCGGTCCGGGAGGTGTTCGCCGGGCGGGCCATCTGTGAGGCGCGGGTTGCCGTAGGGGGAGAAGTATTTTTTTCCGCCGTAGGGTCCGCCGGCGTCGTGGCCGCCCATGTTGATGTCGAATCCCTGGTTTTCGGGCCAATGGCCTTGAGGGCCGAGGTGCCATTTGCCGGCGAAGAAGGTGGCGTAGCCTGCGGCTTTGAGGGATTCGGCGAGGGTGATGGATTCGAGGGGGAGGCGATCGGTGTAAGGGGCGGGGAGAGAGGGAGTGTTGCGGTTCCAGTTTTCGGGTTTGAGTGGGGCGCCGATGTAGTCGGTGATTCCGGTGCGTTGCGGCCATTGTCCTGTTAGGATGCTGGCGCGGGAGGGTGAGCAGACGGGGCAGGCGGCATAGGCTTGGGTGAAGCGTGCGCCTTCGCGTGCGAGGCGGTCGAGGTTTGGGGTTTCGTGGAAGGTGCTGCCGTAGCAGGCGAGGTCGCGCTGGCCGAGGTCGTCGGCGAGGAAGAAGACGATGTTAGGCGGGCGGTCCGCGGCGATGGCGGTGGCGAGGGTGGGGAGGAGGAGGAAAATGAGGCGTTTCATGGGGAGTGGGTTTGGAGGATGCCGAGGAGGGCGGAGAGGCGATCCCATGGCAGTTCAGTGATGTTAGAGAGGGTGATGTCGGCGACAGAATTTTGTGGAGAGTGAGGGGTGGTGGATTTGCGATGGACGTGGATGACGGTCATGCCGGCGCGTTTGGCGGCGGTGATTCCGGCGATGGAGTCTTCGAAGACGACGCAGCGAGCTGGGGAGATGCCGAGTTTTTCAGCGGCGAGGAGGAAGGGTTGGGGGTCGGGTTTTCCGGAGGTGACCTGATCGCCGCCGATGCGGATGGGGAAGAAGTCGAGGAGGCCGGAGGCGAGGAGGAGGCGTTGGATTTCCGAGGAGTCGCTGGAGCTGGCGAGGGCGATGGGGATTTTGGCCTCGCGGAGGCGGGTGAGGAGGTTGAGGACGCCGGGGAAGGGTTGTGGGGAGTTGCGGGAGATTTCCTCATCTAAGAGCGAACGCCAACGTTGGGCGAAGCGAGGGGGTGAGAAGGATGCGGGGGCGCGGGTTGCGAGGGACTGCTCGATGAAGGCGTTGGTGGTTCCGGCGAAGTTGCGGAAGTAGTCGGTGCGGGTGAGTTTGCCGCCTTGTTCGGCGAAGGCGGTTTTGAAGGCGAGGAAGTAGGTGTTTTCGGAATCGAAGAGGGTGCCGTCCATGTCGAAGATCACGGCGCTGGGGGTGGGATTGCTGGGAGTGGGCACGCGGGGGGAGGGATACGAAGGGGTTTGCCAGCATTTTCCAAGTGCTGTGAGCTGAGGTGAATTCCGGAGGGTCAGGAAGTGGTGGTTTCGGCGGGTTTTTGTTTGAGGAAATAGATCATGGCGATGAGGAACATGGGGATTCCGGAGGCGGCGAGGGCGTAGGTGATTGAGCGGAAGAATTGGACTCGGTCGGCTGAGGAGTCGAAGAGGTCTTTGTAGAGTTGGATGCCGAAGGAGCCGGTGTAGCCGAAGGCATCGGCGAGGTAGATGGCGAAGACGGCGGTTCCTGCGAAGCGTGTGGCGGCGAGGGTGCGATCGAAGAGGACGGCGCCGAAGGGGACGTAGGCGAGGTAGGTGCCGAGGCCGGTGCAGGTCATCCAGAGTTCGGGGCCGATGATTCGGCGGTCGAAGAGGACGGTGGCCCCGGCTAACAGGGCGAGGCCCGAGATCATGACGAGGTAGGTGCTGCGGAGGGCGACGCGGTTGTTTTTGATGAGGAAGAGGATGCCGAGGATGAGGAGGACGATGAAGGCGACGGGGCGTTCGGTGCGGGAGAAGGCGGCGGGGTCGGCGACGCCGAGTTCGAGGAAGAGGTCGGCCTGGTAGTTGTCGCGGTAGTCGCGGTATGCTGTTAGAAAGACGTAGGAGAGGATGAGGGGGATGAGGCCGGGGAGGAAGCGGCGGACGAAGGCGTGGCGGCTTTCGCGATTCATGGTGTTGCGAGGGGAGCGGAGGATTTCATCTTCCGCGTTGGGTTTTGGGAGGAGTGAGAGGAGGTGGACGCAGATGAGGAATGGCGGGAGGAAGATGAGGCCGGTGACGAAGGGCATCCAGTAGTCGGCGACGCCGTTTTCGATGAGGGTGAGGCCGATGCGTTTGGTTTCGCCGCTGGCGAGGATGAAGGAGGCGGATAGGGCGGCGACGAGGATTTCGGAGGTGGTTCGGCCTTCGAGGTAGCGGATGACGAAGCCCCAGACCATGCCGAGGGGGATGCCGTTGAGGAGGAGGGCGACGGGTTTGAGGGATGGCGGGAGGATGGCGAAGAGGAGGAGTGCGAGCCAGGCGATGAGGATGGAGGCAGTCAGGTGGAGGCCGAGGCGGTTGCGCGGGGTTTCCGAGCAGATGCCGGTGCCGAGGTATTTTGCGAGGCAGTAGCCGAAGAGTTGGGAGAGGAGGAAGAGGGTTTTGGGTTCGAGGGTACCGTTGAGGAGGCGGAATCCGGGGATTTCCGAGTAGGTGAGGACGGCGACGGGGCGGCGGAAGGCATACATGCAGAAGTATGCGCCGAATGCGGCGAATGAGCCGTAGAGCACCATCGCGATGGGGGATGACGCGAGGTAGGCGGTGATTTTCGATGTTTTGGATGGGCCGGCCACGGGGTTGGGTTAGCAGGCAGGAGACCGATTTGCTAGGTGGATGCCCGACGGTGAGGAAATTGACACAATCGGGTGCGGGGCGTCCAAACGAAAAGCCCCGCCGAGGTGGGTGGGGTGAGGACTGGACTGGGTGGTTGCATGATTGATGCGTGGTGATGCGTAGGATATGCGCGGTGTGCGGGATGTCGTGGCCGTTTGATGGGATTATGAACTGTGGACGATGGTTTTGTGGCGCGATGGTTGCGCTGGCGATGAGTGCCGAGGGTGCGGTGGATTTTTGGGATCTGCCGCCGCTGAGGTATTCCGACAGTGTGGCGACGGATCCGATCGCGAGGCTGGCTGTGGAGATTGCGGCGGGGCGGCGGGGGATCGAGGGGGCGACGGTGTTGGATCGGTTGAGGACGGTGCTGAAGTTGTTAGAGGTGCCGGAGGAATCGCAAGTGCTGGTGTTTTCGAAGACGAGCAAGCAGAACGGGCTGATTCATCCCGGGAATCCGCGGTGTTTGTTTTTCAACGAGCGGACGTATGTAGGGTTTGTGCCGGGCGGGGGGATCGAGGTGATCACGTATGATCCGGTGTTGGGTCCGGTGTTTTATCTGATTGAGACTCCGTTAGAGGAGAGGCCGGCGGTGATTGATCGCGATACGTCTTCGTGTCTTTCGTGTCATGGGAACGCGCGGACGGAGGGGGTGCCGGGGGTGTTGGTGAGGTCGGTGTTTCCGGATGATGACGGTCATCCGGTGGCGACGTTGGGGAGTTTTCTGATCGATCACCGGAGCCCGATCGGGGAGCGGTGGGGCGGGTATTATGTGACGGGGAAGAGTTCGCTGCCGCATTTGGGGAACCGGACGTTTGTGGAGGAGGACGGGCGGGAGGAGTCGACGGAGGTGGTTATGTTAGAAGATGTTAGAGGGAAGGTGGATGCGCAGAGGTATTTGCGGGTGACGAGCGATATTGTGGCGTTGCTGGTGTTGGAGCATCAGTGCCGGGTGCACAATCTGATCACGGCGGCGTCGATGCAGTATCGGCGCGGGCATTGGTTGCAGAAGGCGCTGGATCCGGCGGAGGATCCGGATGAGGGGTCGGCGGGGCGGATGGCGGATGAGGCGGCGAAGGAGTTGGTGGATGCGCTGTTGTTCAAGGATGAGGCGGAGTTGGGGGAGAACGGGGTGGAGGGGGATGTGGCGTTTCAGGATGCGTTCTCGGAGCGGTATCCGCGGACGAAGGATGGGAAGTCGCTGGCGGATTTCCAGTTGCAGGAGCGGATTTTCAAATTGCGGTGTTCCTACATGGTTTACTCGCAGCCGTTTCAGGATTTGCCGCCGCGGGTGAAGGGTGCGGTGATGGCGAGGTTGAAGGTCCGGTTGAGCGGGCCGGAGGCGGCGGAGTGGCTCAAGGAGGGGGAGCGTGGGAAGATTGCCGCGATTTTGGCGGAGACTTTGGAGGGGTGGTAGGGAGAGGGGAAAGTGGGGATTTTTCAGGGTTTGATGGTGATGAGGCGGAGCATTGAGGGGGCGGGGAGGGGAGGTTGGCGGGGTAGGTCGCGGTTGGCGTCGAGGGTTTCCCAGATGAGGCGGTAGTGGGTTTGAGGGGGTGGGGTGCCGATGTCTTGGGTGGTCCGGATTTTCATGCCGGGGAAGGTGGATTGGAGTTTGGCGAGTGCGGGAGGGATGGGTGCGATGGCGGGCGGGGGTGTGGCGCCGGGGATGGGGCGGAGGGTTTTTTCGTCGAGGATCCAGGTGCCGGATTCGCCTTCCCTGCGGTAGGGGATCTTGATGCGGCCCTGGCCGATGGGGGTGGCGGCACCGACGCGGACGTGGAAGACAATGGTGCCGCCGCCGCTGAATTCGACATGGTGGTTTTTCCAGTCGCTGATTTTGGTGATTTTCCAGCGGTCGTTGTTGGGTTTGGCGGCGTAGATGTTGAGGTCGCCGTGTTCGTCGTATTTGTGGTAGGTGACGATGGGTTGGTTGGAGTTGTCGAAGCCGATTTCGCGATTGATGTTGAGGAGGCCGCCGCCGGGAGGGACGGGGTCGATGACGTCGCCGGTGGCGAGGGTGATGGGGAGTGGGATGGGTTTTCCAGCGGTGTTGGTCCAGTCGACGAGGTTGGTGCTGCGGGCGTAGGAGATGGAGTGGTTGGTGGCGCAGTCCGGGGTGTCGCGCCAGACCCAGACCATGTGGAAGGTGCCGTCGGGGGAGGCGGTGGGTTTGGAGGCGTAGGCGCTGCGGAGGTCTTCGCCGCTGAGGAGCGGGCCGTTGATGAGGCGGCTCCAGGTTTTGGATTCGGGGTTGTAGACGTTGTAGAGGTCGTCGCCTTTGCCGCTGCCACCATCGCGATAGCGGAAGATGAGGCGGTTGTTCGCGTCTTTGAGGAAGAGTGGATAGGTGACGTGTGATTCGCGGAGTCCGGTCATGGATTTGACGGGCCGGAGGGAGGAGGCATCGAGGGGTTTTTCGCTGCGGAAGTAGATGAGCGGGACGTTGTGCATGTTGCCCGCGACGTGGAGGTGGTTGGTGGAGTCGAGGGTGAGGGTGACGTCGTTGTGGGAGTCCCAGACGAGGGAGGTGGGCAGGCGTTGGAAGGTCCAGGTGGTGGAGTCGAGCCTGCGTTGGGCGACGGTCATGCGGCGTTCGGCGTCGTAGTAGGCGGCGAATTGAAATGGGGGGTGGGTGAGGAGGGCGAAGCCGACGGGGTGGGCGGACCAGACGGGTTCGAGGTCGATGGAGCTGGCCGTAGCGGCGGTGTCAGATCGTGCCACGGAGAGGTGGCATGGGATGATGGTGAGGAGGGAGAGGAGGCGGGATGACACGTGAAAGGTTAAGTGGCGGGAGGGCCGGGTCTTTCACGTTGGGTGTTGGCGGTCAGGCGGGTTGATCCGGTGGAGGCGGGCCTTTCGAGGTATCGGTGCGATAGGCGCGGATCATGAGGCCAGCTCCGGCGGCGACCATGCCGAGGATGAGGAGAAGGTGGGTGGTTTTCATGCTGAATTCGAAGCGGATTCGGCTGAGGATTTCGATGGCGATGATGGCGAGGCCGATCCAGAAGAGGCCCCACGACCATTTTTTGGTGGCGTCGTAGAAGAGGATGACGACGGAGATGAAGAAGGGGACGAAGATGACACCCATGGAGGTGGTTTGGAATCGGCCGGAGCCGCCGCCGATCCAACCGCTGAGTGCGCCTGCGCCATCGCTGCGGACGTGGACGGAGTCGAAGAGGAACCAGAGGCCGAGGGCGGTGAGTAGGAGTCCGACGGAGCCGAGGAAGAGGGTGTCTCCGCCTTCCTTGCCGCCGGGTTTGAGGTGTAGGGCCATGGGGTGAGGTTAGGGTAGGGCGGGTGGTGGGGTCAACCTTGGGGAGGGTGGGTGGGGTGGGTGCAAAAAAAGGCCTCCGCGGGTGGGCGGAGGCCTTTGGTGATGGTTTTTTGGAGCTGAACGTTTCGTTTAGCGGTCGAGGATGGAGTTCCAGTGTTCGACGTTGTCCTTTTGGCTTTCGAAGAGGGCGGTGGTGTCGTCGTGGATGGTGATGGAGGTGATTTTGTCGCCGACGCCGTTGAATTTGCAGCCGCGTTCGCCGGTGTTGTTTTTGCCGGTGATTTTGAGGACGACGTCCATGCCGTTGGTGACTTGTCCGAAGACGGAGTGGCGGTTGTCGAGGAAGGGTGTGGGGACGTGGCAGATGAAGAATTGGGAGCCGTTGGTGCCGGGTCCGGCGTTTGCCATGGAGAAGACGCCTGGGGCGCGGTGGCGGAGGTCGGGGTGGAACTCATCGGCGAACTTGTAGCCCGGGCCGCCGCGGCCGGATTCGGTGGGGTCGCCGCCCTGGAGCATGAAGCCTTCGACGACGCGGTGGAAGGCGACGTTGTTGTAGTAGCCGCGTTTGGCGAGGTTGAGGAAGTTGGCGCAGGTGAGCGGTGCCTTGGAGGCGTACATGGTGGCTTCGATATCGCCGGCGGTGGTGTGGAGGGTGATTTTGATGTCTGACATGGAAGGTTCGGTTAGTTGTTGGAGGATGACGGGGGATTACTTCTCGTCGTCTTCGTCGATGGAGTGGTTGAGGATGAATTGGAGGTCGTCGAGTCCGAGGTTTGAGGCGAAGCCTTCATCGCCGAGGACGTTGGTGACGAGCTGGGTTTTCTGGTGTTGGAGGATGCGGATTTTTTCCTCGACGGTATCGCGGGTGAGGAGGCGGTAGGCGATGACCTTGTTTTTCTGGCCGATGCGGTGGGTGCGGTCG
>SYAP01000220.1 GCA_005787565.1 Verrucomicrobiaceae bacterium | reverse complement strand
GCCGAAGGTGTAGATGTTGGAGAGGGCGCAGGCGAAGGTTTCGCCTTCGAGTTGGCCTGATACGGTGAGGAAGGCGCGTTTGCCGAAGAAGTCTTCGGCGTCTTTGGAGGCTTTGTCGTCCGGGAGGGTGGTGACGCGGAACATTTCACCGGCGCCTTCGCAATCGCTGGCGGTGATGATGGGTGTGTGGACGTAGGTGAAGTCGCGTTCCTGGAAGAAGCGGTGGATGGCGTAGGCCATTTTGCTGCGCATGCGGAAGACGGCGCCGTAGAGGTTGGTGCGTGGGCGGAGGTGGGCGATGGAGCGGAGGAACTCGGGGCCGTGGCCTTTTTTCTGGAGTGGGAAGTCATCGGGGGCCACGCCGACGAGGTGGATGGAGGATGCGTGGAGTTCCCATTTCTGGCCTTGGGCTGGGGATGGGATGAGTTTGCCGTGGACCTCGATGGAGGAGCCGGTGCTCATTTTGTGGAGGTTTTCGCTGCCTGGGATGCCGACATCGGCGATGATCTGGAGGTTTCCGAGGCAGGTTCCGTCATTGAGTTCGATGAAGGAGAAGGCTTTGGAGTCGCGGCGGGTGCGGACCCATCCGGCGACGTGGAGGTCATCGCAAGATTCTTCGCGGTGGAGGACGTGTTTGATGAGGGAGCGCATGGGGAGTGTTGATTTGAAATGGAAACGCCGCCCGGGTTGAGGGAGCGGCGTTTCGGAGGAGAATGGTTCCAGAGTTCAGCGGCGGGGGATGGTGAGCACCTTTCCGGGTTGGATGATGGTGCCTTTGAGGCCGTTGGCGCTTTGGATGGCGGCGACGGAAGATTTGTATTTGAGGGCGAGGCCGTAGAGGGTGTCGCCTTTGCGGACCGTGTGGCGGACGGTGGTGGATGGTTTGGGTTTGGGCTTGGCGGCAACCGGCTTGGGTTTTGGCTTGGAGACGACCTGAGGAGGAGCCGGGCGGGTGGGTGCCGGGCGTGAGGTATCGAGCGGGATGGAGCGTGAGGGAGGCTGCTCGTTTTTCGCGATGGCGGGGATGTCCGGGGTGACGACAGGTGGCGGAGTGGTTCTGGTGGGTCTGGGTGATGAGCCCTGACGCCATTTGGAGGGGTTGTCCGCCCATTCCTCGATGTAGTTGCCGCGGCTGTCAAAGGGGCCGGTGCCGGCGGTTTGGCCGGTGGTGCTGAAGTTTCCGCAGCTGGAAAGGATGAGTGCGGTGAGCAGGCTTGCTGCTGATGCCGCTGCGCTTGTCGCATTTTTCATGCGGTGATTATGGGGATTGGCGATGATTTGGCAAAGCGAAGTTAGGTATTTTGGGAGATTTATGGAGGGGTGTGCGGGAGGATGGAAATTCCATCTTGCTTTCGTTGTGGGCGGATGGCAGGGAATCGCTCGTCACGTAAGGGGCATTAGCTCAGTTGGTAGAGCGCTTCGTTCGCAATGAAGAGGTCAGGAGTTCGAATCTCCTATGCTCCACCATCTGTGTAGAAGCTGAAAAGCTGAAAGGTTGAGGTGCTGAAGATGGGTCAGGTGAGGATGGGTTTGATGATGTGGCCTGCGACGTCGGTGAGTCGGAAGTAGCGGCCTTGGAATTTGTAGACGAGGCGTTCGTGGTCGACGCCCATGAGGTGGAGGAGTGTGGCGTGGAGGTCGTGGACGTGGACGGAGCCATCGATGATGTTGTAACCGTATTCGTCGGTGGTGCCGTGGGTGAATCCGGCTTTGATGCCTGCGCCGGCGAGCCAGATGGAGAAGCAGCGGGGGTGGTGGTCGCGGCCGTAGTTGTTGGCGGACATTTTGCCCTGGCAGTAGGCGGTGCGGCCGAATTCGCCGCCCCAGATGACGAGGGTGTCGTCCAAGAGTCCGCGGCGTTTGAGGTCGAGGACGAGGGCTGCGGAGGCTTGGTCGGTTTGTTTGCATTGGCGGGAGATGCCGCCGACGACATCGCCGTGTTGGTCCCAGCCTTGGTGGAAGAGTTGGATGAAGCGGACGTCGCGTTCGATGAGTCTGCGTGCGAGGAGGCAGTTGGCGGCGTAGGTGCCCGGGGTTTTGGAGTCGGGGCCGTAGAGTTCGAAAGTTTCCTCGGTTTCGCCTGATAGATCGGTGGCGTCGGGGACGGAGGTTTGCATGCGGTAGGCCATTTCGGCTTGGGCGATGCGGGCGTCGATTTCGGGGTCGAGTTCGTGTTGGGCTTGGTCGAGGTTGAGTTGGCCGAGGGTGTCGAGCATGTTGCGGCGGACGTGGGGGGAGACGCCTTCGGGGTTTGTTAGGAAGAGGACGGGGTCTTTTCCGGAGCGGAACTGGACGCCTTGGTGTTCGCTGGGGAGGAATCCGGCGCTCCAGAGGCGGGAGTAGAGGGGTTGGTCGCGGGAGGCGTTTTTGGAGACGAGGACGATGAATCCTGGGAGGTTTTGGTTGAGGGAGCCGAGGCCGTATGAGGCCCATGAGCCCATGGAGGGGCGGCCGGGGATTTGGCTGCCGGTGCAGAAGAAGGTGATGGCGGGATCGTGGTTGATGGCCTCGGTGTGCATGCCGCGGAGGACGCAGATTTCGTCGGCGATTTTGGCGGTGTAGGGGAGGATGTCTGCGACTTCGATGCCGGCTTTGCCGTGTTTGGCGAAGTTGGTGAAGGAGCCAGCCATAGGGAGGAGGCTTTGGTTGCCGCTCATGGTGGAGAGGCGTTGGTTTCCGATGACTTCCTTGGGGAGGGCCTTTCCGTGGCCTTCGCGGAGTTTGGGTTTGAAGTCGAAGGTTTCGAGGTGGGATGGTCCGCCGGCCTGGAAGAGGTAGATGACGCGTTTGACTTTGGCGAAGTGGTGGGGTGCGCCGAGGGTGCCGCCGGCCGGTGCGAGGGCGTTGGCGGTGCCGGTTCCTAACAGTTTGGAGAGGGCGATGGCGCCGAGTCCGAGTCCGCCGGAGCCGAGGAAGTGGCGGCGGGTGTAGCCCATGAGGTGGTTGTAGGGATTCATTTGGGTGGTCGGAAGGTCGAAGATCTTGTTAATCGAAACGCGGAGGCGGAGAGGTCGCGGAGAGGGGGGAGTGCCGAGTGAGAAGTGAGAAGTGGAAGAGTCTGAAGGTCTATAAGTCGAAGGTCG
>SYAP01000219.1 GCA_005787565.1 Verrucomicrobiaceae bacterium | reverse complement strand
GCGTGAAACAGGCAAGGTTCTGGTGGGCCAAACCGAGGCCATTCATTCGGTATGGATGGCTTTGTTGGCCAACGGCCACTGTTTTTTGGTTGGGGTGCCCGGTCTGGCCAAAACCACCTTGGTTCAAACGATTAGTGCGGTCCTTGATTTGGATTTCAAACGAATCCAGTTTACGCCGGACCTGATGCCTGGCGATATTACCGGTTCGGAAATACTGGACGCGAACCGACAGTTCCGTTTTGTGCCGGGTCCCCTCTTTGCGAACATGGTTTTGGCTGATGAAATCAACCGAACCCCGCCCAAGACCCAATCGGCCTTGCTGGAGGCCATGCAGGAACGTCAGTTAACCGTTGCCGGTCAGACCTACGCTTTGCCGTCGCCCTTTTTTGTTTTGGCCACCCAAAACCCCATTGAACAGGAGGGAACCTACCCATTGCCCGAAGCGCAGCTGGACCGTTTCATGTTCCTGATTGAGGTCGGCTATCCAAGTGCCGAAGAGGAGACGCGGATCGCGCGTGAGACGACGGGCACCGCGCGTCAGGTGTTGAACCGGCTTCTTGACGGCGAGAAGGTGCTGGCGTTCCAACAATTGGTGCGCCGCGTGCCGGTTCCGGAGCACCTTTATGAATATGCGGTGAAGATTGTGCGCAAGACGCGCCCGGGTCAGCCGGAGTCGCCGCAATGGATCAAGGATTGCGTTGGTTGGGGAGCTGGGCCGCGCGCGGTGCAGTATTTGATTCTTGGTGCGAAATCACGCGCGGCATTGCGTGGAGCCTACATGGCCTCTTTGGAGGACATTGAAGCGGTGGCCTCGCCCGTGCTGACGCACCGGGTGATCACCAATTTCGCCGCGGAGTCCCAAGGCATGACCTCCAAGAAGATCGTCGAGCGGCTCGTCGCGGAAATGAGGGAAGAATGAAATACGACTTCCTTGATAACGCCCTGCTTTCGAGGCTTGGGTCGCTGCCGATCGAATCCCGCGTGCCGATGATGGGCAATGTGGCGGGCAAGCATCGCTCGCCGCACCGCGGGTCTTCGGTGGAGTTTGCCGAATACCGGAAATACGTGGCGGGTGATGACACGCGGCGGCTCGACTGGAAGGCATTCGCGCGGAGCGACCGATTTTATATCAAGGAATTCGAAGCGGATACGAACCTGCGCGCCTATTTTGTTGTGGATGCCTCGGGTTCGATGAATTTCGCGGGCAAGGGCGAGGCGAAGATCCAATATGCGCGGCGGGTCGCGGCATCGCTTTCCTATCTGTTAGTCAACCAGGGTGATGCCGCAGGTCTTTCGGTTTGCACGGACAAGCTGCATCTGGAAGTTCCGCCTAGCCGACGTGCGGCGCACCTCGACCGGCTTTTTTCGACGTTGGGAAAAGTTGAGCCGAGCGGGGAGACGGGGCTGTTAGGGGCGCTCCACACGATTGCGGAGAAAATCAGCCAGCGGGCGTTTGTGGTCATCCTTTCTGATCTTTTCACCGATCCGGTGGGGTTGGGTGACGCGCTGCAACATCTTCGTTATCGCAAGCATGACATCTCGGTGTTTCACCTGATGGATCCTTTGGAGATCGGCTTCGAGTTCGACCGTCCCCACCGGTTTGTGGATCTTGAGGATGGCACGGCACTTGTTGCCGAGCCGAGCCTGATCGCCGAGGAATACAAGGCCGCGCTTCGCGACTTTCTCACCGCCGTCCGCGCGAAATGTCATGACGCGGCGGCTGACTATCAACTTGTCACCACCGACACGCCGCAGGAACCGCTGCTCCGCGAATTCCTCACCGCGCGCCTGCCGAAATCAAAGCACTGACCATGGTTTTCCTGAATCCACTGCTGCTCTGGGGCCTGCTCGCTGCGAGCGTCCCGATCATCATCCACCTGATCAACCGCCGGCGTCACAAGACGATCCAGTGGGCTGCGATGCAGTTCCTGCTGAAAGCGGCGCGCGAGTCGCGCGGGAAGAAAAAGCTGCGTCACATCCTGATCCTCACTTGTCGTACGCTGGGTGTCGCCGCGTTGGCATTTGCCGCCGCGCGGCCGATTGTTTCTGGGCTGTTGGGATGGGGTGGTGGATCGATTGATCTGGTCGTGCTGATTTTGGATCGTTCGGCCTCGATGGAAGCGAAACCGGGCGATGGTCTGGATTCGCGCCGCCAGATTGTGTTGGACAAGGTGCGGGAGGCGATGGCGGATCTGGGATCGGCGCGGTTGGTTTTGTTAGATAGCGCCACCGTTCAGCCGCAGGATGTTCCTTCGCCCGAGGTGCTGGCGGAGCTTTCCGGGGCGGCTGCGACGGATACGGCTGCGGATTTTCCGACGCTGCTTTCGCGGGCGGTTGATTTTCTAACGGAAACGCCGGGGCGGGCGGAGGTGTGGATCGCCTCAGATCTCCAGACGTCCAACTGGCGCCCGACGGATGAGCGTTGGGCCGCCGCGCGGGCGGCGCTGACGACCTTGCCGCAGCGCCCGTCGCTCCGGGTGCTTTCGATCACCGGTGCCACCGCGCCGAACAATGCGATTCGTCTGTTAGGTTCGCGCCGTTCGGGCGACGAGTTGTTGTTGGATCTTGAAGTGCTGCGGGCCGAGGATTCCCGCGGCAGTACGACGGTTCCGCTGACGACGAATTTGGATGGTGCGCGCACTACCGAAACGTTGACGATGCCGGGGCAATCGCTGCGTTTCCAGAAACGCGTGGTTCTTCCCGCTGGTAGCGAAAGTGGTTCCGGCTGGCTTTCGATTCCCGCCGATGGCAACCCGCGCGACAACGCCGCGTTTTTTGCCTACGGGCCGGCACGTCCGGTGAAGTCGCTGGTTGTTTCAGCGCCGGGTGAAGCCGCCAACTATCTCGCGCTGGCTGCCGCGCCACCGGGTTTTGGAAACCAGTCATCTGAAATCGTCGCGCCCGCCGCATTTGCGAGCATGGGAACGGCGGATCTGGCGGCCATCGTTTGGGCCGCGCCTCTTCCCGAGGGTGCTTCCGCGACGTCTCTCGAACAATTTCTATCAGCCGGTGGCAATGTCCTTTTCGTGCCCCCTGGAAGCGCGTCGACCACCGCGTTTCTGGACATGAGATGGACCGCACCCGCCGATGCCGAACCTGGGAAATTTCTCATCCTGAAGGATTGGAACCACACTGATGGACTGCTGCGAGATGGGGTGGACGGCACGCCGATTCCTGCCGATCGCATGAAGGCCATCCGCCGTCAGGTTCCGGAAGGGGATGCCGCTCCGCTTGCGGTGTGGGAGGATGACGAGCCGTTCATTGTCCGCCGGGTGGTGGATCGTGGCACGGCGTGGTTCATGGGTTCGATTCCTGATTATACATGGTCGAATCTCGGTGATGCGGATGTGTTGTTGCCGGCGGTGCAGCGGATGGTTGCCGCCGGGGCCGATCGGTTTGACGCATCCTATCTTGCGACGCTCGGTAGCGATGTGACGCGCACGCTTCCGGGAGAAACCCGTGTGCGTCTTGATGATTACGGCACGCCGGATCCGTCCAACATCGCGAACGAGTCCGGGGTGTTTCGCCTTGGCGAGCGACTGTTGGCGGTGAATCGGCCTATTGAGGAGGATGCTCCGGAAGTGATCGGTCGCGAAGGTCTTGATGAGGCGCTTGAGGGCACCAATTACACACTGTTGGATCAGGCCGGGCAGGCGGATGATCCATCGCTTTCCCGCGATATCTGGCGCGCGTTTCTCATTGCCACGTTGTTTTTCCTGATTTCGGAGGCGCTGCTGTGTCTGCCGAAGAAATCCACTACCGAAGTTCTGCCGCAGGCTCCGAAAGTCGAAGCCTGATCCCATCCACCCACTGTTCCGATTTTCCAGATTTCTCCCGCCGTGCTTCATCTATCACCCACACCACTCACCCTTTGGATCGGCATTGTGGCGCTGCTCGTTGTCGGCGCGCTTTGTGTGATGGGGTGGAAACGCAGCGCCCATCGCGGGCGCACCGCGTTTCTCGAATCGCTTCGTTTTCTTGCCGCACTGGTCGTGGTTCTTTTGCTTTGGCAACCGGAATGGCGCACGACCCTGAATCCGGATGCGAAGCCGCGCATTGCGATCCTTTGGGACGATTCCGGATCGATGGCCACCGCCGATGCGCCGTTGCCCCCGTTGCTTTCGGAAAAGGGCGAAATTGTTTCCCGTGCCGAGTGGGTGAAGAAGGCGATCGCTTCGGATCTTTGGAGGCCGCTGGAGGCGAATGGTGCCAACGAGGTGGTGGCGATGCCGATTGCCAGTCCACCCGATGAGGAAGGTGTGCTCGCGGGAACCGATTTGGAGGCTCCGCTTTCCGGTTTGTTAGAGAAGGAGACCAATCTCCGTGCGGTTGTTTTGCTCAGCGATGGTGATTTCAACCTTGGTCAACCTCCGGTTGCCGCCGCGCAGAAGATGCGATTGCGCGGGGTGCCGCTGTTCACGATCCCCGTCGGCAGCGAGGTGCGTTTGCCTGATCTTGATTTGCTCACCGTGACCGCGCCGACCTATGGCATCGTTGGGGAGAACGTTCAGATTCCTTTCACCATCCGTTCTTCGCTGGACCGGCAGGTCCGCACCATCGTCCGGTTGCGTGACGAGTCCGGGCGTGAACGCACGAAGGATATCGTTCTCGCGCCTAACAGCGAGACCTACGACTCCATCCTGTGGCGTCTTGAGAAGGAGGGATCTTCTACTTTGGAAATTTCCATCCCGGTGGCGGATGGCGAGTTGGTGGCTTCCAACAACTCCCGGAAATTCAACATCGCCGGTCGGCCCGAGCGGATCCGCGTGCTGGTTGTCGAGACCCTGCCGCGCTGGGAGTATCGGTTCCTGCGCAACGCGCTTTCCCGCGATCCCGGTGTCGAGCTTTCCTGTCTGATGTTCCATCCGCAGCTTGGAAAGGGTGACGGGCCGGATTATGTTCAGGAGTTTCCGACGAAGCCCGAGGAGCTTTCCAAATACGACGTGATTTTCCTTGGCGATGTGGGTGTGGCCAGCGACCAGTTGACGAAGGAGCAATGTACGTTGATCCGCGGGTTGGTGGAGAACCAGGCATCCGGCGTGGTGTTTCTGCCGGGGCCGCAGGGAAACCAGTTCTCACTGCTCGACACCGATCTCGCGGATTTGATGCCGGTCACGTTGGACGAGACGCGCAAGACCGGATTTTCCGAGTCCATCGCCGCGCCGCTCAATCTAACCACCGAAGGGCGGTCCTCGCTGCTCACGATGTTGGGCGATAGCGAGGAGGAGAATCCGGAAATCTGGCGTCGCTTGCCGGGTTTCCACTGGCATGCGCCGGTGATCAAATCCAAGGGCGGCACCGAGGTTCTCGCCGTGCATGGCAACCGCCGTGGGAAGTTTGGTCCTGTGCCTTTGCTGGTCACGAAAGCCGCCGGAAACGGCAAAGTCCTTTTCATGGGGATCGATTCCGCATGGCGCTGGCGTCGCGGTGTGGAGGATCTCTATCATTACCGTTTCTGGGGACAGGTCGCACGCTGGATGTCCTATCAGCGCAACATGGCCGCCGGCCAGCGCGTGAGGCTTTTCTACACACCGGAGAGGCCGGAACCCGGTGCCACGGTGACCCTCAACGCCAATGCGTTCGATCCCAACGGAGCGCCGATGCAACAGGGCAGTGTGGCCGTTGATCTAACATCGCCGGACGGGCGCACCCAGCGCATTGAGCTTCAGAAGAACGAATCCGCGTGGGGGGCGTTCAGCGGGCGGTTCCGTGTGGATCTTCCCGGTGCTTGGAAGCTGCGCGCCACTGCTTCCGGAGCGGAGGACAGTCCGGTGGAGACAACCATTCTTGCGCAAGGGGTGGAGATCGAGAAAACGGGTCAGCCCTCGCGGCCGGAAGTGCTTGAGGAGATGTCGAAAGTTGCGCGTGGACGCGTCATCCAGCCTGCCCAGCTTGCCGATTTGGTGAAGGAGATCACCGCGTTGCCGGAGCCAAGGCCGGTGGAGAACCGCATCCCGCTCTGGTCCCACTGGGCCACCATCGCCGTGCTGGTCACGCTGTTGGGGATCTTCTGGGTTGGCCGAAAGCTGAACGGGACGTTCTAACTGTTTTCTGCGGTGGCATCGCGACGGGTTTTGTGAATTTCATGGTTTGTCGGATCCAAGTGCGCAAAACCGAATGAATTCTGCGCGTTTCGTTGAAATTTCCGACTGTGGAACGTTCTAGAGTTTGGAATGATGAGAAACCCAGATCGCAAACTCGCCATCACAACCTTCGCTTGGGCTTTTTGCGCTGCTTCCGCGCTTTCGGCCGCGGAGCCGGGTTCGATGCTGCCGGGTGGTCCGACGAAATGGAAACTGGTTTGGAGCGAAGAGTTCGATGGTACGGAGGCGGGGCTCGACGAGCGATGGATTTCCCAAAACGGGCCGAGCGGACATATCTTATGCAGCCGTTGGCGAGAGAATGTCTCGTTGAAGGATGGGATGCTTCGGCTGACGAACAGAAAGGAAAAGCGTGGTGGCCAGGATTGGACATCGGGGAGCATCCGCACGAAGGAGAAGTTTCTCTACGGCTACTTCGAGTGCCGCTATCGATATGCGGCCGCCGAAGGAACCAACAACTCCTTCTGGTTGATGACACAAAACAACGAAGCGCCGGCGAAAGGCAAAAACTTCGAAATTGATATCAATGAGGGGCATTTTCCGAACGAGATCAACACCAACATCCATAACTGGTCTGACATCATGGTGGTCAATGGAAAGAAAACCCACCCCACCTCATCGAGAAGCCTGTCTTTCGGGAGTCGGCCGGATGTGAATCTTCCCTTCGAGACACCTGTTAGAGTGAGGAAGATCCGGTTGGTGTCGAATCATGGCGGGCATTTCCATCTGGGTGAGTTCAGGATTTTCAATGTGAGTCCCGCAGGCTATCCGGATGCGCTTTCTAACCAGTCCGGATCGTCCAAGCCGGTGCTGGTGAACCATGCCGCGACGGCAACGATCAGGACCAGCGGACATCATCCGAATGGCAAGGACAGCGCCCGCAATCTTGCGGATGGGAGGATCGAGACCACCTGGATCACCCAGCCGGAAGGAGAGAAGTGGGTGGAGTTCACGCTCAAGGAAGAGCAAACCATCGGCTGCATCCAGTTCATCCATGGCTGGAAGGATCACGGCCATTGGAAAGGGATGATGAATCAATACCGGTTGGAGCATTTCGATGGTCGCAAGTGGATTGAAATGGCGAAGTTCGACATTCTTGACGGTCCCCACAACTTTGCGAGGGATTTTCATACCTATGGATTGGAATGGAACGAGAACGAGCTTGTCTTTCACTTCAACGGAAAGCCGATCCGCCGGGAGAAGAACACCTTCTGTCATAGCGAGTCCCCGGTCTGGCTGAGCCTCGCGATCATCGGTTGGGCCGGGAAGGTTTCCGACGCGATTGACGGGACCTTCATGGAGGTGGACCACGTCAGGATCTATCAGCCAAGGTGACAGCGGGCGATTTGAAGAGGTCGGTGATGGGAGGTGGTTAGGAGTAGAGGGGGAGTGGGGTGAGGGGGTGGTTGGGGAAGACGGTGGAGAGGTTGGTGGTGGGGGCTTGGCGGGTGAGGATGGGGGCGAGGATGTTGCGGTAGTTGTTGAGGACGGGGAGGTCGCCGGGGCCGGCGAGTTGGTGGGCGAGGTCGGGCCAATTGACGTGGACGGAGCCGCCTTTGATGCCGCCGCCGAGGAGGAACATGACTCCGCCGCGGCCGTGGTCTGTGCCGGCGGCGCTGTTTTCGGCGACGCGGCGGCCGAATTCGGTCATGACGATGATTTGGGTGCGTGAGAGTTCGCTGGGGCCGAGGTCGGTGGCGAGGGCGTGGAGGCCGGAGGCGAGGCGTTGCATGGGCGGGTCCATGATGACGGACTGGGTGAGGTGGGAGTCCCAGCCGCCGAGGTCGATGGTGGCGGCCTGGAGGCCGACGCGGGCTTTGATGAGGGTGGCGATCTGGCGGAGGCCGTTGGAGAAGGAGTCGGGCTGATAGATCGCGCCGTTTGCGGGTGGTGTGCGGGTGGTGGTGAGTTGTTGGATGCGTTCGAGGGCGGCGAGGGCGTTGCGGCCGGCGGGTCCGAGTTCGCGGGGTGCGTTTTGATAGAGTGCGGCGAGGCTTTTGAGGAAACCTGGCGGGACGTTCGGGCCGAGGCCGAATTCCTCGAGGGATTGGATGGCGGCGCTGGAGGGTGCGCCGCGGAGGGCTTCGGGGAGGGTTGCGCCGATGGCGACGGCGGTGAGTGGGGATTGGCCGGCATCGGGGCGGGCGCGGAGGAAGCGTCCGAGCCAGCCGCCGGCGGCGAGTCCGCCATGTTCCATGTAGTCCTGGGCCTCGAAGTGGGAGCGGGATTCGTCTTCGGAGCCGGCGCAGTGGATGATGGAGAGATCGCCGGAGCGCCACCAGGGGTGGAGGGGTTTGAGGTGGGGGTTGAGTCCGAAGAAGCCGTCGAGGTCGATGAGGTCGGGACGTTTGATGCCGATGCCGGGTCTTGCGGCGTAGTAGAGGTCGTCGCCGTGGGGGATGACCATGTTGAGTCCGTCGGCGCCGCCGCGGAGGAAGATGACGACGAGGGTGCCGGTGGAGTCGCGGGAATCGCCGAGGTAAGTGGTGACGGGGGATTCCATGGTGGTTAGAAGGTTTGGAATGCGGGGCTGGCGAGGCAGAGGGCGAGGGGTGCGCCGGATGTGATGGCGGCGGAGGATTCGTCCTGGGAGGGGGTGCGGCCTAACAGGTGGGCGGCGAGTTGGTTTTCTCCGCCGGCGGCGCGAAGGAGCTTGGTGGGTGAGAAGCGGGTGCCTTTGATGGATTGGGATGAGAATTCCATGGCGAAGCGCCAGCGCCAGAGGAGGGTGGCCATCCATGGGGTGGCTTCCTCGGGGTAGCCATCGGGTGTTGGGAACTGGAAGGGTGCCTGGCCGAGGCGGAGGAGGTGGTTTTGGAGGGCGGGTCCGCCATCGCTGTGGGCGGCGGTGGCGCGGAGGGTGGAGATGACGAAGTGGAAGGGGCGTTTGATTTTCGCGCCGCGATGGCTCCAGAATTCGGGGGTGTCGAAGAGTTTTGTTAGAGTTTCGCGGATGGAGCCGTTGGAGCGGGTGAAGGCGGATGCGACGGAGTCGATCGCGGATTGTGGTGGGTCATCGGCGATGAAGCGGCGGCAGAGTTTTTCGGCGAGGTAGTGTGCGGTGGATGGGTGGAGGGAGATGATTTCGATGATTCGGTCGAGGTCTGCGGGGCCGAGTCCGGCGGGGATGTGGGTTCCGAGGACGAGTTTGGGGCCATCGTCGTGGAGGTCTTTGCGGAACTCGACCTTGCCGACGGCGAAGCCGGACTTGGCACGTTCGCGGACGGTCCAGCCGGTGAGGCAGCGGGCGACTTCCATGACGTCCTGTTGGGTGTAGCCGCCGTGAACGCCCATGGTGTGGAGTTCCAACAATTCGCGGGCGTGGTTTTCGTTAGGGCGTTCGGTTTCATTGGCTCTGCGGTTCACGCGGCCATCGAGGTACCAGAGCATGGAGGGGCTGAGGAGGGAGGCTTTGAGCATTTCCGGGAACGAGCCGAGGGCGTGGGCGCGGATGACTTCGCGGTCGTCGATGGGTTTGAGCCAGCGCGAGTCGCCTTTGGAGGGGTCGATGTTGAAGTGGTCCGACCAGAAATCGACCATGACCTCGTGGAGTTGTCGTTTCGAGTGGGTGGCGCGGAGGATCTTGTCGCGGGTGAGTTGGTCTAACAGCTCGCGGGCGTCGTATTCGAGGAGTTCGCCGGGAGGGTTGGCGCGGAGGGCTTCGTATCGGGCGGCGCGGAGGTCGGTGGAGCGGTCGGGGATGGAGGTGGGGTTGAGTTGTTGGGCGATGAATTGGCGCGGGCCGAGTTTGGTGACTTCGGCGTGTTGGGCTGGGCGTGGGCCGAAGGTGAGGCGTTGGATGATGTGGGTTGCGTCGTCGATTTCGGAGGAGGAGGGAGGTTGGAAGGGTGAGAGGTCGTCGCTGTTAGATGAGAGGAGGGGATTGAGGATATGGGAGAGGGCGCTGAAGCCGCCGATGCCGGCGAGGGCGCCGGTGGCGGTTGCGGCTTTGAGGAGGTTGCGGCGGGAGATTTCGCTCACGGTTGGAGGGGGGGAGGGGTTGGGGCGGAGGTGGGTCTGCGTGCGAACCAGGTGAGGACGCTGGCACCGACGCCGCTGGCGACGACGAGGGGGATGACGATGAGTTGGCCGAGGATGGGGAGGAGGAAGGTGAGGGCGAGGGCGGTGCCGCCGCGGAGGACGCGGCGCCAGGGTTGTTGGTCATCGACGGGTGCCGGCATGCCGCGGCCGATGCGTTGGGCGAGGCCGGCGGTGCCCATGAGTCCGGCGAGGATGGGGACGGTGGTGATGAGGATGCCGATCCACTTGAGGAAAGGAGGGGCGACGTTGGCGATGACGAGGCCAATGGTGATGGGGACGACGGTGAAGAGGAGGCCGACGAGGGTGGTGACGATGGGGCGGGAGTAGCGGTTTTCGCATTTTCCGACGTAATCGGGGAAGAGCGATGCGGCGACGAGCCAGTGGCTGAGGAAGACGAAGTAAAAGGCGACTGTTAGAAAAAGCCAGAGGAGGACATTGGCGGTGGTGAGGTATTCCATGGTGAGGGGTGGGAAGGGTAGGAGCTGACGGGCGCGGATTGCCTTTTGTGATGGGTACGTCTTTGTGGTGGCGGAAGGTTACGGCGAGTGGCAGAAGGGTGTGGGGCGCGCGGGATTTTCCGGCGCGGGGAGATTTTTCACCGAAGATGAGCAAGGATCGATTCAGCAATCCGTGGCCGCATGCCGAGCATGGGGTGATGGATATTTTGAAGTGGAAGCTGATGCCGTGGTTGGTGAGGGATCGTGCCGAGTTTCCGGATTTGAAGGGGCCGGCGGGGTGGCAGGTGGCGGATCTGAGCGCGCCGAGTGATGGTGAATGGAAGGTGACCTGGCTGGGGCATGCGTCCTTTCTGATCCAGGGGAGGGGGCGGCGGTTGTTGGTGGATCCGGTGTTTTCGAGTCATTGTTCTCCGGTGCCATTGCCATCGTTGCGGCGGTTGGTTGAGCCTCCGTGTGCGGTGGCGGATCTAACACCGGTGGATGCGGTGTTGTTGACGCATTCGCATTACGATCACTTGGATTTGGCGACGTTGAGGGAGTTGATGGCGGTTGGAGGGGATTGTCAGATCCTTGTTGCCGAGGGGCATGGTGGGTGGCTGCGGGGGAAGGGATTTCACCGGGTGGAGGAGGTGCGCTGGGGGGAGTGCAGCGATTTGATCGATGGGTTGAGGATTCACTCAACTCCGGCGCAGCATTTCACGGCGAGGAGTTTGAGGGATCGGAACCGCGGGCATTGGTGTGGATGGTTGATTGATGATGGTGAGGTCAAGATATGGCATGCGGGAGACAGCGGGTATTGTGATGCCTTTTTGGAGATTGGGGGAAGATATGGGTTTGTGGATTTCGCGATGATTCCGATCGGGGCTTATTCACCGAGATCGGTGATGCGGGCGATGCATCTCAATCCGCGGGAGGCGGTGCGGGTTTTTTCCGATGTTCAATGCCGGTTTGCGGTGGGGATGCACTGGGGGACGTTCCGTCTAACGGATGAACCGATGGGTGAGCCGCCGGAGTTGTTGAGGTTGGAATGTGAAAAAGCGGGCCTCGGTGAGGACCGCTTTGTCATTGGGAAGATTGGTGAATCGTGGACGGTGGGTCCGGTCACTTGAGAAGTGGATCGAGGGCATCGACGCCGGGGGACCAGTATTGGATGGAGATGACGCGGCTGTTGCGGAGTTTGAGGATGCTGACTTTTCCGGCTTGGACTGGGAATCTGGCGATGAGAGCGGCATCATCACCGAGGATGATGCGATGGGCGTATTTCCTCATCTTGGGGAGTGCGAAGGCGCGACCGATGCCGGGCATGCCGTGGATGTTGGCGAGATAGACGGCCTTTTTGTTAGATAAGTGATCCTTGCCGAGAGTTGTCAGGACGGCATTGGCTTTCTTGCCGGTGTCCATGTCATGGGTGACGAGGAGGAAGCGGGTTTCCGCGGGTTTGAAAGTGAATGCTTGATCGTGCTGGTCTTTGGCTTGGAATGAGTCGACCTTCTGGCCTTTTTCGTAGGGTGCGGCGAAAAGGCTGGTTACACTGAAGAGCATCGCAGCGGCGATCCGGCTGATGTTGTTATTGAGAATCGTTTTCATTAGCAAGTGGCTGTGAATCAATGATTAGGGTTATTACGCAGATTGCAAGTTTTGGTTTGTAAAGCCGCACTTTGTGGCGGAAAGCTCGCGGGTGATGAAAGCAAACCCCATACCGAGCTTGTTGTTTTTTGGATTTCTGACAGCGGTTGCCGAAGCGGCGACTTTGGAGGTGGACGCGGTGAAGAGCCGGATCCAGGTGGATGCCCGGGCGACGGGTCACAAATTTACCGGCAATCTGGAGAAGTATACGATCAAGGCGCAGGGGACCGGGGCGAACGAGCCGACATCGTTCGAGCTGACGTGGGATTTCAACAACCTGAAGACGGGTGATGTGAAGCGGGATGCGGAGATGGTGAAGTGGTTGGGAGGAGGGAATCCGAAGGGGAGTTTCAAGATGACGAAAGGATGGAAAGAGGCGTCCGGCAAGACGGCGGCGATGGGGAACCTGACGGTGAACAAGGTATCGAAGTCGATCGCATTTCCGTATACGGTGAAGCGTGAGGGGGACTGGGTGACGATCGACGGGACGGTGACGATGGACTATCAGAATTTCAAGTTGCCGATCATCCGGTCGATGGCGGTGATGACGGTGGATCCGAAGTTGGTGGTGCGGTTTCATGTGGTTGGGAAGGTGAAGTGATAATCGGGAACCAAGGATATGAACGCGGAATCATGGTGGCGGCGGCGTGCGGGATGTGCGCGGGAGTTGATGACGGGCTGTTTCAGGCACGGCATGGGGCGGATGGTGGGGACCGAGCCGAGGTTGTCGGCGGCGCTGAATGATGTTTTGGCGCGGCCGGGGAACCTGGTGCGGGCGGTGGCGGCCTATCTGGTGGGGATCGAGATGGGGATGGTGGAGGAGGGTGCGCGGGCGCTGGCTTGCGGGATCGAGTATCTGCACACGGCGTCGTTGATTTTCGATGATTTGCCGGCGATGGATGATGCGCGGACGAGGCGAGGAGCGCCGTGTTTGCATGTGAGTCACGGCGAGGGAGTGGCGATGTTGGCGGCGTTGGCGTTGGTCAATCGCGGTTACGGGATGTTGTGGAGCGGGATCCGGCGTGCGAGTCCATCGCGGCGGGAGGCGGCGGGGGAATGGGTGGATGCGAAGCTTGGGACGAGCGGGTTGATCAGCGGGCAGGCGTATGATTTGAGCGGGTGGCGGGGGGGGCGCAGCGCGGCGGAGGTGGCGGAGGTGGCGGCGCGGAAGACCGGGGATTTGCTGAGGTTGACGTTGGTCTTGCCGGCGATTGCGGGGCATGGGACGGCGCGGGAGATCCAGTTGTTGGATCGGTTGGCGTTGTTGAGAGGGGTGGCCTATCAGGCGGCGGATGATTTGAAGGATGTTTTGCAGAGTGATGACGAGAGCGGCAAGACGGCGGGGCGGGATGAGGTGATGGGTCGGCCGAATCTAGCGTTGGCGGAGGGAGTTCCCGCGGTGTTGCGGCGGTTGAGGCGGTTGAACGATGCGGCGGATCATGTGCAGTCGAAGCTGACGGGTTTTGACGGGCGTTGGGGGATGTTGAATTTGCTGAGGGTGGCAGCGCCGAAGGTGACGTCGGTGGAGGCGAGCGCGATTGCGGTTTGATTTTCTGATAGATCGGTATTTATGAGTCTTTGGCGAATGATTTTCACGAATCTGCGGCGGCACCGGGTGCGGACCGCGGTGGGAGCCACGGGCATCGCGCTTGGGGTTGCGACGATGTTGAGCGTGGTGGGTTTGTTAGGAGGTGCGGTGAAGATGTTCGAGCGGATCCTGCGGAGTGATGCGGAGATGGTGGTGTTCGAGAAGAATGTTTCGGATCTGTTTTTCAGCAATGTGCCGGACGCGTTGGTGGAGGAGCTGGAGGAGCAGCCGTTTGTGCGGGACGCGCAGCCGGTGTTGTTTTCGATCGTGACGGCACCGGACCGGCCGGTGGTGACGTGTTTCGGGATTCGTCCGGCGGACGGGCGATTGTCGAAGGGCGAGTGGCTTGAGGGGGATGCGACGACTTTCAATGATGAGGGAGGGGCGGTGGTGTTAGGCGAGCGTGCGGCGGATTTCCTCGGGGCGAAGGCAGGGGAGCGGGTTTTGTTAGGTCGGGGGGAGTATCCGGTGGCGGGGGTGGTGCGCTTGGAGAACGGATTTGAGAATGGCGGGGTTTTCATGCCGCTGGGGACGTGCCAGAGGGCTTTTCACAAGGAGGGGTTGTGTTCGGTGGTTTCGGTCGGATTGGCGGAGGGTGCGGAGTCTTCCGAGGTGAAGGAGTGGATGGAGAAGCATCATCCGACGTTGACGGCGCTGGAGAACGAGGAGTTCAGCCGGACGTATTCGCAGTTCCGGATCATCAAGACGACGGCGTGGGTGGTGGGAGCGTGCGCGTTTTTGTTAGGCGGGTTGAGCGTGACGAACACGATGATCCTTTCGGTGTTCAGCCGGATCAAGGAGCTGGCGATCGCTCGGGTTTGCGGGTTTTCGCGGGGTCAGGTGGCGCGGATGATTTTCGGCGAGTCGCTGGTGGTTTCGTTGATCGGGACGTTTGCGGGGTGGGGGTTGAGTGCGGCGGGGTTGCATTTGTTGCGGGCGATTCCGCAGTTGCAGGGGTATATCGAGCCGCGGGTGGGATGGATGGAGGTCGCGGGTGCAATGGCGCTGGCGGCGGTGACGGCTTTGGCGGGGGCGATGTATCCGGCGTGGTATGCGGCGCGATTGAAGCCAGCGCAGGCATTGAGATTTGAGTAAGAAAAGGAGATATCATGAAAAGTCATGTGATGGTCAAAGATGTGTGGAAGAGTTTCGATCAAGGCAGGATCGAGGTGCTGAAGGGCGTGGGTCTTGCGGTGCAGGAGGGTGGGATCGTGGCGTTGTGCGGGACGTCCGGCTGCGGGAAATCGACGCTTTTGAATGTGATCTCCGGATTGGAAGAGGTGGACCGGGGTGCGGTGAGGGTGGCTGGGTATGATGTGGTGAACGAGTCCACGCGGGTGGATTTGTTGCGGCATCACATTGGCTATGTGTTTCAGTTTCATCATTTGATGCCGGATTTGACGTTGGCGGAGAACTGTTTGGTGCCGGTGATTGCGGCGGGTGGGAGCCGGGCATCGGGGATGGACCGGATGCATGAGTTGGCGGAGGCGACGGGGGTTGGGCACCGGTTGAAGCAGCGGGTGCGGGAGCTTTCCGGTGGTGAGCGGCAGCGTGGGGCCTTGGTGAGGTCGCTGATGAATGATCCGGAGCTATTGCTGTGTGATGAGCCGACGGGAGCGCTGGATGAGAGCAACCGTGAGCGGGTTTTTGATTTACTGTTAGATCTGGTTCGTGCGCGGGGGCGGACGTTGGTATTGGCGACGCATGATCCGGAGTTGGCGAGGCGTTGTGACCGGACGGTGCGGATGCGAGATGGAAGGATCGAGGACGACAACGGAGCATGAGCGAGAGGGATGAAGGGGTGGATGTGGCGGCCCGGCATGCGCTGGGTTGGCTGGTTTTTGGCAATGCGGTGGGCTTGCTGATGGCGGTGTTGTTGTTGTGGCCGTCATGGAATCCGGGGGAGTGGACTTATGGGCGATGGGTGCCGGTGCATTTGAATGTGCAGTTGTATGGGTGGCTTTCGCTGCCGTTGGTGGCGTGTCTTTTGCGGGGGTTCGAGGTGGGTCGGAGCCGGGTGGGTGGGTGGGGTGGGGCGGTGGTGTGGGGGTGGACGGCGGCGTTGGGTGCGGGGGTGTGGTCGTGGTTGGGCGGGCAGACTTCGGGCAAGATTTTCCTGGATTGGAAGGGTGGTGCGCTGACGGCGTTCATGGTCGCGCAGGGGTTGTTGTGGTTGGTTTTGGTGTTGGCGTGGGTGGATCGGCGAGGTGGGTGGTCGAGGGTGAGGCAGGTGGTTTCTCTGATGACTTTGGCGGGGTTGGCGATGGTTCCGGTGGCGCTTTGGTTTGCTTCATCGCCGGAGTTGTATCCGCCGGTGGACCGGACGACGGGCGGGCCGACGGGGGCGAGTCTGTTAGGTTCGACGCTGGTGGTGGTGGGGATGCTGTTGGCGTTGCCGAGGGTGATGGGTTTGCGCGGGGGCGGGTGGAGCGGGCGTGGGGTGTGGTGGTTTTACGGGATTTCGTGGGTGGTGTTCGGGGTGAGCGAGGGGATTGGCGGGACGCATTTCGATTTCCTGCAGATTGGTGCGCTGTGTTTTCTGGTGCCGTGGACGTGGATTTTGGCGAAGGATTGGGATGCGTTCGAGTGGCCGGCGGGGGCAATGCCGTGGAGGTGGGCGAGTTTGGGTTGGTGGGGGGTGTTGGTGCTGTCGGGATGTTTGTTGTATTTGCCGGGGGTGTTGGACCGGATGAAGTTCACGCAGGGATTGGTGGCGCATTCGCATTTGGCAATGGCGGGTTTCACGACCTCGTTCTGCGCGCTGCTGTTGATCATTCTAACAGGGAAGCGGGTGGGTGGGCGGGTTTCGGTGGGGTTGTGGCATGTGGCGGCGTTGGTGATGGTGGTGGTGTTGGCGGATGCGGGGTGGCGTGAGGGAGGTGGTGGATCGTGGATGGTGGATCAGCCGATGTGGCGGACGTTGGGGTGGGTGGTGCGTGCGGTGTGCGGTGGGGTGATGCTGACGGTTTCCTCGATCTGGTGTTTTCAACAACGAAGTTCATGAAGCGGATGAAGAGACGACAAATGGCGGTGATTCTGAGTGCGGGTGTGGGCGCGATGGACGCGGTCACGGGCTTGTTGCTGGTGGTGGCGCCGGCGATGGTTTTGAGGATGATGGGGATCGCGCCGATTCATCCCGAGGGGTTGGTTTTCCTGTCGTGGATGGGGGTTTTCATTGGTGGGGTTGGGTTGTCCTACGGGTTCGCGCTGAGGGGTGGGGTGGCGGCGGAGACGGTTTGGCGGATCACGGCGATGGTGAGGTTGCTGGTGGGGGTGTTTGTGATCTGGAAGTGCGCGGCGGGTGATCTAACAAGCGCGTGGTTGACGGTGGCGGTAACGGATTTGGTGGTGGCGATGGTGCAGTGGTTCGGGTTGCGCGCGGGATGGTGGAGGGAGGCGGCATGAGGAGTGAGTCATGGCGCGGGGCTGTTTTGGTGGCGTGCGTTTACGGGTTTTTCCTGATTTTCGCGCAATTCTCGCTGGTGGAGTTGGTGCGTGGGGAGGGGATTGGCCTGTTAGGGGAGCGTGCGGTGTTAGGCGTGATGGCGGTTGCGGGGATGGCGGCGGGGTTTTTCCGGGCGTGGCGGGGTGCGAGTGTGGGTGGGATCCGATGGGCGTTGGGGATTGCGGGGGTGGCTGCGGTGGTTGCGCCGTGGGTGGGATCGGTGCCGATGTTTCTGGTGATTGCGGTGATGACGGGGGTGGGGATCGGGATGGCGACGGTGAGTTTGTCGTCGATGTTGCCGGCGTGGTGCGGGGTGTGGTGGATTGGTGTGGGGACTGGGTTGGGTTATGGGATTTGCAATGTGCCGTGGGTGTTTGAGTCGGTGCCGGGGGTGCAGGCGTGGGTGGGTGCGGGGTTTTGCGTGGTGGGGCTTTTGGTGGTGCCGCGGGCTGGGGAGTGGCGGCGGGAAGTTGAGGTGCGGGTGTTTCCGGTGTGGGCGGGGGTGATCTTGTTCACGGCGTTGATTTGGTTGGATTCGGCGGCGTTTTTCATCATCCAGCATGCGGGTGAGTTGAAGGAGGCGACGTGGGGGAGTGCGCATTTGTGGCGGAATGCGGTGGTGCATGCGGTGGCGGCGGTGGTTGCGGGGTGGGCGCTTTCGCGGCGAGGTGGCGAGCGGGTTCCGGTGGTGGCGTGGGTGGTATTGGCGGTGGCTGCGCTGGCGGTGAATCATCCGGAGCTGAGGTGGTTGGCGGCGTGGTTGTATCCGGTGGGGGTGTCGCTGTATTCGACGGCGTTGGTTGCGTGGCCGGGTTGGTTTTCCGGTGCGAGTGGGTCGAAGGCGGCGGGTTGGCGTGCGGCGTGGATTTTCGGGGTGGCGGGGTGGATTGGTTCTGCGAACGGGATCGGGATGGCGGAGACGTTGCAGCGGGTACCGCCGATGTTTGTGGTGGGGTCCGGGGTGGTGGTTTTAGGGGTGGTGGGTTTGCGGACGAGAGATTGGAGAGCTGCGGTGGTGGTGGGATTGGTGATGGTGCCGATGTTCCGGCCGGTGGTGAGGGAGACGGGGTTGGAGCGGCTTTCGGCGGTGGAGCGTGGGCGTGAGGTGTTTGTTTCCGAGGGGTGCATCCATTGTCATTCGCAGTATGTGAGGCCGGGGACGGCGGATGAGGAGCGGTGGGGGCCGGTGAGGGAGTGGGAGGAGGTGCGTGAGGGGAAGCCGGTGTTGATCGGGAATCGGCGGCAGGGTCCGGATTTGAGCCGGGTGGGTTTGAGGAGGTCGGCGGCGTGGTTGCGGTTGCAGTTGGAGGAGCCTGGGGCGTTGGCGCATGGGAGTGCGATGCCGTCTTATGGGCATTTGGTGGACACGGGGAGGGGTGAGGATTTGATCGCTTATTTGACGGAGGTGGAGCCTGAGGCGTTTGCGGAGCGGTTCCTGCGGATTCAGGAGTGGGTTCCTAAGCCGGTTGGTGGGGATTTGCCGGACGGGGGGCGGTTGTTTGAGCGGCACTGTGCGGTGTGCCACGGTGGGGATGGGCGAGGATTCGGGTATTTTTCGGGTCGGTTGGAGAGGCCGCCGGCGAATCTGGTGGTGGGTCCGTTTGTTTGGTCGGCGGATGAGGAGTCGCTGCGGAGGATCATCAAGTTCGGGATTCCTGGCACGGACATGCCGGGGCATGAGACGTTGACGGATGGGGAGGTGATTTCGCTGGCGGAGTGGTTGAGAGGGTTGCGCCGTTGAGATGGGTGCGGGAGGTTGGAATGCTGGAACGCGAAAAACCCGGTGTTTCCACCGGGTTTTCGAGATTGGAAGATGTTTGAAGGAATGGCTCTCAGAGGAGGCCGGCCTTTTTCAAGGTGGCGTATGCGCCATTCTTGTTCATGGTTTTGAGGGCGCGGCAGCTAAGTTTGAGGCGGACGTATTGGCCGAGCTCGGAGACCCAGATACGCTTGGTCTGGAGGTTGGGTGAAACGGTGCGTTTGACGACTTTGGTGACGTGGCGACCGATACCGCCTTTTTTCTTGGCGAGACCCGAACGGTGAATTTTACCGGCGGAGCGGACTCGGGTTCCTCTGATGCTGCAAATACGTGCCATGGTTGAAAGGGGTCTGGTTGCGGGGAGGCGGAGGATGGCTTTCCAGACGGTTGGGTCAAGGGGAATCCTTCGGTGTGGTGAAAAAATCGTTGGGGGGTTTGGGGTTTGTGGGGTGGAGGCTGCTGGCAGGATGCCAGAGCTACGGTTTTAGAGGCGGTTTTTGCGGAGGCGGTCGGTCCAGCGGGCGACGTCGCGGAAGATTTTTTCGCGGCGGGCGTCGTACATGAGGAGGTGGTAGGCGTCGGGGTAGTTGTGGTAGGTGCTGGAGGTGGATTTGGGGATTCGGGCGACGAAGCCGCGGACGTCGGAATCGGTGTTGAAGTAGTCTTTGTCGCCGTGGAGGACGAGGGTGGGCATGCGGAAGGTTGCGGCGCAGTCGTTCATTCCGCCGATGTGTTTGCCGAGTGTTCCGAGGAGGCGGAGGGTGTGTTGTTCGACGTGGTAGGAGTTGGTTTCGGCTTGAGCGGAGTGGGTGGTGGTTTGGGTCATTTGGACGTCTTGTCCGCCGGTGAGGGCGTTGAGGGAGACGCGGGCGTTGGGGAAGGTGGCGGCGGCGACTTGGACGAGTTCGATTTTCCACTGTGGGATGTCGTCGCGGAAGCGGACGATGGGGGATGAGAGGACGAGGCCGTCGATGGGTTCAGCGCCGGCGGGCATGCGTTTGAGGGAGTGGGCGGCGATGAGTGCGCCCATGCTTTCGCCGTACCAGACGATTTTGGCGTCGGGGTGGCGTTCCTTGACGAGTTGGGTGAAGGCTTCGAGGTCTTGGTACCAGTCCTGGGGGTTCCCGATGTCGCCGCGGCGTTCGCGGATGGGGTCGCTGCCTTGGCCGCGGACTTCGTAGGCGTAGAGTCCGGTTTTGGGTTGGTTTTTGAGGAGGTGGAGGCCGAGGTTTTCGTAGTCGATGGATGCGCCGCAGAAGCCGTGGATGCCGATGATGACGACGTCTTGTTCGACTTTGGGGGAGATCCACTTGCGGTAGCCGAAGGTGTCGCTTTTGGCTGAGGGGCTTTCCTTGGTGTGGTTGACGAGGGTGTAGGATGGGGCGCAGGCGGGGGAGAGAAGGATTGCTGCGAGGAGGCCGCAGATGAGCGACCGGGTGTGGCATTTCCTGCCAGCGGGGGCGGTCAGGGATTTCCTCATGGCGTGAGGATCGCGCAGAATGTGGCGGAGGGCAAGCCCGTGGTTTTTGGGGTCAGCGGGGTGGGTCGGCCGGGGTGGGTGATTTTTGGAAGACGAGTTGTGAGAAGTGATAGAGGGAGGCGCGCCAGTGTGGGGTGTCGTGGGCGTTTTCATCGACGTGCCAGGTGTGGGGGAGGTCGTTTTTTTCGAGGTATTGGTGGAGGCCTTTGCTGATGCGGATGAGGCCGTCGTTTTTGCCGCAGGAGAGGAAGAGGAGGTTGAGTTGTTTGGCGGCGGCTTTGGGGTTTGGGATGAGTTCGGCGGGTTGGCGGGTGTTGGGGGCGGGGGCGAAGGCACCGATCCAGGAGAAGGTTTCGAGGTTTCCGAGGCCGAAGTTGAGGGATTGTCCGCCGCCCATGGAGAGGCCGGCGAGGGCGCGGTGTTGGCGTTCCGGGAGGACGGAGTAGGTTTTTTCGATGAAGGGGATGACGTCTTTGAGGAGGTCCTGTTCGAAGGCGGCGAAGGCAGGGGCGTGGCGGAAGACGTCGCCGATGGCGCGGTCGTCTTTTTGGGCGCGGCCGTTGGGCATGACGACGATCATTTCGACGGCTTTTTTGTCGGCGATGAGGTTGGAGAGGATGATTTCGGGAGGGGCGAAGCGTTGCCATTCGGTTTCGTCGCCGCCGATGCCGTGGAGGAGGTAGAGGACGGGGTATTTTTTGTCGGAGGAGTAGCCGGGCGGGGAGTAGACGGTGAGTTTGCGGGTGGTGCCGACGGATTTGGATTCGTAGGGGATGGTTTCGGTTTTGCCTTGGGGGACGTCGGGGCGTTTTTGGTCGAATCCTTTGGGTGGGAGCGGGAAGGCGGGTTTGTCATCGGGGCCGAGTTCGACGGGTGCGCCGAAGCCGCGCGGGGCTTGTCCGGGTGGGAGGTCGTCGGGGTTTTGGGCGGCGATGGGGAGGGTGGAGAGGAGGAGGGCGAGGGTGAGTGGTGAATGGCGCATGGGGTATGGAACCCGGGAGGGGTGTGGGAGTTGTGCGGGAGGGTGATTTTAGGCGGGAGTGGTTGGGTTATGTTACTCGCGGAGGCGGGAGTCGATGAGGATGGTGACGGGGCCGTCGTTGGTGAGGGAGACTTTCATGTCGGCTCCGAAGATGCCGCGTGCGACGGGTTTTCCGAGTTCGGCTTCGAGGGCGGTGCAGAAGGATTGGTAGAGGGGTTCGGAGATGGGAGTGGGGGCGGAGGAGAGGAAGGAGGGGCGGTTTCCTTTGCGGGTGGAGGCGTGGAGGGTGAACTGGCTGACGACGATGACGTCGCCTTGGATGTCCTGGACGGAGCGGTTCATTTTGCCTTCGTCATCGGAGAAGATGCGCATGCGGGCGATTTTGGGGACGAGCCAGGAGAGGTCATCCGAGGTGTCGCCTTCCTGGACGCCGAGGAGGATGAGGAGTCCGGGGCCGGCTTGGGCGACGATTTTCGCATCGACGGTGACGGAGGCTTGGAGGACGCGCTGGAGGATGGCTCGCATGGGGGATTCTGAGAAATTTTCCGGGGTGGACAAGCATTGGTTGTGAGTGGGGAGGGGAGTTGCTGGGGGGATTTTCACAGTTGTTCGCAGGTTGTTCGCAGCGTCGCGTGATTGACCTTTGGGTTGTGATTTCCCAGTCTCGCCGCCCCATGGTTTCCGCAGAAGTCACCGCATCGAACGCATCAGGAAAAGGTCCATCGCTTCAGCAAGGAGCGACGGCATTGGAGGATGTGACGCGGGCGTTGCCGCATGCGGTGGGGCCGGAGAAGAGCTTGTTGTCGTCGATGTTGCAGGACCCGCAGGAGTATATGGGGGTGGCGATCGAGGAGCGGTTGACGAAGGAGCATTTCTATCTGCCGGCGCATGCGACGTTGTATGGGTTTTTGATCGAGCTGTTTGAGGGGGGGCAGGAGATCGAGCTGGTTTCGCTGATCCAGAAGTTGATCGACCGGGGTTTGTTGGATCGGGTGGGTGGTCCGGCGGCTCTAACGGACATTTACACGTATGCGCCGAGTCCGGGGCATTTCCGGCACCATTTGACTCTGGTGAAGGACAAGTTCGTGTTGCGTTCGATCATCCAGAATTCGAACGAGGCGATCGCGCGGGCGTATGACGCGCCGGACGAGGTGGCGGAGTTGTTAGACTCAGTGGAGGCGAGCGTGCTGGCGATCCGGGAGGGGTCGGAAACGGTGAAGGCACCGACGATCAAGCAGTCGGTGAACGAGGTGATCGAGCAGTTCGAGAAGATTTGTGCGGGTGACAAGGGTGCGCAGGGGATTCCGACGGGGTATGAGGTGTTAGACCGGATGACGAGCGGGTTGAAGCCGGGAGAGATGTTCGTGGTGGCGGCGCGTCCGTCGATGGGGAAGACGTCGTTCATGATGAACATCGCGGAGCATATCTGCATTGATCAGGGGAAGCCGACGATGGTGTTTTCGTGCGAGATGAGCGCGTTCCAGCTGGTGCAGCGTGTGTTGTTTTCGAGGGCGAAGTTTGCGATGAGTTCGCTTTCGCGGGGTTACACGCCGAACAAGGGGGATTTGCAGCGGATCCAGCGGGCGTCGTTGGAGTTGTCTAACGCGAAGCTTTTCATTGATGACACGCCGGGGATTACGATCAACGAGTTGAGGGCGAAGGCGCGGCGGAAGAAGCGGGACGAGGATATTCAGTTCATTGCGATCGACTATTTGCAGTTGATGAAGTCGAAGACGAAGCAGGCGGAGAATTCGCGGGAGCGTGAGATTGCGGAGATTTCGGCGGGGATCAAGGGGTTGGCGAAGGAGTTGGGGATACCGATCATCATTTTGGCGCAGCTGAACCGTGGTCCGGAGAGCCGGACGGGGAAGAGCCTTGGGGTGCCGCGGATGTCGGATTTGCGTGAGTCCGGATCGATCGAGCAGGATGCGGACATGGTGGGGTTGCTGTATCGGACGGCGTATTATGCGGAAAGCCAGGAGGACAAGGAGGCGGAAGCGGGGAAGGCGGAGCTGGTGCTGGCGAAGAACCGTAACGGAGAGACGGGGCACATTCCGCTGACGTTCATCGCGGAGTTGATGCGTTTCGAGACGGGTGAGCCGGCGAAGGAAGGGGACTACTGAGGATCACTCGGTGGTGTCGGCGAGGTGGAACTGGCCTCGGCGCCAGATGAGGCGATAGGATTCGCCTTTTTCCTCTGGTTTCCATCCGTTGGCGCGGGCGAAGTCGATGGCGAGTGGGACCATTTTGAGGTTCACGACGGTGGGGAGTTTGGCGATGAGGACTTGTCCGTTTACCGAGGCTGACATTTCGACGATGAGTTCGTTGTGGCCACGTTGGTTTTGGAGGATCCAGCGGTAGTGGGTGTCCCGGTGGTTGAGAGCTTTGAAGCCTTTTTGGGGAGGTGGCATGGGGTTGTGATGGCGGAAGAAGAGAGGGATGGCGATGGAAAAGGTGGGTTTGGGATTTGCAGAGATGATGATTCATCGGCAGCGGCGCCAGATTTCATCTGGTGGGAAGCCGGATTGGCGGAGGGTGGAGATGGAGAAAGAGTCGTGGCGTTTTGCGAGGCGTTTTCCCTGATCGTCTAGGAGGAGGCGATGGTGGAGGTAGAGCGGTTCGGGGAAGGAGAGGAGGGCCTGCAGGATGCGGTGGACGTGGGTGGATGGGAGGAGGTCTTCGCCACGGGTGACATGGGTGATTTTCTGAAAGGCATCGTCCACGACGACGGCGAGGTGATAGGCGGTGCCGATGTCCTTGCGGGCGAGGATGACGTCTCCGAGCAGGTCGGGGTCGACGGGATGGGTGCCGTGAATGAGGTCGGAAAAGGTGAGGTGGCCGGTGGTTTGGGTGGCGAGTGTGGAATCGAGCCGCCATGAGTGCGGGGTTCCGATGAAGAGGCGTTCCTCGCGCTGGCTTTTGGTGAGGGTTTTGCAGGTTCCGGGGTAGACGGGGCCTTCGGGTCCGTGTGGTGCGCCGCCGATGCGGGAGGTTTCCTCGATGATTTCGCGGCGGGTGCAGAAGCAGGGGTAGACCATTTCGCGATGGGTGAGTTGAGCGAGTGCGGCTTCGTAGGCGAGGGTGCGGGTGGATTGGAGTAGTGGCACGCCATCCCAGTTGAGGCCCAGCCAGCGGAGGTCGTCCTCGATGCCGGTGAGGTATTCCGGGCGGGAGCGGTTGGTATCGATGTCCTCATGGCGGAGGAGGAATGTGCCGCCGCCATTTCTTGCCAGGTCGTGTGCGACTTTCGCAGCGAGGGCGTGGCCGAGGTGGAGTCGGCCTGTGGGGCTGGGCGCGAAGCGAGTGACGGGTGGCGTCGGCATGGGACGGGGGGGAGTTTTTGTCAGGGGTTGGGCGGTGGCAAGTTTTGTGAATTTTCCGTTCGCGCCATTTGGGATTCTGACTAGGGTGGCGGCGTTGCAAGCAATATGAGAGACAAGCGGGTGATCATCGTTGGTGCCGGTCCTGGCGGGTTGACTGCGGGAATGATTCTGGCCCGGCGTGGGTTTGACGTCACCATTCTGGAGAAACGGGATCGTGTGGGTGGGAGGAACGCGGAGTTGAAGGTGGGTGATTTCTCATTTGATACGGGCCCGACCTTTTTGCACCAGAAGTTCACGTTGGATGAGGTGTTTGAGGAGGCCGGAAGGAAGAGTGAGGATTATTTGGATTTTGTGGCGCTGGATCCGATGACTCGGCTTTCGTGGAACGGAGTTTCGATGGAGACGACTTCCGACATGGAGCGGATGGAGCAGAATGTGGAGCGGGCGTTTCCGGGGCATGCGGATGGGTATCGTCGTTTCATGGCGGATCACGCGGTGAAGATGCGTGCGATTTATCCGTGTTTGCAACGGCCCTATCACCAGCTCCGCTCGTTCATGAGTTCCACGCTGATGAAGGCGGTGCCGTATGTGGCGACCGGGAAGAGTGTGGTGGATGTGTTGGAGAACTATTTCGCGGATGACCGTTTGAAGCTGGCCTTCACGTTTCAGGCGAAGTATCTGGGCATGTCTCCGTGGCGTTGTCCCGCTTTGTTCAGCATCCTTTCCTACACTGAATACAAATACGGTATCTATCACATCCAAGGGGGGCTTTGCCAAATTTCCGAGGCGATGGCCAAGGTTTATGCGGAGCATGGCGGGAAGCTGCGGCTGAACACCGGGGTGAAGGAGGTGCGCTTCAACGGATCGACCGTGACGGGAATCGAGACGACGGATGGCGAGTTGCTGCCTTGTGATGATGTGATCATGAACGCGGACTATGCGCATGCGGTCACGAGCCTGTTGAATGGTCATTCGAAGCCGGAGTCCGAACTTGAGAAGAAGAAGTATTCGTGTTCGACCTTCATGCTTTATCTTGGGCTGGACACGATCTATCAGGATGAGCCGCACCATCATATCATTTTTGCGGATGATTACCGGAAGAATGTGGAGGACATCCAGAGTGAGCGGGTGTTGTCCGATGACATGTCGGTTTACATCCGGAACTCGAGCATCACCGATCCGCATGTTGCGCCGGCCGGGAAGTCCGGGTTGTATGTTCTGGTTCCCACGATCAACACGCGGCATGGGATGGATTGGGATCGTTACCGGGACGAATACCGCGACAAGGTGATCAAGCGGATGGAGGAGCGGACCGGGATGAAGGATCTCCGTTCGCACATTGTGGAGGAGCGGATCATCACTCCTTCGGGTTGGCGGGATGAGCTGGATGTTTTCATGGGTGCGACCTTCAATCTGGCGCACACGTTGGACCAGATGTTGTATCTTCGTCCACACAACCGGATGAAGGGATATGAGAATCTCTATCTGGTGGGTGGCGGGACGCATCCTGGCAGCGGGCTGCCGACGATTTATGAGAGCGGCCGGATTTCCTCGAACCTGCTGTGCGACCGGTATGGGATGGGATATGAGCGGGTGGATTTAGCGCCGTCGTTTCTCTGAATTTGCAGCTTTTTGTAGGCTGGAAATTGAAGTATTTATTCAAATTGTTTGCAGTTAAACTGATGTAGTTTGCTGTTTTTAAATGAAACGAGAATCTCCTAAGCAATGTGCATATTGTCGTGGCTATTTTGGTCGCCGTCAGTTGACCAAGGATCATGTGCCGCCGCAGGGGGTTTTCGGTAAAGAATGGAGGAAAGGGCAGGTGCTTCCTTGGGTTTATTGCTGCAACAGTTGTCGAGAGGGCCAGTCCAAAGGCGATGAAGCCTTAAAAGTGGTAGTTGGAATGGGTATAGTTCGTACGGAAGTATCGAATTCTGTCAGAGATGATGTATTGCGTTCCTTGGCACGTCAGACGTGGTGGAAGAAGGGCATGATTGATTCGATAGAAAAAGGGTTTTCTGGC
>SYAP01000218.1 GCA_005787565.1 Verrucomicrobiaceae bacterium | reverse complement strand
GTCGAAGCCTGCTTTCATGGCGTTTTCCGCGCCGAGGCGGTATTGGGAGATGATTTGGGGGATTTCCTGGAGTTTGAGGGGGCGTGGGGTGACGAAGGATTTTTCCGGGCGGACGAGGCTGACGTGGCCGGTTGGGGCGACGGCGCTGGGGGCGAGCGGGAGTTTTCCATCGAGGTAGATGGGATCGGAGACGCGGCCGACGTGCCAGAGCTGGAGGAGGATTTGGCCTCCGGCGGCGTGGACGGCATTGGTGATGAGTTTCCATCCGGTGACTTGGTCGTCGGACCAGATGCCGGGGGTGTTGGGGTAGCCGACGCCCATGGGATCGACGGAGGTGGCTTCGGAGAGGATGAGGCCGAAGGTGCTGCGTTGGGCGTAGTATTCGGCCATGAGGGAGTTCGGGACGCGGCCGGCGGAGGCGCGGCAGCGGGTGAGGGGGGCCATGACGATGCGGTTGGGAAGCGTGAGGGCGCCGGCTTTGAGAGGTTGGAAGAGAGGGTCTGGCATGTTGGGCGGGAAACTGGGGCGTTTTGTTGATAGGGGCAACCGGGAATCTCGGGAGATTTTCTTGAGGAGATCGGGAGCAATTTGGAGGCCAAATCGGTGCTTGCCAGTGATGGTGGATTGACGCATGGTCGCGGCGTTCACATGGCAAACACGCATGTGGACCCGCTTCGTCTGGTCTCTCACGCCATGGTCTCAGGAAGTGTTGAATGTGATGGCGTATTAGAACTGAAGCAAATGGACATCTACGTGGGCAACCTGCCCTACACCGCTACTGAAGAAGACGTGACCGGACTCTTCGCCGCATACGGACCTGTTGAACGGGTCAAAATCATCACCGATCGTGAAACCGGACGCTCCAAGGGCTTCGCTTTCGTGACGCTCGGTGATCAGGACCAACTGAACGCGGCGATCGAAGCGCTCAATGGATATGATTATCAAGGACGCGCGCTTCGTGTGAACGCCTCTGAGCCAAAAGAAGCCAAGCCCGGCGGATTCCGTTCTGGTGGTGGTGGCGGTTACGGCGGTGAACGCCGTGGCGGTGGCGGCGGTGGTTATGGTGGTGGCGGTGGCTACGGCGGTGAGCGCCGTGGTGGCGGTGGCTACAAGGGCGGCGGCGGTGGCGGCGGCTACAAAGGTGGCGGCGGCGGTGACTGGTAAGCCTTCTCTGGTTTTTTGCATAGACCCTGATTTTCATCCACCCGTTTCCTTGTTGGAGACGGGTGGTTTTTTATGTGGATGTTTGTTGGGTGGGGGAGGGGCTTTGATCTTGTCCCTTGCATCCGGGGTGGTTGTTGAGACACAGTCTTTCCATGCAGGCCATGCAGTTTGAGCAATCCGTGCTTTCGATCTTGAAGCGGGACAAGCGTTTCGATCCCCAGGCTTATGTGTTTCTCAAGGATGCGCTGGATTTCACGCTGAAGCGGATTGCCGAATCGAACGGTGGGCAGCCGCGGCATGTGAGCGGGCCGGAGTTGTTGGTGGGGTTCAGGGATGCGGCGCTGGAGCAGTTTGGGCCGATGGCTTCCACGTTGATGAAGGAGTGGGGTGTGAGGAAGTGCGGGGATGTGGGGGATATGGTGTTTCTGTTGATAGAGGAGCAGGTGTTTGGGAAGCAGGAGTCGGACTGCAAGGAGGATTTTTCCGAGATTTTTGATTTGGATGAGGCGCTGAGTTCGCCGTTTTTGCCGAAGAGAAACCAGACCGGAGCGGTCCGGGGCAAGTCGCTCGGTTCGGTTCCTAGCTGAGAGAATTTCCAACTCATCCGCTTCGGCAATTTTCATGGCAAAACCGTCCGCATTGACCTTGTCCGCGCTCAAGGAGGCTTTGCCGCCGGGGGGGCTGTTCGGTGGTGGATCGTGGCGGTGGTCTCCTGAGCCGCTCATGTTAACGCGGGCGGAGGGACGGCGATTGATTTCACTGGGGCACCCGTTGGCGAGGTTTCAGCAGTCTTGCGACTCGCTTTATCGTCGCAGCGCGGGTGGGAGTTTGGAGCCGTGGCTGGCGGAGTTACTGGATGAAGGGAAGCCGGATTGGCTTGCTCGTTTGCAGCGTGCACAGGGGATGGCGAGCCAGTTTCCTCGGGTGATTCGTCCGGATTTGATTTTGACGGACGATGGTTTTGCGATGACCGAGTTGGATAGTGTGCCGGGTGGGATTGGGGTGACGGCATGGTTGGCGAGGACTTATGCGGCGGCGGGGTTTGATGTGTTGGGTGGTTCGGAGGGGATGATTGAGGGATTTCGCTCTCTTTTGCCGGACGGGGGCGCAATTCTCATTTCCGACGAGGCGAATGACTATCGGCCTGAAATGAATTGGCTAACGGATCAATTGGGGTCGCAGTGGAAGGTTGAGGCTGCGGAGGATTATGAGGTTGATGGGCGAGCGCTTTACCGGTTTTTCGAGCTTTTTGATTGGGAGTCCATTCCGGTTGCGCGGAGGCTAGCTGAGCTGGCCACTGTTGGTGAGGTGCAGATTACTCCGCCTTTCAAAGCTCATCTGGAGGATAAGCTTTGGTTGGCATTGCTTTGGTCACCAGCGCTCAAAACGGTATGGGAGAAGTCGCTTCGTCACAGCCATTTGAAGCGGTTGAGGGAGATTGTGCCGTTTGGCTGGGTGATGGATCCAAGCCCGTTGCCTCCGCATGCGGCCCTACCAAGGCTCAATGCTCATTCTTGGGATGAGGTCGGCAAGTTCAGCCAAAAAGAGCGGCAGTTGGTGCTCAAGATCAGCGGGTTTCACGAAAGTGCGTGGGGTTCACGCGGCGTGTATATCGGCCATGATTTGTCCGCTGCCGAGTGGTCTGAAAAGCTCGATTCAGCTTTGGAGCAGGCGTCGGAACAGCCTTGGATCCTTCAGGAGTTTCGAGAAGGTCGGGCCGTAGAACATCCAGTTTTCCGGGAGGACGGTAGCGTTGAAATCATGCGAGGTCGCGTTCGACTCTGCCCATATTTTTTCACAGATGTCCGTAGAGTGACCCGTTTCGGTGGCTGTTTGGCTACGTTGGTTCCTGCGGACAAAAAGAAGATTCATGGAATGAGCGATGGTGTCTTGATTCCATGCGTGATTGGCGAGTCGTGAGGGTTTGGCCTAGTTCTACTTAGTTAAATCAGGTGGTTGAGTGAGGGAGTCCTGTTCGGTGATTCTTTCGTCGGTCCAGATCCTCTTGTCTCTTTCGGTGTCGGTGCCGGATCTGTGCGATCACTTCCGTTTCGGTTAATCCTCTGCGC
>SYAP01000217.1 GCA_005787565.1 Verrucomicrobiaceae bacterium | reverse complement strand
GCGGCACGCGCCGGTGGTGAGGAGGGCTTGAGCGTCGTTGGGGTTGGCCTGGTAGTGGGCGGCGTAGCGGTCGAGGGATTTGGTTAGGGAGGCGAGTTCTTTTTCTGTTAGGTGGCGTGAGAGGAGGATGGAGGCGATGAAGTGGAGGCGGGCTGGGGTTTCGGGTGAGTGGAGGATGGCGCGTTCGGCGAGTTTGCGTGCGGCTTCGAAGAATTGGGGGTCGTTCATGCTGACGAGGGCCTGGAGTGGGGTGTTGGTGCGGGCGCGGCGGACGCAGACGACTTCGCGGGCCTGGGCGTCGAAGGTTTCGAGGGATGGTGGTGGTGCGAAGCGTTTCCAGAAGGTGTAGAGGGAGCGGCGGTAGAGGTTTTCGCCGGCGTCTTGCTGGTATTTTTTGGTGTTGGATTCGGGCATGGAGACGGCGTCCCAGATGCCATCCGGCTGATAGGGTTTGACGGGAGGTCCGCCGATTTTTCCGACGAGGAGTCCGGATGCCTGGAGGGCGGTGTCGCGGAGGACTTCTGCGTCCATGCGGAAGCGCGGGCCGCGGGAGAGGAGGCGGTTGGCGGGGTCTGCGGCGAGTTGTTCGTGGGAGACGCGGTTGGATTGGCGGTAGGTGTGGGATGTTAGAATGAGCTGATAGATGTGTTTGAGGTTCCATCCGGATTCGCGGAATTCGACGGCGAGCCAGTCGAGGAGTTCGGGGTGGGTGGGGTGTGCGCCCATGATGCCGAAGTCATCGGGTGTTTCGACGATGCCGGTTCCGAAGAGTTCCTGCCAGACGCGGTTGACGGTGACGCGGGCGAAGAGGGGGTTCTCGGGTGAGAAGAGCCATTCGGCGAGTTGGAGGCGGGAGGCGTTTTGGATGGGGGAGGGGAGGAACTCGGGGGAGGCCGGGTGGACGAGTTGGCTGCGGGCGGTGTAGACGCCGCGATCGAGGATCCAGGCGTGGGCGGGTTCGGGGAGTTCGCGGGTGATGAGGGTGGGGGTGCCGCCGTTTCCGAGTTGTTCGATTTGTTGGTCAAGGGTGGAGATTTCGGCTTGGAGATTTTGTGCGTCGGGGTCGTTTCCGAGGAAGAAGCGGTCGAGGACGATGAATTGTTGGGTGGGTGACCAGGAGGTTGGGTTGGGGGATTTGGCGATGATTTCGGAGGCGAGGTCCTCGAAGGGGAGTTTGGCGAATTCGGCGTCGGTTAGGGCGCGGCGGTAGAGGCGGAGGTCCTGGAAGGAGGATTCGCGGAGTTGGTCGATTTCGTGGCGGCGGCCGAGGTTGAGGGGGAGTTTGGTGCGGATGGTTTGTCCGGGTTGGAGGGAGTTGTGGGTGATGGAGGCGGGGGTGAGTTTGCCGTTGATGTAGAGTTTGACGCCTTCGGCGCGGGAGGTGCCGTCGTAGGAGAAGCCGAGGTGGACCCATTCGCCGCGGGGGACGCCTTCGGCTTGGAGGCGGATGGCGTGGTTGGGCCATTGGTGGATGATGTGGACGACGAGTTTGTTGTCCTGGATGTAGACGTCCCAGCCGCGGTGGTTTTCGTGGTCGTTGCTGCCCATGCGGGCGATGAGGGAGCCGTTGCCGGTGGTTCCGCCGCCGACTTTCATGCGGAGGCGGGTCCAGAAGCCGGTGGAGAAGGATTCGGTGGCTTCGAAGTCGCCTTGGTCGGGGAGGATGATTTCGGTTGCGATGTCGAGGCGTGCGGCGGGCCAGAGCCAGACGGATTCGCCCCAGGCGAGGGGGTTGGTGATGGCGGTGTAGGAAGGGGATTTCGGGTTAGGCGCGGAGTTGGCGAGGGTGTCGCCTTTTGCTTCGTCGAAGCGGAGGCGGAGTTCGAGGGAGTCGGTGGCGACGGGGTTGGGTTTGTTGCCTGCGGCGAGCCATTGGGTGAAGCGGGTGGGGGCGGAGGTACGATGTTCGTGGTATTTCGCGGCGGCGGCGGATTGTTTGGCGACGAGGGTGTCGAGTTCTGGGCGTTTGTCGTCGGCGGGGATGCGGAGGATGGGGCGTGGGTCGGCGATGTTGCTGTCCCAAGGTTTTTCGGCGCCGTTGTTGAAGAAGGCGGCGAGGGAGTAGAAGTCCTTTTGGGAGATGGGGTCGAATTTGTGGTCGTGGCAGGAGGCGCAGCCGACGGTGAGGCCGAGGAAGGCGGCGCCGAAGGCTTCGGCGCGGTCGCGGGTGTTGTTGGCGTGGATTTCCTCGGGGATGGTTCCGCCTTCGTTGGTGGAGACGTTGCAGCGGATGTAGCCGGTGGCGATCCATTCGTCGGCGGATTTGGCGGGGATGAGGTCGCCGGCGATTTGTTCGCGGACGAATTGGTCGTAGGGTTTGTGGGCGGCGAAGGAGCGGATGACGTAGTCGCGGTAGGGCCAGATGGAGCGGACGTTGTCGAAGTGGAGGCCGTGGGTGTCTGCGTAACGGGAGTAGTCGAGCCAGTAGCGGGTGCGGTGTTCGGCGTAGGCTGGGGAGGCGAAGAGTTTTTCGAGGTAGGCTTGCCAGGCTGGTTCGGTGGGGTTTTTGGCGAAGGATTCGACATCGGTGGGGTCCGGGAGGAGGCCGGTGAGGTCGAGTGCGGCGCGGCGTGCGAGGGTGCGCGGGTCTTCGGGAGGGGCGGGTGGGAGGTTTTTTGCGGCGAGTTTTTGTTGGATGAAGTTGTCGATGGGGTTGCGGACGGAGTCGGGGTGGGCGGGGGTGGGTGGTTGGGGGCGGGTGGGAGGGGTGAAGGCCCAGTGGTCTTCGTATTCGGCACCTTCGGCGATCCAGCGTTCGATGAGGGCGATTTGCTCCGGCTTCATTTCCTTGTGGGACTCGGGCGGGGGCATGATTTCGTTGCGGTCCTGAGATTTCATCAGTTGGACCAGGAGGGAGCGGGCGGGGTCTCCCTTGATGATGACGGGTTGTCCGCCGTCGCGGTTTTTGAAGGCTTCTTCCTCGATGTCGAGGCGGAGGGGTTCGGATTCGGGTTGGCGGGTTCCGGAGTCCGGGCCGTGGCAGTGGTAGCAGTATTCGGAGAGGATGGGTTGGATGTGGGTGTTGAAGGAGAGTTTTCCTTCGGTGCCGACGGTGAGGGTTTGGTAGGAGTCGGCGGCGGCTGGGTCCGAGGAGGAGCCGGGTTTGTTGCAGGCGGCCAGGGCGAGGGTGGCGAGCGCGAGCGGGAGGTGGAGAAGGGGTTTCATCGTGGTGGGTTCGGCAAGGATGCGAGTCCTTTTGGAGCGGCCCACGCTACGACAGGTTCAGGGGATTTCCATCAATTCGGTGGAGGAAATGCGGAGTCGGGTGAGGTGGCGGGTTTGGGTTTGAGGCGGTTGAGGATGGGGTAGCAGACGGCGGCGGTGAGGGCGAGAGTTGCGAGGGGGAGGAGGCCTGAGCGGAGGGATAGGCCGATGCCCCATGGGTGGAGCGGGCTGGAGTGGTTAAGGTCGTTGAGGAGGTTGAATGCTTTGAAGGCGGCGATCCAACCGGCGTGGAGGCCGATGGAGAACCAGAGTTTTCCGGTGCTGAGGCGGGCCCATCCGAGAATCATGCCGACGGTGAAGAGGGTGGCGAATTCGGCGGCGAAGAATTGGGGGTTGAGGAAGTTTTTGAGGATGGCGGCGAGGAGTTCGAATCCGGCGAGGGGTGCGTTGGGGTTGGCGATGACAGTGCCTTCGGGTGGGGTGAGGAAGTGGACGAAGGCGAAGACGAGGGAGTTGGCGATGCAGGCGGTTGCGGGTTTTGCGATGCGGAGGAAGGCACCGAGGAGGAGGCTGCGGAAGAGCCATTCCTCGAGGAAAGATGCGCCGATGGCGGGGATGAGGGCTTTGGTGAGGATTTTCCCGATGGGAGGGGGTGTGGGATCGGCGGTGAAGGCACCGGCGGCGATGAGGATTCCGCCGAGAGCCCAGAGGAAGCCGCCGGCGATGAGGATGCCGAGGGTGATTTGGAGGACGGGGTGGGTGGTGGATTTTTGGGTGGCTGAGGGGAGGGTGGTGGGTCGGCTGATGGATTTGAGGCGCCAGACCATGAGAGGGGTGAGGAGGAGGGCGGAGAGGGTGAGGGTTCGGCTGAAGTAGCGGCTGTATTTTCCGCGATCGGCGGCGGCACCGAGCCATTCGAGGAAGGGGGAGAGGTCTTCGGTGGCGGCGCGGGCGGCGAGGTTTTTGCCGGAGGCGTGGATCCAGGGGAGGAGGGTGGCGGCGAGGATGAGGGTGCCGAGGATCCAGAGGATTACGGTGCCTGCTTCGGATTTTAGAAAGCCCTTCACGTGGGGGTTTTCTGGGGCAGGAGGGGGATTTTGTCCAGTATGGGCTGGCGTATGATTTGGGGGGGAATGTGGAAAATCCAAAGGGCGCGGATCCGGGATAGCTGTTCGGATTCGCGCCCTTTGGTGGTTTTGCATCCTGGCTCAGCAGCGTCCTGGGAAACCTCCCCCCGGATGTCTCATGGGAAGCCGAGCTGGCTGGGTTGCGGTCGCGCCAGCCGCAGGGCCGACTGGCGTGACTTGGTCAAGATGGCTGGAAATTTTCGGATTCCAAATGATTTTGGGTGCCGAAACCGGCCATTGGGTGGCCGTTGGGCCTTTTTCAGGAGCTGATCATCGGATCAGGAGGTGATTAGCGTGTCATGCGGTGAGTCCGCGAGGGATGCGTCCGAGTTGGCGGACGAGTGCGCGGGTTTCGCTTTGCCATTGATTGAGGACCTCCTTGGAGAGTTGGACGCGGTCTGCGACGGCTTTTTCGAGCTCGTGGTAGTTGGCGGTGAGTTTTTCGGTGATCTCGTGGAGGGCATCGGTGGCGCGTTGTGCGACGCCTGGGCCGGCGTTTTTGAGTTCTTCGAGTTGGAGGACGGCGCGGCGGCGGGCTTCGTGCATTTCAGCGAGGAGGATTTTGCTGTCCGGGACGCGGCGGAGTCCTTCGACGAGGCCGAGTTTGGAGAGGGTCCAGATGGTCCATTTGGAGGGGTCCCATTGCCAGGGTTTGACGCCGTTGCGGTAGTCGTGTTGGAACTCGTGGTGGTAGTTGTGGTAGCCTTCGCCGAAGGTGAGGAATGCCATGATGGCGCTATCGCGGGCGCTGTGTTTGGTGGAATAGGGGCGGCGGCCGATGGTGTGGCAGAGGGAGTTGATGAAGAAGGTGCAGTGTTGTGCGATGACGATGCGGGTGACGCCGGCGATGAGGAAGCCGCCGAGGGCGCCTTGCCATGGGACGAGGCCCATGAAGGAGTTGTAGGCGTAGCCGAGGATGGCCGGGAGGATGAGTCCGACGACGAGGCCGATCCAGTGGACGTATTTGTATTGCCACATGACGAGCTTGTCCTTGCGGAGGTCGTTGACGTTGTCCATGGGGGGCTCCGGGTTGAGTTTGAAGAGGAGCCAGCCCATGTGTGCCCAGAAGAAGCCTTTCGAGATGTCGTATGGGTCGCCATCGTGGTCGACGTGTTTGTGATGGCGGCGGTGATCGGAGCTCCAGTCGAGGCAGGAGTTTTCAAAGGCGCAGGCGCCGAAGATGAGGGTGAAGAGTTTGACGGGCCACTTGGCTTTGAAGGAGAGGTGGGAGAAGAGGCGGTGGTAGCCGACCGTGATGCTCATCATGGTGGCGCAGAGGTAGAAGAAGAACATCGAGAACTGGAACCAGTTGATGCCGAAGTGGTAGAGGTAGATGGGAGCGCCGACGATGGCGATGAGGGCGGTGCCGATGAGGAAGGAACTGGTGATCCAGTTCACTCGGTCGAAGGGAATGCGGTAAGACATGGTAATGGATTTGCTGGAGAGTCCGGTGCGTCCGTCTGGAGTTGGCCGGAGGGTCTGACAAGTGTAGACCCTTACGGGTTGAGTCTATGGTTTGTATCGGGGTTAAATCAAGCTTGGGAATTTTCAAAATTCGGAGCGGGTTGTTTCTTGACAAGGGTGGGTGATTGCTTCATCAACCGCGCCCCCGAGCCAATCCGGCGGAACCAATCCAACCAAACCAAACCATTCGCATGCGTGGAGTGATCGTGAAGAAAGGCGAGCCTGTTGACCGGGCTCTCAAACGTCTTAAGACCAAACTGGATACTGAAGGTATTCTTGAGGAGATGCGGCGTCGCCGCGCATTTGAGACACCGACGGAGCGCAAGCAGCGCAAGCTTCGTTCCGCTTCGAAGCGGAACAAGATTCGTTGGCGCTATTCGAACGCACCTTTGACCGAGAAGGTCGAGAGCGAGGATTGAAATGTTCCGGTTCTGCTGATTCGGGAAGAGGAACGGGTGCCGACGGGCATCCGTTTTTTTTGGGGGGGTGGATGGGTCGCGTAAAAGGCTTCGCCTCACGCGATTGAGGCTGAGGGATTGAGGTGGGTGGCGGTTGCTTGGCCGAAATTCTTATAGATTTCGCTACGGGGGAGGGCTTCGCGCAGTGCTTGGGTGGTCGATTGGTTGGCCGACGAGACCCTTCTTCGCCTGTTGAGCTACGAAGGGCAGGCTGTCGGCGATCCCGGGTGGGATGGTTTTTTGGTTTCCTTGGGTGGGGGATGGGGCAGGATGGCGGGGGATGATTGTTCGAGAGTTTTTGGGATGGGATCGGCCGTGTCTTGAGGAGGCGGTGGGGTGGTTGTTGCGTGAGCGGGAGTTGTTGGCGCGGACGTTGGTGGTGGTGCCGACGGCGCAGGGGGGACGCCGGTTGCGGGAGGGTTTGGCGGAGTGTGCGGGAGGGTTGTTGGCTCCGCGGGTGGTGACGCCGGGTGGGTTGATCCGGGAGGCGGCGGAGGCGGGTGGAGCGGCGGCGGATTGGGTGGAGCGGTTGGCTTGGGTGGAAGTTTTGGAGGGGGTGGAGGATTGGGGTGAGTATGTGGGTTTGTTTCCTGAGGCTCCGGTGGTGGAGGCGGGTTGGGGAGAGGCGATGGCGGGAGAGTTTTTAATGGTCAGGCGGCATTTGCAGGAGAACGGGTTGACGGTGGTGGCGGCGGCGCGGCGGTTGGGGGAGACGGTGGAGGGGGCGCGGTGGGAGGCGCTGGGGCGGTTGGAGCAGGCGGTGGAGCGGCGGATGGACGGGTGGGGTGCGCTGAGCCGGAGCCGGGTTTTGGCGGGTGGGATCGGGGTGGCTGCAGGGGTGAAGCGGGTGGTTTTGGCGGGGGTTGCGGATTTGCCGCCGTTGGTGGAGCGTGGGTTGGAGGGATGCGGGTTGGAGGTGGTGGTATTGATCGGTGCGCCGGCGGAGGAGGCGGAGAGGTTTTCGGCGACGGGCAGGCCGTTGGAGTGTTGGACGGAGGCGACGTTGCCGTGGCCGACGGGTGATGCGGGGTCGGTGGTTCTGGCGGCGGATCCGAGGCAGCAGTCGGTGGAGGCGTTGCGGGTTGTTAGAGGGAGGGGTGAGTCGTCCAGCAATGT
>SYAP01000216.1 GCA_005787565.1 Verrucomicrobiaceae bacterium | reverse complement strand
GGGCGGGGGGTTAGGGGGTCTGTGGGGGCAAGCAAGAAATCATAGAATGTGTTTCCATCTATCGGAGAAGTGCGGGTGGAGCGCGGAGGGGCAAGCAGGAAAAAACAGAAGGTGTTTCCTGTTGTGGGGAGATGGGCAACCGGGGTGGGTGGTTGAGGGGGGGGCGGTTTGGCCCGGGGAGGGGAGGGTTAGAGGGCCTCGGGGGTTTGGAGGAGGGTGGCGACGCGGTTGAGGAGGACGCCGGCGCCGCCGCCGTCGACGACGCGGTGGTCGAAGGTGAGGACGAGGTCGGCCTCGGTGGCGGGGAGGAAGGTTTCGACTTGTGTGCTCCAGACGGGTTTTTTGACGCCTGCGCCGATGCCGAGGATGAGGGTTTCGTTGGGGAGTGGGATGGGGGTGCCGGTGGTGAGGCCGAAGGTGCCGAAGTTGGTGACGGTGGCGATGCCGCCTTTGCCATCGGCTTCGGTGAGGCGGCGGCGGCGTGCGCGGTCGACGAGGTCGTCGTATTCCGCGATGAGTTCGCGGAGGGGTTTTTGGTCGACGGCGCGGACGACGGGGACGACGACGCCGTCTTCGACCTGGACGGCGACGCCGATGTCGAAGGAGCGTGGGTGGACGACTTTTTCGCCGATGAGGTATCCTGCGGTGGCGGGGTGTTCGGTGAGGGCGAGGGCGAAGGCGCGGAGGAGGTAGAGGGTGAGGCCGGGTTTGGGTTCTTGGGCGCGGCGGTGGTCGAGGGTGCGGTCGAGGCGGACGGGGAGTCCGACGGTGGCGAGTGGGCGGGTCCAGGAGCGGCGCATGGCGTCTGCGACGGCGAGGCGCATGGGTGAGGCGTGGGTGGAGGGCCAGGCTTCGAGGTAGTCGAGGAAGCGTTCGAGGTCTTCGACGGTGACGCGACCGCCGTGGCCGGTTCCGGCGATGGCGGAGATGTCGGCCTCGCGGAGGCCGAGGTCGTCCATGCGGGCGCGCATGCGTGGTGAGATGTAGTGTGCGCCCATGGTTCCGGTGGGGACGGGGAGTCCTTTGACGGAGGGGACGACGGCCGGGGATTCTTCGTAGGCGTCGTCGTCGAGGGCGAAGTGGAGATTGGCTTCTTGGGTGGGGGAGGAGCCGGTTTGGGTGGGTGTGTTGCGTTTTTCCTCGATGGCTTCGAGGGTTTCGACGCCGGTGCGTGCGATTTCGTCTTCGGTGACGTCGAGGAGACCGAGGAGAGTTCCGACGGAGTAGGAGACGCCTTCTTTGGCGCGGATGTCGGAGACGGTGCCGTTGCAGAGGGTGGTGACGCCCATGACGGCTTTGTTGGTTTCGACCTCGATGACTTCCTGATCCGCCCGGACGGTGTCACCGACGGCCACGTGGAGGCGGACGATGGTGGCCTCGGCGATGGATTCGCCGAGCTGGGGCATGAGGATGGGGACGGTGGGCATGGGGGTAGAAGCTGAAATTCTGAAAGCTGAAAAACTGAAATAAGAGGGTCGAAGGTCGGAAGGTCGAAGGTCTAAGGTCGGAAGAGGGAGATTTTAGATTTCAGAAGGAGAGGAGTTTGCGGAGGGCTTCGCAGATGGATTCTGGGGTTGGGCGGTGGGCGGCCCAGAGTTTGGGGTGGTAGGGGACGGGGGTGTCGTGTGCGTTGAGGCGGAGGGGGGGGGCGTCGAGGAGGTGGAATCCTTCTTCGGTGACGCGGGAGATGACTTCGGCGGTGACGCCGCCCCATGGGAAGGCTTCGCCGACGGCGAGGAGGCGACCGGTGCGGGCGACGGAGGCGAGGACGGTGTCGATGTCGAGGGGTTTGACGGAGCGGAGGTCGACGACTTCGATTTCCCATCCGTCTGAGGCGAGGCGATCTGCGGCGCGGACGGCTTCGTGGACCATGGCGGAGTATGCGACGACGGTGGCGTGTTTGCCGGGGCGTGTGATGCGGGCTTGGCCGATGGGGAGGTGGTCTCCGTTGATGGATTTGCTTTTGAGCCAGCGGTAGAGGAATTTGTGTTCGCAGTAGATGACGGGGTCGTCGAGGGCGACGCCGTCGATGAGCATGTGGTAGGCGTCCGAGACGGTGGCGGGTGTGAGGACGATGAGGCCGGGGTATTGGGCGTAGATGCCGTCCATGGATGGGCTGTGGAAGGGGCCGGAGCCGGGGGTTCCGCCGGAGGGGAGGCGGACGGTGAGTGGGATGGGGACGCCGGTGCGGTAGTAGTGGGTGGCGGCCTGGTTGACGATTTGGTTGAAGGCGATGGAGGAGAAGTCGGCGAATTGCATTTCGACGATGGGGCGGAGGCCTTCGATGGCGGCTCCGACGGCCATGCCGATCATGGCGTCTTCGGAGATAGGTGCGTCGAAGACGCGGCCGGGGAAGGCGTCTGCGAGGCCTTTTGTGGCTTTGAAGGCTCCGCCGAAGGTGGCGATGTCCTGGCCGTAGAGGAAGACGCGGGGGTCGTCGCGGAGGAGTTTTTCCTGAGCTTCGCGGATGGCATCGATGTAGGTGACGCTCATGGGTTCAGGCGAGGGCTGGGTGGGTGTTAGGCACGGTGGGGAAGGAGGTGCTGAGGGCGGTCCAAGATTCGCGGTAGGGGTCCGGGAGTGGTTCTTGTTGGGCTTGTGCGACGGCGCGTTGGACGGCGTCTGCGGTTTCGTCCTGCCAGGTGAGGATTTCCTCGATGGTTGCGATGTGGTTTTCGACGAGTTGGCGCATGGCGACCTCGATGCAGTCGCGGCCGTGGTGGCCGGAGCGGAGGGAGTCTGGGACGTAGGAGCCGTCGTCGTGTTCGCCGTGGCCGGAGAGGCGGAGGAGGTTGGCGACGATGAGTTGGGGTCCAGCGCCGAGGCGTGCGCGGTGGACGGCTTCGCCGATGACGTTGGCGCAGGCGAGGAGGTCTGTGCCGTCGACGGAGTAGCCTGTGATGCCGTAGCCGCGTGCGCGGTCGACGAGGTCTGAGCAGGCGAACTGGCGGTTGTTGGGGGTGGAGTAGGCGAATTGGTTGTTGGCGACGATGACGACGAGCGGGAGGTGTTCGACGGCGGCGAAGTTGAGGCCTTCGTGGAAGGCACCGGTGGAGGTGGCTCCGTCTCCGACGCAGGTTGCGCCGACGACGCCGGGGAGTTGGCCTTTGAGTCGGCGGGCGAAGAGCATGCCGGCGACGAGTGGGAGTTGGGCACCGAGGTGGGAGATCATGGCGGGCATGCCGTCTTTGGGTCTGCCGCGGTGGATGTTTCCGTCGCGGCCGCGCATGGGTCCGGTGACGGCTCCGAGGTAGGTTCGGGTGCAGTCGATGAGTGGTTCGCCGAAGGCGGTGCGGCCGGCTTGGTCGCGGATGAGTGGGGCGAAGATGTCGGTGCCTTGTTTGAGGGCGGTTCCGAGGGTGGCGCTGACGGCTTCCTGGCCTTTTCCGAGGTAGACGCCGCCGACGATTTTTCCGGCCTTGTAGAGGGAGGAGAGTTTGTTTTCGAGGATGCGTGCGGAGAGCATGGAGCGGAAGGTGGACCGGAGGAAGTCGCGGTCGATGGTCCATCCGCTGGCAAAAGGTTGGGTATCCGAATCAGCAGGCACGCGGGAGGGTATGGCAGGTGATGTGGAGGCTGCAACCGCTTTCCCGGGGGTGTGGATTTTGTGAGGGATTCAGTTTTTGGTCCAGATTCGGGTGTTGAGGTCGAGTTGTTCGGTGATGTGGAGGAGGAGGACGAGTTGTTGGAGGAAGTCGTTGAGTTGTGGGGTGTGGCTGGCTGGGGAGTTGATGTCGGGTTCGAACCAGTTTTGCCGGTTGGGGATGGCGAGGTGGAGGGTTGAACCTGTGAGGGCGGCGCGGATTTCGGGTGACCAGCGGTTGCGGAGTTCGAGGAAGCGTTCCTGCATGTCCGGGGTGAGGAGGTAGCGTGCTTCGACGGGATCGGAGGCGCGGACTTTGAAGGCGCGTTCGAAGTCCGGGTTTTCGAGGCGGACGAGGTCGCCGGAGAATCCTTGGAGTTTGCGGCCGAGCCAGCCGAAGGTGGCTTCGGCGACATCGGGTTCGATGCGGACGTGTCCGTTGAAGTGTTTGTGGAAGTCGGCGATGAGGTAGATGCCTTGGAAGACGGTGACCCAGGTGGTTTGGGTTTTTCCGTCGGAATCGCGGGAGGTGTCTTTTCTTTGGACGTGGAGTTCGCTGAGGAGGATGTTGGTTTGTCCGGCTTTGCCGTGGAAGCAGTCCTCGCCGTGGTAGCGGTCGATGCGGGAGTTGAAGAGGGCTCCTTGTTCGAATGAGTCGATGGGGACCATGGAATAGGGGGAGTATTCGATGCCGGGTGCGACGAGGCGGGTGGCGTGGTGGAAGGCGATGGATTTGAACTGATGGAGGTAGCGGGGGATGGCGTCGCCTTTGACGAGGTGGTGGACGAGGAGTGCGATGAGAGCGGAGGCGGCGAAGATGATGAGGGAGAGGAAGGCGTTTTCGTTTCTAACAGTGAAGAGGGCGAAGGTGATGAGGGTGCCGAGGGCGAAGGTGAGGGAGGCGGCGGTGCGGGCGTTTCCGCGTTTGACGAGGGCGTGGCGGCGGAGTGCTTCGAGCTCGTCGAGGACGGGCTTGAGGTGTTGGGCGATGGCGGCGGGATCTGGCCGCCAGTTGACTGAGGTGTTAGAAACGGACATTCGGGTTGTTTCGTTCGGCGATGGCGATTTCGAATTCCGGCATGTGTTTGAAGCCGAAGATGGCGGCGGCGATGGAGGATGGGAACATGTCGGTGGAGTTGTGATAGTCCATGATGGAGGCGTTGTAGGTGCGGCGTGCGGCGGCGATTTGTGCTTCGCATTCGGCGAGTTGGCGCTGGAGCATGACGAAGTTTGAGGCGGATTTGAGGTCCGGGTAGGCTTCGGCGCGGGCGATGAGGCGGCCGACTTCGTGGTTGAGGGATTCGTGGGCTTGCCAGCCGGCGCCGGATTGAGAGGCGAGGGTTCTGGCGCGGGTGACGGCGTCGAGGGTTTCGCGTTCGTGTGAGGCGTAGGCTTTGACGGTTTCGACGAGGTTGGGGATGAGGTCGAAGCGTTTTTTGAGTTGGACGTCGATGGTTGCGAAGGCGAAGCGGACCTGGTTGCGGCGGTTGACGAGGGAGTTGAAGGTGAGGGCGAGCCAGAGGAAGGGGATGGCGAGGATGAAGAGGATTGGCCAGAGTGATTCCATCGCGCGCAGGGTTTCAGGAAGTGTTGGGGCTGGCGATTACAAGTTTGGCGTGGCTTTGGAGGGGTGTGTTGGTTTGGAATGGGTGGGAGATGAAATGGAAGCTGACGTTGGCGTTTGATGGGGCGGGTTTCTCGGGGTGGCAGTCCCAGCGGACGGGGCGAGGGGTTCAGGATGCGCTGGAGGGCGCGTTGGGGAGGTTGTTTGCGAGCGGGCCGGGGGTGATTTCATCGAGCCGGACGGATGCGGGGGTGCATGCGTGGGGGATGGTGGTGCATTTCGAGGTGTCTGGGGATGAGTGCCGGATGGAGGGTGGGGCGTTGCGGATGGCGCTGAATGGTTTGTTGCCGGAGACGGTGCGGGTGAGGGCGGCGCGGCGGGTGGGGGCGGGGTTTCACGCGCGGTTTGGTGCGGTGGGGAAGGAGTATCGTTACCGGATTTGGAATGACGCGGTGATGCATCCGTTGAGGAGGCATGAGGCGTGGCATGTGCCGCGGGCGCTCGATCTAACAGCAATGCGGGAGGCGGCGGGGAGGTTGGTGGGGCGGCGGGATTTCCGGGCGTTCACCTCGAAGCGGGACGGGGTGTTAGAGGATGGGGTTAGGACGTTGCGGAAATGTGAGGTGAGGAGCCGCGGGCGGGAGGTGACGGTGGTGATGGAGGGCTCGGGGTTTCTTTACAAGATGTGCCGGGGGATCGTGGGGACGTTGGTGCAGGTGGGTGAGGGGAAGTTCGCGCCGGAGGATGTGGATAGGATGTTAGAGAGTGGTGACCGGCGGATTGTAGGGGTGAATGCGCCGGCGTTGGGGTTGGTATTGTGGAGGGTGGGGTATTGAGATGGAGGGTGGTCAATCGCCGGATTTGAGGACTTTGATGAAGGCGTCTTGGGGGATGTTGACTTTGCCGAACATCTTCATCTTTTTCTTACCTTCCTTTTGTTTTTCGAGGAGTTTGCGTT
>SYAP01000017.1 GCA_005787565.1 Verrucomicrobiaceae bacterium | reverse complement strand
CTGTGATACCGTTTGATGCAGATATTATAGATGCGGTTATCCAGGTCCGCGCTTGTCTTGTTAGAAACCGAACTCGCACCACTCCTCCCACCTTGCCATCCCCCGCACACTCCGCTTGATTCCTATCAATGCGACGCCTCCGCAACGACCTCCCCTACACCTTCCGCCCCCCAAAACTCTCCGCATGGTTCCGCCCCCTCGGCCTGTTGGGAAACCGCCACTTCTTCCTCAAACGCCAATACAACCTCTCCTCCATCACCAGCACCGGCTTCGATGACGTCCGCAAACTCTCCGCCGCCGGCCACTCCATCGTCCTCGCACCCAACCACGCCGACCACTCCGACCCCCACGTCATGATGGAGGTCACCGCACGCCACCAACTCAAAGCCCTCTTCATGGGCGCACGCGAAATCTTCGAAGTCAGCCCCTCCGCCTGCTTCGCCCTCCAAGCCATGGGCGTCTTCTCCGTCGATCGCGACGGACCCGACATCGCCGCCATCAAAACCGCCATCAACCTCCTCGAAAAAGGCGGCGACCCCCTCATCATCTACCCGGAAGGCGAAATCTATCACCACCACGAACGCCTCGACCCCCTCCACGAAGGCGTCGCCTCCATCCTCCTCAAAGCCGCCGCGCGCCTCAAACAAGACCGCGAGGCCTTCCTCGTCCCCGTCGCCATCCGCTTCCACCACCAACCCGAAGTCGAAGCCACCTTCTCACCTCGCCTCTCCAAACTCGAAGACCGCATCGGCTGGACCCCAAAACCCAATCTCCCCACCGACGACCGCATCCTCCGCCTCGCCTCCGGCATCCTCGCCCTCAAGGAAACCGAATTCCTCGGCCACGCAGGAAACGGCGGCATCCAGGAACGCCTGACCCAACTCTGCGAATCCCTCCTCGCCGACACCGAATCCCGCCACTCCCGCGACCCCAAGGCACTCACCCCACCCGAACGCGTCCGCGCCCTCCGCTACCGCATCCGCCGACGCCTCCTCGATGCCGAAAAACCACCCACCCCTGCCGAAAAAATCACCCTCCTCGACGACCTCGACCGCGTCTTCACCGCCCTCCAGGCCCACTCCTACATCGGCGACTATCTGTTAGGCGACCCCACCCTCAACCGCCGCGCCGAAACCATCCTCAAACTCGAAGAAGACCTCTTCGGCTTCCCCACCTACCCCACCCCCCGCACCGTCCACGTCACCGCAGCCCCTCCCATCCCCGTCTCACAAATGATCCGCACCGCCCAACTCCCACCCAAAGGCGGCGCCACCGACCTCACCAACCTCCTCGAAAAATCCCTCTCCGCCCTCCTCACCTGACCCCCCTCGACACACCTCAAACTGCGAATGAATCGATTTTGAAAATGGCCCCTCATCTGCTTCCCCCAAAAGCGATGAAATTCAAAGCACACTCCCATTCCACATCCCGCATCGCCATTCACACCCTACTTGCCGCAGGACTGTTCAGTCCTCTGCTTGCAGACTCACTGAAACAACCCCAATCCTTCTTCGCCTCCAACGAAGGAACTCCCTACACCGGCACAGGTAACGAAAACCTCGCAAACCCCGGCTACTTCACCGCCTCATTCGATCCCTTCCCCTCGGCTCTCGGCACCCTAACCGCCTTCACCGTAAACTGCGAAATCAATGGCCAACTCAGCGGCCTTGTCGCACAGGATGTCGAATCCGGAAGCGCTTCCGGTTCACTCGGCGGCACCTTCCTCATCGGTGGATCCGCGTTCAACGGAACCGGCGGCAGCAACGGAACCGGCGCGGGTGTCGGCCAACCCTTGGAAGTCGGATTCGGCATCCCCGCCTTCGAGCAAACCCTCACCACCGCAAACGCAGGCGTCACCTACGACCCCGCCATCCTCTCAACCGTCACAGGCGAGAACCCGTTCAACTTCACCTACAACACCAGCGTCACCATCGGCTTCACAAACGTGGAAACCCTCAATGCCCAAGTCGCAGGCAGCCTCTCAATCACTTACCACTACACCCCCATCAACGGCGGCCCCCCATCCACCATCACCGTTACCAGCATCGTCCGCAACGCCTCCTCCGGCGATGTCTCCCTCACCTGGACCTCAAGCGATCAGGAAAACTACTCCGTCGATGCCTCGGAAAACCTCAAGGACTGGACCGTGATCGAGCGCTTCGTCTTCGGCGAACCCGCCACCACCTCCCACATGGAAACCGGAATCCCCGCCACCACCACCCGCCGCTTCTACCGCATTCGCGAACGCAACTGATTCGACCCGTTCCAAACCGCGACCCCGGGCGGAAAAACCTACGACCGGGCCGCGAAATCCCCATCAACCCCTCACCCCAGCCCGCCTCATCCACACAACCCCCAGCACCATCACCACACCACACCCCGCCGTCGCCACCCAAGCCGCCGCACCCACCGCCATCAAAGCGTAAGCCGCAACTCCCATCCCTGCCGCAAACAACGCATACGGCAGTTGCGAAATCACATGATCCATCGGCCTGCACCCCGAGGCCATCGCACTCACAATCGTCGTGTCCGAAAACGGGCTGCAATGATCGCCAAACACCGCCCCTCCAAACACCGCCCCAATCACCATCGGCGCAAGCACCTGAACCTCCCCCGGCGACATCCCCACCGCAGCCCCGGCTGTTAGAACCGCCGGCAGCGCCAGCGGCATCAACAATCCCATCGTCCCCCACGACGATCCCGTCGCAAACGACATCGCCGAACCTGTTAAAAAAACCGCCAGCGGCAACCAAGAAACCGCCACCCCCTCCGCCAGCAACGCCGCAATCCGGTCCGCCGCACCCAGCGCCTCGAACACACTCCCCAACGACCACGCCAACACCAACACCACCAACGCCGGCAACAACGCCCCCGCACCATGCACCGCCGCCTCCGCCGCCTCATGCCTCCTCCTCGCAGGAAAAACCCACATCGCCGCCACCAACCCCACAAACGCCCCGAAAACCAACGCATACGGCCCGCCATCTCCGCTGAAAGACTCACGCCAACCCGCCACCGAAAACACATCCACCGCTCCCTTCGCCATCAACGGAAACCCCGCCAGAATCCCTAACACCAACGCCCCCAGCGGCACCAGAACCACCCGCGCCGCCGGCAAATCCCGCCGACCCATCCCACCCTCAGCCTCCACCGCCACCGCCTTGAAACGCCGCATCGCCCCCGGCTCCCAACCCGTCCGGATCGCCAACGGCACCAACAACAACGTCAGCAAACAATACGCGTTCGCCGGAACCGACGCGAAAAACATCCCATACGCATCCACCTCGAACGGCGCACCCTTCAACCCCTGATCAATCAAACTCAACTGCGTCGCGATCCACGTCGAAATGAACGCCACACACGCCACCGGCGAACTCGTCGAATCCACCACCCACGCCAACTTCTCCCGCGAAACCCCAGCCCGATCCGCCATCGGCCGCGCGATCCTCCCTAACAGAAGACTGTTCGCCAACCCGTCGAAAAAACACAACAACCCCAACCCATACACCCCGCCTAACAAACGCCTCCCCGCATCCCTCCCGCCTCGCATCACCCTCTCTAACAAAGTCGCGAATCCCCCGGACCTCTCCAAAACCCCCGCGAACGCCCCCAACATCAGCGTGAACACCAGCGACCCCACCCGCCACGGCCCCTCCATCGCCGGAAACACATGATCCGCCAGCCCCATCCGCATCCCCTCCAGCGGATTCCCTCCCGCCAACAACAACGCCCCCGCCGCCACCCCACACCCCAACCCCAGCGCCGCCTCCTTCAAAAGCACGATCGACCCCAACGCCACCAACGCCGG
>SYAP01000215.1 GCA_005787565.1 Verrucomicrobiaceae bacterium | reverse complement strand
GGGGGGTGTTGAGGGTGAGGTTGCGGGTGGTGGTTGCGGGTTGGAAACGGTCGGTGATGGTGGTGAGGAGGGTGGCGGGGTGGATGGTGGTGGGTTGGAGGGGGAGGCGGCCGGCGTCGGCGCGGGAGAGGAGGGAGAGTTTTTCGAGGAGGGCTTCGAGTTCGGAGATGACGGTGAGCATTTCCGAGCAGCGTTGGGGGTTTGCCTGATCGGGCCATTGGGCTCCCATTTCGGCGATGGTTTTGAGTTCGGCGAGGGGGGTTCGGAGTTCGTGGGCGGCGTGGCTGCTGAAGCGGCGTTCGCGCTCGAAGGAGGATTCGATGCGGGCGAGGAGGGCGTTGATGCGTGAGGCGACGGTGGAGAGTTCGGGGGGGAGTCCGGTTTCGGTGATGCGTTTTTCCAACAGGTCGGTGCGGATTTGTTGGACTTCGCGGCCGAGTTGGTTGAGGGGTCGGAGGCCGTGGGTGAGGGCGATGCGGACGACGGGGATGGTTAGAGCGGTTGCGGCGAGGAAGGTGATGAGGAGGACGATGGCGAGGGCGGTGAGGCTGCGGTTGATTTCGATGCTTTGGCTGGCGACGATGATGTGGAGGTCGGTGAAGCGTGCCTTTTTATCATCGTAGGGGAGGAAGGGGCGGATGAGAAATCGAGCGGGGCGGCCGTCTGATAGATTCGCGGAGAGGATTTCCGGATCTTCGGCGGTGGGGACGGGGAATGAGGGGAGGGAGGAGGTGCCGAGGGAGGGTGAGGCGATGACGAGGGATCCATCGCTGCGGCGGACCTCGAAGTAGTCGCCGCCGGCATTGGGGCCGAAGCCGGCGAAGTCCTCGACGGTGAAGTCGAATTCGAGTTCCTTGCCATCGACCTCTGCGGCGGCGATGAGGGCCTGGGTTTTGGCTGTTAGGGTTTCATCGAATTGTGAGAAGAGGATCTGGCGGGTGGCGAGGAAGATGAAGGCCGCGGCGAAGAGGAGGAGCAGCCCGGTGGCGGCCCAGAGGGTGAGGGTGAGGGTGGTGCGGATGGATTTCACGGGAGTTCGAGGACGTAGCCGAGGCCGCGGCGGGTTTGGATGAGGGAGGGTGAGCCATCCGGGAAGAGTTTGCGGCGGAGGGAGTAGATGGCGGCATCGACGGCGTTGCTGAGGGGGCTGTCGTTTTCCGAGTAGATGCGTTCCTCGATTTGGGCGCGGCTGAGGACCTGGCCTGGGCGGCGGGCGAGGCATTCGAGGAGTGAGAACTCGCGGGCGGTGAGGGTGATGGATTCTCCATCGCGGAGGACGGATTTGGCGGCGATGTCGATATTGAGCGGGCCGATGCGGATGATGGAATCTGCCTGGCCGTGGTGGCGGCGGGTGAGGGCTTCGAGGCGGGCGGCGAGTTCGGCGAGGGCGAAGGGTTTCGTTAGATAATCATCGGCGCCGATGCCAAGGCCGCGGACTTTTTCATCGACGCCGTCGAGGGCTGTTAGGAGGAGGATGGGTGTGGTGATGCCATCGCGGCGGAGGTCGCGGAGGACATCGAGGCCGTCCTTGCGGGGCATCAGGCGGTCGAGGACGATGGCGTCGTAGGGGTTGAGGCGGGCCATGGCTTCGCCTTCCTCGCCGTCTTCGGCGAGGTCGACGCCGTGGCCCATGCGGGTGAGGGCGTCACCGAGCATGTTGCGGAGGCGGGCGGCGTCTTCGACGATGAGCAATCGCATCTTGTGGAAAGGGTAGGCCGGAGGCGGCACTTGTCCACCTCCGGCGTTTTGCAGCAACTACACCTGGGGATCAGTCGTCGGCTTCTTCGGTTTGTTCGATGATTTGGCCGTCCGCAGAGATGACGACGTTGAGGTCCGGGAGGCCTTTGCGGTCGATTTCGGCGTGGAAGGTGGTGGTTTCGCCTTTGATGTGGCGTTCGATATCGTCGGTGGAACCGCCGAGTTTTTGGAGGGCGGAGCTGACGGGGGCGGGGAGTTCGGCGAGGGTGAGGTCCTCGCGGGTTTCGATGAGGTTGCCGGAGCCGTCGACGTGGATGTCGAGGTCGCGGTCTTGCGGGAGGTCGACTTCGGCGACGTAGAGGAGCTGGTCGCCGAAGCGGATGTGTTCGACTTCCTCGATGGTGCCGTTGCGGGCGTTGTCGAGGATGGTTTCGCGGACGGCTGGGGGGCAGTCATCGAGGTGGATTTCGCGGCTTTTGAGGGAGTCTGCGAAGGCCGGGGCGGTGATGAGGGCGAGGGTTGTGATGATGATGTTGGTTTTCATGGTTTGGTTGTGTGTTGTTGTGTTTGGTTTGTTGATTTCCGCGATGCGGTGAGATTCAGTTAGAGGCGGTTTGGTTGCGGGTGAGGCGTAGGGTGAGGGGAGCGCCACCGGGGAGGCTGTCGAAGATGACGAGGAGTTCGATGGTGTGGGTGGTTTGTTCTAACAGGAGGATTCCTTCCGCTTTTCCGCCGTTGCGGGGGAGTTCGCCGAGGTGTGTGGTGCGTGAGCCATCGGCGGGGTTCCAGTGGAGGACTTCGAAGCGGTCGTCGGGGCCGGGGGCTTGGGTTTGCGGGAATTTTTTGGAGGCTTCGGCGCTGGCGTTTCCGGTGATGATGAGGAAGCCATCGTGGATGGCGGCGATTTCGCGGATGCCGCGGCCGGTGCCGAGGTCGACGGAGTGGACGTGGGGTTTGTCGTTTTTGTCATCGAAGACGGCGGCGGGATCGACATCGATGATGAAGCCGCGGCCGTTGATGTTGGGGGCGCGGAGGCCGAAGTAGAGGCGACCGTTAGAGGTGGTGAGGCCTTCGATGTTGAGGCCGTTTTGTTGGAGGGGGCGGCGGACGAAGGAGGCGGTTTCTGGGAATTTCTCGAGGAGGGGGAGGAGGCTGGCGCTGCGGATGGCGGCGGGGTTGATTTCGCTTTTGGCGGTGTTGAAGGGGATGCGGTAGAGGGTGTTGCGGGCGGGTTGGAAGTCGGCCTTCTTTTTGCCGAGGCCGTGGGAGCCGGTGACGTAGTAGCTGGAGTCGCGAGGGGACCAGGTGACACCTTCGATATCGACTTCGGTGTTTTTGTCGGCTTGGGAGGTAGGGATGAGGGGGATGGGGCGGCGGGATTCGATGCGGCTTTTTTCTGAGTCGATGATGCCGGGTTGGATGTAGAAGGATTCGTCGCTGCCGACGAGGCAGTGGCGCATGTCTGCGGAGGCGATGCCGGAGAGGTCGAGTGATTCTTCGAAGGCGGCGAGGTGCCAGGTTTCTCCGACGACTTTCATTTGCCATGGGGCGGTGGAGGCGCAGGAGGAGCCGAGGAGGGCGAGGCCGCAGAGGGTGGTGGTGGCGAAGTTGATCTTCATGCACCATGGATGGCGTGTGAAGATGAGGGGAAGATGATGAGGGGTGGGGATTTTGATTTTTTTCGCAGCGTGAGCTTGGAATGGGGAGGAGGAGTGAAGAAGGTGGGGGTGTGAGCGTTGAAATTTGTGTGGATCATCTTGAGTCCGTCATCGCGTGCGCCGAGGGGGGTGCGGAGCGGATTGAGTTGTGCGGGTGTTTGTCCGAAGGCGGGGTGACGCCGAGTGTGGGGTTTTTGCGAGCGGCGCGGCGGGTTTATCCGGGGAAGATCATGGTGATGGTGCGGCCGAGGGCGGGGGATTTTTTGTATTCGGAAGGGGAGTTCGAGCTGATGTTGGATGAGATCGATGTGTTGCGGCGGGAGGGTGCGGACGGGGTTGTGTTCGGGTTTTTGTTAGAGGATGGATCGGTGGATGAGGCGCGGGTGAGGCGGTTGGTGAAGCATGCGGAGGGGCTGGATCTGACGTTTCACCGGGCGTTTGATGTGAGCCGGGATCTGAGGGAGGCGCTGGAGGTTTTGATTTCGCTGGGGGTGCCGCGCGTTCTAACAAGCGGGGGTGAGGCGGATGTGACGGCGGGTGCGGAACGGATCGCGGAGTTGGTGAAGCAGGCTGCGGGGAGGATCCAGATTTTGCCGGGTGGCGGGGTGAGGCCGGGGATGGTGGAGGATTTGGTGAAGCGGACGGGGGTTTCGGAGGTGCATCTATCAGCGAGGGTGAGTGTGCGAAGTGCGATGGTTCACCTGTCGCCGGTGATTTCATTCGGGCCGCCGGGGAGTGATGATTTCGAGATCAAGGTGGCGTCTGCGGAGATGATCCGTGAGGCGCGGGCGGCGTTGGAGCGGGCGAAGCCGCAGGCGCAGAAGGGCGGGTTGTGGAGTTCGCTGGTGCGGACGGCGAGCCGGCTGGTGGGGCGGGGCTGATGGAGGATCGACCGTGGAGAAGAGGGGTGGTACACGAGGACGGGATCGAACCGCCGACCGACCCGGTGTAAGCGGGTTGCTCTACCGCTGAGCTACTCGTGCATTGCCGGGGAGGGTTTGGCGGATTGGGGCGGCGGGATCAAGCTTCGAATGAAGGTTGTGTGAGGGCTTGCGGGGTGGGGCGGATGGTGGTTTGCTGGGGGCAGGGATGCATTTGCGATTTTCAGATCAGGAGTTGGCGTTGTTGGTGGAGATGGTGAGTCTTGCGTCGACGATTGCGGAGTGGAACGAGAAGGAGTCGGCGGATCAGAAGGTCGCTGAGTATGAGGCGTTTGCGAGCAAGATTTTGGAGAAGGCGAGTCACTCGGGGTTGGCGGATTGGATTGAATTTGACGAGGAGCGGCAGCGTTTCCGGATCCGGCCGGAGGTGGAGGAGCGGTTGTTTCACCACGAGTGTTACGATGAGTTCCGGAATGAGAGTTTTTGGGATGAGCTGGCGGTGCGGTTGGCGGATCGGGATTTGATCCGGTCGATCGGGCAGAAGGCATGGGACGCGCTGACGGAGGAGCAGCGGCGTGCGCGGACGGGGGCTTGGGAGAAGCGGTATTGGGAGGAGTTTGCGAAGCACGGTGTGGACCGTGTGCATGTGATCTCGCCGCCGGGGGAGGGGTGAGGGGCGGGTCAGTGTTCGGCGGCTTTGGCTTGTTGCCAAGCGTCTTCCATTTGGTGGGGGGATGATGATTCGAGGTCGAGTCCTTGTTGTTTGAGGATGGTTTCCATGGCACCGAAGCGGTTTTCGAATTTGCGGTTGGCGGCGTGGAGGACGACTTCGGGGTCGAGTTTTTGGAAGCGTGCGAGGTTGACGACGGAGAACATGAGGTCGCCGAGTTCTTCGGTGACGGCGTCTGCGTCCTGGGCGTCGAGGGCGGACTGGAGTTCTAGCAGTTCTTCGCGGATTTTGGAGATGACTCCGGTGGTGACGGGCCAGTCGAAGCCGGCTTTGGAGGCTTTTTTCTGGAGTTTGGTGGCGCGGAGGAGTGCGGGGAGGCCTTTGCCGACGCCGTGGAGGTAGGGTTTTTCGCCGTCGCCTTTTTCGGTGCGTTTGATTTCGTCCCATTGTTTGAGGACCGCATCGCTGGTGGAGGCGGTGCTTTGTGAGAAGACGTGGGGGTGGCGGCGGACGAGTTTGTCGGCGATGCCGCGTGCGACATCGTCGAGGTTGAAGCGGCCGGCTTCTTCGGCGAGTTCGGAGTGGAAGATGACTTGGAGGAGGAGGTCGCCGAGTTCTTCCTGGAGGTGGGGGAAGTCGGAGCGTTCGATGGCGTCGACGGTTTCGTAGGCTTCCTCGATGAGGTTGGGGATGAGGGATTGGTGAGTTTGTTCTGCGTCCCACGGGCAGCCGCCGGGTGCGCGGAGGCGGTGCATGATGGCGCGGAGGCGTGCGAGTTGGACGGAGGGGTCCGGGGCGTGGATCATTTCGGGGTCGGTCATCGGTCGTTGGGTTCGGATTGTGCGGCGCGCTGGAGGGTTTCGCGTTCGGCGGGGGTGAGGCTTTGGAAGCCTTGGCTGGAGATTTTATCGAGGATGCGGTCGACCTCGGAGCTGCGTTGGAGGTCGATGTTGGAGCGGGGGCGGAGTTTGGGTTGGGAGGTGGATTTTTGGGATTGGGGCCGGGTGATTTGGAGGGGGCGGCCTTTTCCAGAGCGGCCTAACAGCCATGGGTGGCGGGTGAGGATGAAGCCGAGGATGGCACCGCCGAGGTGGCCGGCTTCGCCGCCTTCGTTATCGCCGATGCCGAGGAGGATGACGACGGTGGCGATGCCGAGGATGATGGATGCGAGTTGGCGCATGGAGAGTTCGACCGGGGGGAAGAGGAGGCGTACGCGGAGGTTGGGGGCGATGACTGCGACGCCGATGAGGATGCCGTAGATGCCGGCGGATGCGCCGACGAGGCCGGATTGCCAGTCGCAGGGGAGGAGGCGGAGGACGACGAGTGCGGAGAAGAAGAGGGCTCCAGCGGCACCGCAGAGGAGGTAGAAGGCGAGGAAGCGGAGGGAGCCCCACCAGCATTCCATCCAGGGTCCGAAGAAGAAGATGGCGAGGCAGTTGAAGGCGAGGTGGGCGAGGCTGCCGTGGAGGAACTGGAAGGTGAGGAATTCCCAGTAGCGGTGTTCCCTGAATGCGGATTCCATGGCGAAGGCACCCAATTCGCGCATGGGTTTTTCGATGCCGCGGCCTGCGGTGTCGAGGATGAGGATTTCGAAGAAATAGAGTCCGACGTTGAGGGCCAGCAAGGCGAGCACTACGGGCGTCCTGTTTGATGGCTGCCGTGAGTGGTGCGCGTCCTGTTTGTAGTAATCCCGATCGGCGAGTCCCATGTGCCGGGTGGGTAGCACGGGTGGGGTGGAGGGGCAAGGCTGCGTTGGGGTTAGCGGGGGTGAGAGTGGCAGGTTTTGCCTGATGTTTGTGGGCCTGCGGTGGGCTGAAGGAAGGAATCGGTGAATTTGTTAGATGGGGTGATGTGGAGGAGCGATGGGGGTTGGTTTAGACGGCTTCCGCGAGGATGCGGCCGCCGTGGAAGAGTTCTTCGGGGAGGTGGGCGACGGAATCGACGACCCAATCGGGGCGGTAGGCGTAGTGGTCGAGGTCTTTGCGGGTGGTGTGGCCGCTGAGGACGAGGACGGTCTGATAGCCCATGCCGACGCCGCCGAGGACATCGGTGTCCATGGTGTCTCCGACCATGATGGTTTCGGCGGAGCGGACGCCGAGTTCGTTCTGGGCCATTCGCATCATGACGCCGCTGGGTTTGCCGACGGAGAAGGCGGCGCGGCCGGTGGCGCGTTCGATCATGGCGACGATGGCGCCGCAGCCGGGGCGGGTGCCGGCATCGGTGGGGCAGGTGGGATCGGGGTTGGTGGCGATGAGGCGCGCGCCTTTTTCGACGAGTCTAACACCGCGTTCGATCATTTCGAAGGTGAGGGTGCGGCCTTCGCCGACGACGACGTAGTCGGCGTCGTCATCGACGACGGTGTAACCGTTTTTGTGGAGTGCGGCGGCGAGTCCGTTTTCGCCGATGACGAAGGCGGTGCCGCCGGGTTTTTGTTGGGCGAGGAAGCGGGCGGTGGCCATGGCGCAGGTGAAGACGTCGTCCTCATCGGCGTGGAGGCCGAGGCGGCGGAGTTTGAGTGCGACATCGCGGCGGGTGCGCTGGGAGTTGTTTGTTAGAAAGCGGAAGGGAATGCCTTCGTTTCGCAAGCGTTGGACAAAGTGGTCGGCCCCGGGGATGAGTTGGTTTCCGCGGTAGATGACGCCGTCCATATCAAGGAGGAATCCGATGTGTTTCACACCGACTCAAGAGCGGATGGCGTGCCATGATGGCGGGTGGGGCGGGCTGGATGTCGCAAGTGGTTCGTGGCGAGATGCTCGTGGGGGAAGAAAGTTTCTGGTTTTGAATGTGGTGTGGATTAAGATTCGTTTCATGGATTTGAAGCAGCGTCTGGGATTGGCGGTGGTGTCGGGTTTGTTGGGGGTGTTGGCGTTTCCGCCGGTGGGGTGGTGGCTGGTGGCGTTGGTGGCTTGGGTGGTGTGGTGGGTGTCGTTGAGAGGGGCGG
>SYAP01000214.1 GCA_005787565.1 Verrucomicrobiaceae bacterium | reverse complement strand
CTTGCATTGGTGGTGGGTGGGAGGGCATGGTTCCGGGAATGGCTGTTGAAGTGGTATGCGGATTGATTGAGAAGGGCCCCGGGTTGGTGCTTGCGTGCAAGCGACAGGAGGGTGGGCATTTGGGTGGGTGTTGGGAATTTCCGGGAGGGAAGGTGGAGGCGGGGGAGGCTCCGGAGGTGGCGTTGGTGAGGGAATTGGCGGAGGAGCTTGCAGTGGAAGTGGTGGTGGTTTCGGCGATGACGCCGGTGGATTGGGATTATGGGAGGGGTGCGATCCGTTTGTTGCCGTATCGATGTGTTTTGAAAGGTGGTGAACCTGAAGCGTTGGAGCATGAGGAAATCCGCTGGTGTGATGCGGGGGAGTTGGGTGGTTTGGAGTGGGCGGCGGCGGATGTTCCGGTATTGGTGGAGTGGTTGCGCGGGATTGGGCATTGATCCCGCGGTCTGATGGGGTATGGATGGCGCGGTGAACTGGAATAAATGGATTTGCACGCTGGCAGTGGCCTTGGTTTCCGTGGTTTCTGCGGCGGAGGAGGCGCAAGAACCGGTGGTGGCGGTGGAGCCTGCGGATGTGGCGATCCGTTTTCTGGGATTGGTCCGCGAGCGGAAGGTGAATTTGGAACCGGATGGGGATACGGCATTGGTCGCGAACACGGCGGCTGAGAAGCGGAAGGAGATCGCGCGGCGGCTTGATGGGATGGCAAAGGATGTGGATGGGGGAGCGCTGGCGGCAGGTGAGTTGAAGGTTGATGGTGAGATTGCCGGGGTGTTGGTGAGGAAGGGTGGTGGATTTGATCCTGCGCGACTGAAGGTTTTTGCGGTGGCTTTGGTGAAGCGTGGTGGCAAGTGGTTGCCGACGCCTGTGCTTTCGTCGTTTGAGAATACGGGGATGGGATACACGGCGGAGTGGCGGCGGAGGGTGCAGGCGATGGAGGAGTGGATGTTGCGCGGGCAGATCGAGGATCTGGAGGTGCTGCGGAAGGAAGCGTCGACGAGGATGCGGAGTGAGATCGAGGCGCATCTAACAGCGGATGAGCTGCATGAAGGGACAGCCGAGGAGATCGGGAAGCGGTTTGTCGAGGCGTGTGGGAAGCGGGATCTGCCTGCGATGTTAGGGATGCTGGGAGGGTTGCGTGAGGTTTTGCCGCAGGATTGGAATTTGCGGTTGAAGGCGGCGGATGCGGCGGTGGGTGATGGGGATCGGGTGAAGCGGCCATGGCGGCTTTTGGTGGCTCCGGAGGTGTTGAGGGTTTTGGTGCATGAGGAGTCGGATGCGAAGTCTGGGCTGATTTCGATCGCATGTCTGGATCCGGCGGGGGTGCGGGCGGGATCGACGGTTCCGGCGTTGGAGGTGGTGCACCTTGAGTTGTCGCGAGACAGGAATGCGCTTTGGCAGATCGATCCGCCGACGTCTTTCCTGCATGGGGTGACGGATGAGGATGATGAGGACGAGATCGATGATGAGGATGAGTTGTTGGATCGATTTCCGGAGCTTTTGCGGGAGGATTTGCCGGCGAAGCCGAAGGAGAGTCTGGCGGATGCTGTGAGAGCATTGGAGGCGGGGTTCCGTGAGGGATCGGTGGCTCCGCTGGTTTCGCTGTTGGATCTAACGGGTAGTCGGCGGACTGCGCGTTTGGGGTGCACGCGGATCGCGCAGGCCTGGCGTGCGTTGAACCAGTCGGGCGAGGTGCGGGTGGCGGTGCCGATGGGTTTCCATGAGTCGGGCGAGGCGGGAGTTGCGTCCTATCAGTTTTTTGTCACTCGTGAGCCGGATCGGGTGGATTTGCAGCATTTCTATTTCCGGAAGACAGAGGCCGGATGGTTGCTGATGCCGGGGGTGCGGCCTGGAGTGAAGGTGCAGGGTGATTTGTCCGTGGTGCGGGACTGGGCGACGGAGAACGGGCGGAAGTGGAATGAAGGCTGGCGGGAGAAAGTGTTAGATAAGGCGGTGAAGATCGAGGCGGTGGCTGCGGGCAAGGCGCCGACTGAAGAAGAGGCGAGGTCGTTGATCACGGGATGGATCGAGTCGGTGCGTGCGGGCGATTTCGCCGGGATGATCGAGCGATTGGCGTGGCAGGGAGGGCAGGCTTCGGCGACGCGGGTGCTGCGGAATTTGAATTACGAACTGGCGAGTGTGCGGCGGGTGACGGGGATGCCGGTGGTTGGTTCGGTGTTGCGGGGCGATGCGTGGGCGGCGGTGGCGGTGAAGTTCGGGAATGCGGATGAGGAGTTGCATCCGCTTTATCCGGTGGTGCAGACGCCGGAGGGTCCGCGGTTGCTGGTGGAGATCGATCTGATCGCGTCGAATGCGAGGACGCGGCAGTTTTTGAATGAAGATTCGCTCAAGCGGCTTGCGCCGATCGCGGCAGAAGACATTCGGAAGGAATTGGTCGATCTGTTTGAGCGTCATCGGAAAGAGATTCTGGGAGCGAAGCCTTGAGATGATGTGTTGCTGAATTTGGCTGCGGAGGGTGGTGTCCGCGTGATGCACGCGATCACGTAATGGTTGTGTGAGGAGGATGGGGGTAGGATTCGGACGTTCGCACCACCGGTGGTTTTCCACTGGAGACCGGTCGGCGGGCTCCGGGTCTCTCCCCCTCCGGAGCCCGCTGACGGGTGCCTTTTCTAACAAGTATTGGTTGATCAGCGGGATTGTTCGAGCACTTGAAAGGCTGAGCCCGCGCCTGATTCGTCACACATCGCACGGTCGATTTCGGAATCGGGCTTGGCGTGATTTGTTAGAAAAGCGGAGAGAGATTGCAGGTGGTGGGTGGAGGTCCAGGGTTGGCTCCACTGGATGAGGTCGGTGAAGTTGACGTCGGAGGTCAGATCCTGGCGTCCGATGTTCTGATAGATCGCGGAGCCATCGAGGCGTTGCTGGAGCAGGTAGGCTCGGAGTGTGCCGTGCGGGCGGCGATGAAAAAGCTGATCGGCGGTGTTTCCGTAGTCGATGGTGAGGATTTTTCCGGCATGCCAATCGGGCATCCATTTGGTGAGCCATTGTTGATAGGCGTGGTGGATTTCGATGCGTTGGCCGGTGGGGAAGTCGATTTTCCAGAGGGATGAGGAGGGCGGTTGGTGGATGGGTTGGAGGTTTTCGGTTGCCGTTGAGTTCGGGGAGAGGTCGACGTGGATCTCCCGCCAGCCATTGGAGGTGGATTCGAAGCGGCGGACGGGGAAGGCGTCGACGAGTTCGTTGGAGAAGATCACGGCGCGGCCTTTGCAGAGGGCGAGGGCGGATTTTAGGTCGGTGTGATGGTGAACGCGATTTCCGAGGAGGTTTTTTTGCCGATCGGCGAGTGGTGTGGAGGTTTCCACGAGGTGCATTCGAGTGCGGAGCCGGCGGAGTAAGGGAAGGTGTTTCAGGACGGAAGCGGTGAGAAGTCCTTCTCCGGGGCCGACTTCGATGAGGTCGCGGCAAGAGGTTTCCCGGAGTGCGAGATCGGCCCAGCGGGCGATGGCCCGCCCGGGAAGGTCGGAGAGCATGGGTGCTGTGGTGAAGTCGCCGCGCCCGCCGACGGATTGGATTCGGCGTGCGTAGTAGCCGCGCTGCGGATCGTGCAGGGCCAGATTCATGAATTCGTCGAATCTCATTTCGAGGGTGGTGGAGGAAATGAAAAACGGCCGCTTCCCGATGGGGGAGCGGCCGTTGGAAATTCAGGAAATCCGTGAATGATCAGGCTTTGGCGGCAGTGCGTGCCTTGCGGATGATGCTGTTGACGGTTTCGGAGGGCTTTGCACCGACGGAAAGCCATTTGTCGGTCTTTTCGAGATCGATGGTGAAGTTGGTGCCTTCGATCAGCGGGTCATAGGTCCCGAGTTGTTCGATATAGCGACCGTCGCGGCGCTTGCGGCTGTCCACAGCGACGATTTTGTAGTAAGGGCGGTCTTTGGTTCCCTTGCGGTTGAGTCGGATAGCTACGGCCATGATGCGAAGTCGTTAAAGTGCCCGGAATCGGGCGGGCGCGGAAATTGGCGGATCGCGGGGGACTTGCCAAGCAGAATCTCGGGCGATTTTGATTTTTCCGGGATTGGCTACCGGAGGCTGGGTGGGCAATCTTGCGCAGATGAGTGATTTTTATCGGGTGCCGGAGGGTGAGGAGAAGCGGAATCTTTATCAGGAGGCGGAGGTGCGGATTGCGGGTCTGCTTTGCGGGGAGCCGGATCCGGTGGCGCGGATGGCTGGGGTGGTGGCGGTTTTGCATGGGGCGATGCCGCATTTTTTCTGGACCGGGTTTTACCGCGTGAGTGGTGGCTCGCTGGTGATCGGGCCGTATCAGGGGACGCCGGGATGTGGGCGGATTGCGTGGGGGAAGGGTGTTTGCGGCACGGCGTGGGTCCGTGGGGAAACGCAGGTGTTGAGGGATGTTCATGATTTTCCGGGGCACATCGCCTGTGATGCGCGGTCGGCGAGCGAGATTGTGGTGCCGGTGTTTGATCGGGCAGGGGCTGTGGTGGCGGTTTTTGATGTGGATGGGTTGGAAGTCGGGGCGTTCGATGCGGAGGATCGGGTGGGGCTGGAGCGAATTCTGAACATGGTTTTTTCGCGATGATGATGGGGTTGCGGCAAATCGGCTGTGACATTCGGTGAAATCGAGTCAGGGTTTCGGCGTTCCTTATGCTCCAGTCCGTTTTATTTCGAATTGTAGGTGTTGCTTGGTCTTTGGTCGCTCCGCTTGTCGCGCAGCCGCATGTCCATGAAGTTGAGATCGGTCCTGCAGATTCGCCGGAGGTGATTCTGGAGAAAGCGGGCAATGTGGTGCCGTCTCCGAGGCAGTTGGCGTTTCATCAACTGGAGTTCACCTGCTTCATTCATTTCGGTCCGAATACGTTTACGGGAGTTGAGTGGGGAAACGGGCAGGAGGATCCCAAGGTGTTTGATCCTGGCGATACGCTTGATGTCGACCAGTGGTGTCGTGTCGCGAAAGATGCGGGCATGAAGCTGATGCTTATCACGGTGAAGCATCATGATGGTTTCTGCACGTGGCAGACCCGGTATAACGAACGTTTCTCGGTTCGAGGTATTCCATGGCGCGATGGCAAGGGTGATGTGCTCCGTGAGCTTTCCGATGCGTGCAGGAAACATGGACTGAAGCTGGGTGTTTATCTTTCGCCGGCGGATCTCTATCAGATTGAGCATCCAGAAGGACTTTATGGGAATGGTCGACCCGCGATGGACAGCGTGATTCCGACCGATCCGGAGACTTTTCAGTCTGCGCCGGATCGGGTGAGAAAAGACAAGCCTGATGGTGCGCCGGTGTTTCGCTTGAAGGCGGATGATTACAACCGTTATTTCATGAACCAGCTATACGAGCTGTTGACAGAATATGGTCCGATTCACGAGGTCTGGTTTGATGGGGCGCATCCGAAGACCAAGGGCAACCAGACTTATCTGAAGGACGAGTGGTTCTCCCTCATCCGCAAGTTGGCTCCTGAAGCGGTGATTTTCGGTGGTCCGGATGTTCGATGGTGTGGCAATGAGGCGGGAAAGACCCGGTCCGCCGAGTGGAATGTTTTGCCCGTGCAGGGGCTCGTTGAATCGGGCGTGGATCGACCCGATGACGATGTTGGATCCAATCAGATGATCGTTCGTCCGACTTACTCGGTTTACGGTGAGACTTTCAAGGCGCGCTCGCTTTATTACATCATCCCTGAGATCAACACGTCGATCCGCGCTGGATGGTTCTGGCGGAATGAGGACGAGCAGGCTGTGAGATCCGCCGATGATGTTTTTGACATTTATGAGAGGGCGGTTGGCGGCAACGGGGTGTTTTTGTTGAATGTTCCGCCAGACAAGAGCGGGCGTTTCGGTGCCCGGGATGTGGCGTGTCTTGAAGAGGTGGGACGCCGGATCCGTGCGACCTACGCCACCGCGCCGCTGATGCAAGGTGCGACCAGCGGTGCCGCCGCCGTTCTTGATGGTGATCTAACAAAGTTCTGGCAGCCAGATGCGGGCACCGGCGAGTTTACGGTCCGTTTTCCCGTTTCCCGCATGGTCAACCGCGTTGTGTTGCAGGAGGCCGTCGGGGTGGTGGGCCAGCGGGTGATTTCCCATGCGCTTGATGCGGAAATTGATGGTGTTTGGAAGGAAGTGGCCCGAGGTGAAACGATTGGCTATAAGAAAATCCTGAGATTTCCTGCTGTTTCCACGACCCGGTTCCGGGTTCGGATTATCGATTCGCGGCTCAAGCCATCGATTGCGAATTTTTCTGCGCATTTCTATCAGATGCCGCCACCGTCGTTGCAGATCCGGCGTGATGCGCAAGGGCTCGTCACGATCCAGCCACCGGCGGCGGGTTCATTCGGATGGAAACCACACGGACAGGGAGATACCAGCGGCGCTGCCGGTTTGAAGATCCACTACACCACAGATGGGTCCGAACCGGGTGGGAGCAGTCCGGTCTATCAGAAGCCCTTTTCTTTGCCGGAGGGTGGTCGGGTTAAGGCGATTGCGATCGCCGGGGATGATGCCGGTCCGATCAGTGAGGTCCGATTGCCGATCCACGCGGCGGGGTGGACGGTGCGGGTGTGTTCCAGCGAGCAAAGTGCGGAGTATGCGGGTGCGAAAGCGATCGATGGTGATCCGGCCACTTTCTGGCATTCCCGATGGACCGGCGATGTGCCGCATCCACATCAGTTAGAGATCGACATGGGACGAGTTTGGAAAGTGGGTGGCATCGGTTATCTTCCGCGACAGGACAAGCGGGTGCCGGATGGGATGGTTGAGACGGGCGAGATTTCTTTCAGTTTGGATGGTGAGAAATGGACACCTTCTCAGGCATTCAAACTCGGCAACCTCGTCAATGATCCTGCTGAACGCATCATTCTCATTGAAGGCGCTGCGGTGGAAGCAAGGTATGTGCGTTTCACTTCGAAATCCGGGGCCGCAGGCAAGCCCTACGCGGCCGCTGCGGAGATCGGGGTGCTGGGGGAATGAGGGCCGTCATATCCGATCTTGAGATCACACCCGGAAGAAGGAAGAATTGGCGCATGGCCAATCTCGCATCGAAGAACTCCGGATTGTGGAGCGTTTGCCTTTTCGCAATTTGCGTGTTCGGGATGGTCTCCGTTTCCTGTGTGCGGGAGTCTATTCCCGTGGCGCCGGTTGAGCCATCCGTGAAGAAAGCTCCAGTTGAGCCGCAGGTGAAGCCGGTGAAGATGCCGCCGACCAATCGCAAATTGGGCAAGGTGGAAGGGATTGATTTGGAGGAATTGTACGGGTTGCAGCAATCCGGGGAGGTGCTGATCTATGATGT